>NZ_JBBKBJ010000004.1:0-182484 GCF_037890145.1 Phocaeicola sp. HCN-6420
AAGTTGCAAAGATACATATTTTTGGCTTGCCGACTAAGCCTTCTTCAGATTTGTACCCCGGCTTTTCACTATATTTGTTTTTTCAGACCCCTGTGATATATGCTTTGGGCGACTTTCCTGTGATTTGTTTGAATACCCTGTTGAAATTATTGGGTGTATTGAAACCTACTTTATAGGCAATTTCCTGTACTGTGTATTCTCCGTCAGTCAGCAGTTCGATGGCACGTGTAATGCGAAGGTGGTTTACATAGCTGCTGAAGTGGATGCCCGATGTATGAAACAGCCTGCTCAAGTTACGTACTGACAGGTTATATTGTGAAGCAATCTGTTCCATATTCAATTCTTCATGCATGTGATCCATGATGTAGTCCAGTATAGGATGAAGCCGGGAGTCGTTGGGTATGACAAGCGTTTTCAGCAATACATCTGCTCCGGGAGTCATTTGTGGAAGCAGGCTGAAGAAGCTTAGTGTAAAATTATATAGATCACTCTGTTCGCTACGAGTAATCAGTTTTCCTTTTGAGGCAATAAACTTCAGGTTCTCTGCGATAATGGTATTGGTACTGTATATTGAAAAACGGCTTTTGCAGTCGTCGGGTGTCACATTCAAACTTATGTAGAAGATGATGAGTGAAACTTGTCGGCTGTTGCTGGATAGCTTATGGCTGGCGTTTTCTGGAATCCATGCAATGTGTTTTTCGGGAACGAAATAGTTGGCGCCTTCAGTTTCCACATGCAGCGTGCCAGATAAAGTGTAGATAATCTGGAATTTTTTATGGGCGTGCTCCAGCAGGTTGATTTCTTCCCATCCGGTTCTTTTGATGAGAATATCATCTTGTGTGGAACGTTTGATCAACGAGATGTATTCCTGCTGTTCTGTATTCATGGTTTACTTTTGGCGTATATTGGTAATATTGTTGCGTAATGTGCAAATTCGGAGCAAAAATAAAAGCTTAATTTTGCATGACAAAAAATATAGGTAAGTTTTTAGGATTAAGAGAATAGTGTTTCTCTTGTCGTGGACCAGATGCAGGAATGAGAATTTATTAATCTGGCATCAGTTGCATAAAGGCTAAACAAGTATATGATAAAAAAGGTATTATTAGTTAGTGTTGTTTTTTTAGGTTTATTGGGGAGTGTGTCAGCCCAGACTCGTTTATTGACAGTCGATGAAATGTTTCAACTGGCCGATCAGCACAACAAGAGCATTCGGTTGTACGATTTGGCAGTATCTGAAGCGGAACAGGCAGTAAAAGTAGCTTGCAACGATCGCTTGCCGTCTATTCAGGCGCAGATGGATTTTAAGTACATCGGCGATGGAGTGATGACCGACAGAGATTTTTCCGATGCTGTACATGCTGATATGCCTCATTTCGGCAATTCTTTTGTCGTAAAGGCAAGTCAGGTAGTTTATGCCGGAGGAGCGATAACGAAAGGGATCGAGCGGAGCAAGTTGCAGCAACGGCAGGCAGAACTGGAATATGCAGGTAATCGTCAGGACATCCGTTTCCTTCTGGCAGGATATTACCTGGATCTTTTCCAGTTGAACAATCAGAAACGTGTGTATGAAAGTAATATTTCACAAACTCGTTTGCTGGTAAAGGATATGAGAGCATCTTATCGTCAGGGAACAGCATTGAAAAGCGATATTACTCGTTACGAGCTTCAGCTTCAAAGCCTGGAACTTTCATTGACTTCCGTTAAGGACAAGATTGATGTGCTGAGTCATAAGTTGGCAACGGCTATCGGTCTGGAGCCTGGTGTACTGATTCTCCCCGATACAACCGAATTGTTCAAAATCAATGTCGAACACCGGGAAGAAGCCGACTGGTTGCAGGAAATCCCTCACACACCTTCTCTCAAGCTGGCAGATGTGAAAATCAGTCAGGAAAAGAATAAGCTGGAACTGATACGTGCCGAGCGAAGACCGAAGATCAGTCTGGTTGCAGCAAACGATTTTAGCGGTCCTATCCTGGTAGAAGTACCTCCATTGAACAATAATTTTACTTACTGGTATGCCGGTGTAGGTATTTCGTATAATATCGATGCCTTATTCAAAAGCAAGAAAAAGCTGAAGCAGGCACAGATATCTACCCGCAAGATGGAACAGGCGCGCAGACTGGCGGAAGAAGAAGCCGAAAACGATATCCATGCAGCCTACGTTAATCTGAACGAGGCATACATCCGTTTGCGTACGCAGAAAAAGAGTGTGCAGTTGGCACATGAAAACTTTAATATCGTACGTCAGCGATATGTGAACGGACTGGCGCTGATAACCGACATGCTGGATGCCAGCAATACGCAATTGGATATGGAATTGCAGCTGGCAAACTACCAGATAGGTATTTTATACCAGTATTACTTATTGAAAAAACTGACTGGAAATCTCTGATAAGGCTAATAATAAATAAAGAAGACATTATGATAAAAAATAAGAAAAGAGCTATCCCGAATTTTTTTATTGCATTGGTATTGGCGGGAGGAATCAGCTGGGTAGGTGGCAAGTTTATTCATCTGGGCGATGTGGAATATACAGATAATGCGCAAGTCAAACAGCATTTAAGTCCGATCAATACCCGCGTACAAGGTTTCATTAAGAAAATCTATTTCGAAGAATACCAGTCTGTAAAGAAGGGGGACACTCTGGTTGTGATAGAAAATACAGAATATCTGTTGAAGGTCGCTCAGGCTGAGGCTGATTATCAGAATGCACTGGCAGGAAAAAGTGCCATGCATACTACCATCAATACAACGCAAAGTAATATTTACGTTACCGAGGCTGCTATCGAAGAACAGCGTGTCCGCCTTCAGAATGCAGAAACCGATTACAAGCGTTATGCCGAACTGATGAAGGAAGAGGCTGTGACTCCCCAGCAGTTTGACCGTGTAAAGACTGATTATGCTGCTACCAAGGCCAAATACGAACAGTTGGTACGTCAGAAAGAATCGTCTGAGCTTGTTAAGCAGGAGCAGACCCAGCGTCTGGAGCAAAATGAATCGGATATTAAGTTGGCCGAGGCTGCTTTAAATCTTGCCAAGCTGAATCTGTCGTATACCGTAATATGTGCTACAGCCGATGGCGTAACCGGTCGTAAGAATATTCACGAGGGCGAACTGGTCCAGTCGGGACAAACATTGGTTACCCTGGTAGACGGTACAGAAAAATGGGTAATAGCCAATTATAAGGAAACGCAGACTACCGATATGAAGCAAGGACAGCGGGTAGAAATGAATGTAGATGCCATTCCGGGAGTTACGTACGAAGGACGCATTGTTTCCATTTCAGATGCTACCGGCTCTTTTTATTCGTTGATACCTCAGGATAATTCGGCCGGAAACTTTGTAAAGGTAGAGCAGCGAATACCGGTCCGTATAGAATTTACCGAAAATAACAGCAAAGAGAACCTGAACCGTCTGCGTGCAGGTATGAACGTAGAGTGTTACGTAAAACTACAGTAAGGAGAATAATATGGCAGCAGAACAGCGCCCAAGAATTTTGTATTTTAAAGAATACCTTCCAACCTCGTTGTGTGTATTTCTTTCCATGTTTTTTGCATTGGTCTTTCAGTTCAACGGGGGAGTGTTTCTTCCCACTTCAGTGCAGATGTCAAGTGCACTGGGGTGTCTTAAGGAAGATGTTATGATGGCAGGATATGCTTCCTTTATTGGGATGACGCTTATTTTTCCTATCCTGTTTCGTCTGAAGTTTCGTTTTACTACCCGCCGTATCTTTTTGACAGTATGCCCGGTACTTATCTGTTGTAATCTGGTGACAATGCATGCCGAAAACATATTTGTACTGGTCGTGACGTGTTTTATCTCAGGATTTTTCCGTATGTGGGGTACCTTTGAGTGCTTCTCGAATATTCGTTTGAGTGTAACCCCTTCGGGAAATTTTTCTGTTTTCTATCCGGTTATTTATATTATCGTTCTTGAAAGTATCCAGCTTTCCGGGCTTGTAGCTACGCACATCAGCGACTGGGCGAACTGGCAGTACATGCACTGGCTGGTCATTGGTCTGCTGGCTGTGGTATGGTTTTTCGTATACTTTCTGACTCGTCCTTTCCGTCCCGGAAAAAAATTGCCTTTATACGGTATAGACTGGTTAGGAGGTGTTCTGTGGGGAGTTGTATTGTTTTCCATCGTGTTTGTCTGTATCTACGGCGAATATTACGACTGGCTGGACAGTTCACTGATTCGCGCTTGTATTGTGCTGGCAGTGGTGTCGATACTGATAAATATCAACCGCATGACTACCCTTCGTCATCCTTATATAGACCCTCACGTATTCAAGTACCGTCATTTCCCGACCATTCTTTTTCTTTTCCTGATGCTGTGTCTGTTTCTTACGACCTCATCCGTTTTGCAGGAAATGTTTATGAGCTCCATCCTGAAGTACGATACATTGAATGCTGTATCCATCAACTGGTGTGTGTTTATCGGCATATTGGCTGGTGCGGGAGTCGTTTTTTACCGTCAGGTTGTTCTGCGGAAAGGATATAAACTGCTGATAACCGTTGGCTTTATATTAATAGTAGTCTATCAGTATTACATGTATTTTCTGATTGATCCCAATCTGAATATAGAGAGTTTTTACATACCTAATTTCTTGAAAGGGTTAGGGCATGGGATACTTTATATTTCACTGACTATTTATGTAGCCAAGACAGTTCCATTCAAGCATTTCTTTCAGGGACTATGCGTGTTGAGCTTTATTCGTACCAGTATTGCCACGCCCTTAGGCACAGCTATCCTGAACCGCTGGCTCAAATATATGCAGCAGGATAATATCGGCTTGTTAAGCCGTAAAATGGATTTGGTAAAAGAATGGATGCCCGATGTATCTATCCAGCAACTTTATGCCGAAGTAACCCGTCAGACCCTTTTGACGAGCCTGAAAGAGTTGTTTGGCGCAGTGTGTATTGTCGGAACTATCTTTTTGTTCTTCTTGCTTAGTCAGAAGTTCTGGAGAAAATTTTTGAGACTGTTGCGGAGAAACTATCCCCGATATGCCCGTTATCTGGGGCGCTAACAGACTTGTTTGTGCGGTTGGTGAAGTGTATTAGGCAGGCAGAAAGTTATTTTCTGCCGAAATCAGCCGGAACTTCTCCCCACACATCAGTTTCCCATTTACGCAGAGGAGTGGTATACTGATTTTCATTCAGCCACTTTTCTGCCCGTTCTATGAGCTGGAATAATGCTTCCGTTTTCTCCGTACGTTCCAGTTTCGTTTTACATTTTTTCTGTTTTACCCAGTTCAGGGCATTGCGGCTATCGGAATAGATAGGCATATTGATTCCCTTTTGTTTCATCAAAGCCAGTCCGTGTACGATAGCAAGAAACTCTCCGATATTATTTGTCCCATACATCGGTCCGAAATGAAATATTTCCTGTCCGGTCAGCAAATACACGCCTCTATATTCCATTGGTCCAGGATTTCCACTACAAGCCGCATCTACGGCGAGGCAATTAAGATCGAAGTTCTCGGGAATCTTCTTCTCAGATGTTTCTTTTGTTTGCGAATGACTTCCTTTCAGAAAATGATGTGCCGGCGTGGCAAAGGCATGCTCTGCTTCTTCACGGGTAGAGAAAGACTTATATATAGCCCCCTTGTAATTCTTGATTTGCAGCTGGCAGTCGGTCCACGAAGAATATATTCCTGGTTCCACACCTTTCCATACTACATAAAATTTCTGCTGCTTTGCCATAACTTGTCAATAAAGGATACGTTATAAACCAATTCACCACAGATTACGCAGATTCTTACACATAGCGTGCAAAGCCTGTATAATCCGTGGTGAATTATGAAATACTATATTTATTTTGTATTTTGATTACATACGTTCTGGAACCTCAATACCGAGCAGTCCCATTGCCAGCTTAACTACTTTTCCCACATTCTGGCTCAAGGCAAGACGGAATACCTTCAGTGCCTCATTTTCTTCACGCAGAATGCTGAAATCGTGGTAGAACTGATTATATTCCTTTACCAGTTCGTATGCATAGTTTGCAAGAATAGACGGATTATAATCACTGCCGGCCTGACGTACTACGTTTGTAAAATCGGCAAGCATCTGAATCAATCCTTCTTCTTTGGTACTCAGTTCCACACCTGTTGGAATTACAGCAGGGATGGTGATACCAGCTTCTGCAGCTTTACGCAAGATAGACTGGATACGAGCGTAAGTATACTGGATAAACGGTCCTGTATTACCGTTGAAGTCGATAGATTCTTTCGGGTTGAACGTCATGTTCTTGCGTGCATCCACTTTCAGGATGAAGTACTTCAAAGCACCCAGACCGACAATACGTGCGATGTTGTTTGCCTCTTCCTGAGTCAGTCCGTCCAGTTTGCCCAGTTCACTGCTGGTTTCCTTAGCTGTTTCTATCATAGCCTCCATCAGGTCGTCGGCATCAACAACCGTACCTTCACGGCTCTTCATCTTACCTTCAGGCAATTCTACCATACCGTAAGAGAAGTGAACCAGATCCTTGCCCCATTCGAATCCCAGCTTGTCGAGCAGAATAGAAAGTACCTGGAAGTGATAATTCTGTTCGTTTCCTACTACATAAATCATTTTGTTGATAGGAAAATCCTGGAAACGGAGTTTGGCAGTACCGATATCCTGAGTCATATATACAGAAGTACCGTCGCCACGCAGCAACAATTTATGATCCAGTCCTTCCGGAGTCAGATCAGCCCATACAGAACCATCTTCCTTGCGGTAGAAAAGACCTTTTTCGAGCCCTTCCAGAACCTTTTTCTTTCCTTCCAGATAAGTTTCTGATTCGTAGTATATCTTGTCGAAGCTGACGCCCATCATTTTATATGTTTCATCGAATCCCGCATAAACCCAGTCGTTCATTTTCTTCCACAACGCACGGATTTCAGGATCATTTGCTTCCCATTTACGAAGCATTTCGCGAGCTTCTTGCATCAAAGGTGACTGAGCCTCGGCTTCCTCCTTGCTCAACCCTTTTTCCATCAGTTCGGCTACTTCAGCTTTATAATGCTTGTCGAAAGCCACGTAATAATCACCAATCAAGTGATCACCCTTCTTGCCCGATGATTCAGGCGTTTCGCCATTACCATATTTCAACCAAGCCAACATTGATTTGCAGATATGAATGCCTCGGTCGTTTACGATATTAGTCTTCACAACCTTATTGCCGTTGGCAGCCATGATATTGGCAAGTGCATTACCCAGCAGGTTATTGCGGACATGGCCCAGATGGAGCGGTTTATTTGTATTGGGAGAAGAATATTCAATCATTACCAGCGGTGCATTGTCGGCAGCTTTCTGTATTCCCCATTGTGCATCAGCGTGAATACGGTTCAACAGTTCCACCCATACATCCGATGCAATAGTCAGGTTCAAGAATCCTTTGATTACATTATAGCTTGCGATAGCCGGTTCATTCTGTTTCAGATATTCACCGATTTCCTGAGCAGTCTGTTCCGGACCTTTCTTCGACATTTTCAGAAAAGGGAAAACCACGAGCGTAAGATGACCTTCAAACTCTTTTTTGGTTTTCTGCAATTGTACCATTTTAGCAGGAACTTCTGCACCGTACAATTCTTTTACCCCGTTGATGACGGAGGCAGTCAGTTTATCTTCTATTTTCATGTGTATAGCTTAGTGCGTTTGTTATTAGATACTTTCTCGGGCAAAGGTACTAATTTTTCCGGGAAAAACAATCGCGTATGTTCTGTTGCCGTGTAAATAAGGTTGCTCTCCCCGGGTTGAAGTATTCTTTACGTGTAAAAAGCGGGGCTATATGAAAAAAATAAAGGAGTGTCAACACCTCTCAGGGGGAAGAGAGAGCGACACTCCTTTTCGTGTTATGAAGAATTAAAGGGTTCTGTTATTCTGCTATACAGATTGTCACACGGTTTTCTTCGGCCGTGCTAAATGGCTGTACAGTGTCACCTTTGTAATCAACAGTGATACGCTGGCTGTCGATGCCTTTTTCTTTCAGTTGGGCAGCAACGGCTTCAGCACGTTTCTTAGAAAGGTTCATGTTAATATTTGCATTACCGGTCTGCTTGTCGGCATATCCGCAGATCGTAACTTTGCAGTCCGCATGATTCTTCATGAATTCTGCCAGTTTTTCAATCTTCTGTTCTTCTGCTGTCCGAATCTTTGACGAGTTGATAGTGAAGAAGACATTTTCTGTCAGGTTGATTTTTTCTTGTTTTACCGGAGCAGGCTGTTGTACAGGCTTCGGCTCTTCTTTTACAACAGGAGCCGGTTGTGGAGTCGGTTCATAATATACAGGTTCTGTCTTACGGGAAGTCTTTCCGAATTTAATGGTAAATCCGGCAAGTGCATTAAACTGCCAGTCCGCATTTCCTGCCTTCTTTGAGTTGAATTTATCCGACAACACATTTGCGTTCACTTCGATGTTAAAGAACAAGTTCGAAGTCAGTCGCAGATTAGTGCCTAGACCAGCTCTTCCTACCGGACTTATTTTGTTATCTGTCCACAGGTAACGTAAGTCATAGCCTTTGTTAGCCAATGCTACAGCTTCGTCATTGTTGAAAGCTCCGTTCAGACCTACTCCCACAAACATATAAGCATTGAAGAAACGGTCAGGATTATAGTGGCAGAACAGATTACTTAAATCCAGTGTCGCATCTACGTTACCCTGCAAGTAATTGTACTTGTAATGTTGATTGCCGGCAGCCCATCCTCCTTTAGCCTGCCAACCACTTATTCCAGCACGCAGTCCCCAAAGCGGTGTAAACTGGTAGCCGCCGTAGATAGCACCAGCTGGCGAGATTAAATCTCCGAATTTAGCTTCACCACGTGTGTGTGCGGCACCGGCTTGTACTTGCATGAACCAGTGAGGAACAAACTCTGTCTTTCCTTCTGTTGTAGATTGTGTCGCTTGTGAGTAAGCGGAAATTGGTATAAGTCCAATTACAAATGCTGTTAAAAGGTTATTCCAATGCATAGTGTAAATATTTAAAATGTTAAATCATTGGCATAAATATAATATAGTTTATGAGAGATTTATATTATCGCTATAATATAAGGATCATTTCATTAAGCAGAGTCTCCAACCCCCTAAATAATTCATAGCTCTGAATGTCCAACTGCTTGTTACGTTTGATGATTCATTCATGACGAACGAACATCTTATCTCGTTATCTACCGCTGTTCTAAATTTCATTTCTGTGATTTTATAACTTTGGACAGGGAAACGTTTAAGTACAGCCTTTACACTCTCCATTTCATCATTATCTAAAGGTATAGGTTCATTCCATATATCTGCTGTATCTGGTTTAAAGAGCATTGCAGCGGCTTCAGCGTATTGTTTGTTTTGAGCATAAGTCATATAAGTATTTACCAACTTTTCGACTGCTGTTGTATCTTCTTTTACGAGCCCACTTACAAAATTGTTTAGTTCGGTTGTATCTGAATCTTTTTGCTGATTCTTATCAGTTGATTGACATGAGAAAAAACTTAATAGGCAAATTGCTATTGCAATGATATTTAATCTTTTCATTTTTTTGTCTTTTGAATATAAAAAGTAAGGGGCTTTGAGCCCCTTACTTTAATTATTTATAGAATTCTAGGCTTTATGCTTAGTTAGCTTCAGTCTGAGAAATCTTACATACTACATATACACGGATTGTACCCCAATCGTATGTAACATCAAATGGAACTTTAATCTGGAAATCACCTACAGTTGTACCATTATTTTCATAGTTTAATGTTCCGAAGTAGTGATTTACGATACCATTACCATTTTGGATTTCAGATTTTGTTGGAGCTGTAAATGTGAATTTAACATTTCCTGTTACATCACTTAACTTTCTGTCAAATACACCTGTTGTTCCGTTTAAGTCAGTCATAATATCACCATTCTGTGCGATTGATTCAACATCATAGTATTTATAATAGTTCTGACCTTTAGTAACAGATGTGTTATCAAAGTTATGATCACGCCAGTCTACAAATGTCAATTTCAAATCAGCTTTAGCACCACCTGTTGTAGCGTCCACAAAGTTTGTTTCATGTGGGTCACTGATAGTAATCGGACGTAAGAACTTAGCAAAGAATTCATTGTTTTCAAGTTCAAATGGAACATAACTACAGTTTTCAGCATTAATCTGAATTTGTGCTGTAAATGTTTTCTTGCCTTCATTGTTAGCCACGAATTGTGCATGATCTGCTGCATTCAAAATATCTCTAGCAAACGAATATAGAGTTTCATTATCTTTGCCTTGATATTCCAAAATAGAACCATTGATCTTAACTACAGCCTGTTTTACAAGAGGATTGTTAACTACGTTTGCATATAATGTTGTTCCATTATCACCAACTGTAATATCGTACATAGTACCTGAATTACCTTTTACAGGAGTCATATCTGTACTTTGTGGATCAACAAATGTAAATGTTTTGGTTAAGTTAGCATCTTGGAATGCTGTATATACTGCATTGACACCTGAAACAGTTACATCATTGCCATCGAATGTATTCAAAATATCTGATTTGAAATCATCATCAGCATTTGTTTCGCCTACAGTTTCAACATTTGCGTGGATATCACTGTATCCGCTACCTGGAGTTGCTGAATTATATGCATACCAATAATTCTTAATCTTATCAGAGTTTTCTAAAGTACCAGCTGGCTGTACGTTACGTGGATTAGGTGTCCATGTCAAAGTAACATAAACGTACTGATAAATACCCGTACTAACTTCTTTGCTATAACGAACGTTTACAGAAATAGATGCATTATTCTTGAATAACTGATAAGCTTCATTGTTCTTCAGAGTCCAAGTGATAATCTCAGTTTCTTCATCGTTATAATCTGTAATGGTTTGTTTTACAGTACCTTTCTTAGAAGTAGGCATTGATGTAGCAAGCTTACCATCATACTGAGTTGCGTCATCGTTGCCACCATTCAACTTGAAGTTAGTGTGGAAGTCTTCTTTAGAAATTCCTTGCTTTTCAAGTTGTGCAAGAATATCTTCTTCGAAGTCATGCCATTCAATCTTCAATGTCTTTTCCGTTTCTGTACAATCTACAGTATATCCATCGGTAAATCCGAATGACGGAGTCAAGATAACCTCACTTTGTGCAGGAGTTTCTTTTTCAACAATTCTGAATTTGACATATCCTACAGCAGCAATTTTATTGCTTACAGTATCTGTCAAAATAACACGTACCAATGGCTCACGACCCTTTTCTGCTTTGTTTTGCTGAGCTGCATCCCATGTTGGCTGTTTACCGTCTACAGGCATACATGGCTTCAGAAGAGAACCTTTCATAACAGCATGAGCACTTTCTGATGTTTTATTATCTCCTACATGATAACCTACAAGTTCATAGCTATATTTGAATCCATAGTCATTAACTGTTTTCTCAGTAGCATTTTTATCCCATGCGACATGAGCATTTGTGTTATCTATATAATGAGTCTGAATTAATTCTGCAACATCTAATCCTTCATCATTCCATACAACAATATAACTAGCACCATTTCCAATAGCTTCTTGTGCGCTGGTATATAAATGATTACATACGCCGTTTGTTACATGAGCTAAAACCATATCTCTATAATTAGTAGCTTTTACGGCTGCATAATCAGAAGTGATGATTGTATCTTTTTCGCCTGCAGAATAGTTAGCTTGCAATGCTAATACAGTAACCTTTTGATCATTGTTGATATCTTTGATAGTACCATCAGTCAATTGAGAATGTACGGTTAAAATACCTTCTTCACCTTCCCAATCGAATACATTGGCTTTAACAACATCGTTAGCTCTTGTATAATTTTTATCATCACTGACATAGCTCAAAGATTTAATATCTTTCCAATTTGCAGAAGATGGATTCATGTGGTATTTAGCAACTAATCCAGGAGTCATTGCCACACCGTTGCCTGCTACGGGAGCATCTGTTGAGAAGTCATCATCTGCGTTAACTTTTTGTACACTCTTTTCTGTGTAATTAAAAGTCTTGGCTTCCATTGCTTCAATTCCTTGATAGTAGAATTCAGGTTGGAAAACCAATGATTTTAATTCAGTTGATAAAGTAATGGTTAGAATTCCATTATAGCCTTTAACGTTACTTACCAACAATTTACCATTTTCAGAATCCCATACTGCTGTCATTGTACCCTCTGGCATCCAGCTGGTGCTTGTTTCATTTTCTGTTTCTTTACCTTCTGCATCAACAGTTACTTCAATCCAGTATCCGTTCTCTCCAGGTTTGTAGTATTTGCCTGTTGCTGATGTTCCTGCTTGTCCGGGGTCACCTTGATCTCCCTTATCGCCCTTTTCACCTCTAGATGGTTTGCCAGTGTCTACTCCGTTAATAAACCAATTGCCATTGCTACCGATTTCTACAGTTGTAGCTGCACCTGGAGCTCCATTTTGCAACTCAAAAGTTTCATTGTTGCTCAATGTTACTTTAACCCCATTTTCTGTAGGTTCGACCTTTGTGATTACTGCTCCTGCATTGATTTTGTCTTGAAGGTCTTTTACTGTCTGTTCAACAGCTGCAACACGATTGTTCAAGCTATCAATGTCGTCATCGTAATCAGAACAAGATACCATTCCCCCCGCGAGAAGTGCACTTCCCAGCATAAGGGCTCCATAGAATTTTTTCTTCATACTTTTAATTAATTAATGAATGATAATTGATAATGTTCTTTTATTATTCTTTATCGCTTTTTATTTGATTGTGCAAATCTATCCCTAAAAACCAATCTCTTCCTTGTCTAATTGTATATAATTGTGTATTTTTTGACAAAAAGGTAAAAATTAACTTTTTTCTTTTTGGGGGCGGTGGTCTTTCTTCCAAACTGAAGGCGGAATGCCCTCTTTTAGTTTGAATTGCTTGCTGAAATGCGCCTGGTCGGCAAATCCTACCATTTCGGCAAGGTCGCTCAGATTTATGTCGGGTGATTGTATAATTTTTTGCTTGGCTTCTTCTATGCGGAGGTCGTTAACCCATCCGTTGAAATTTGTCTGATAGGTTTCATTGATGTAATTTGACAAATATGTACGATTTACACCTATTTCACGGCTTAGGTCTTGAATCGTGATGCCCAGTTTTAAATATCCTTTACTCTCTTTCCATAGTGCTATCTTCTCTTTTATGACGTCGTTGTTCTGGCTGTGCCTTTTCTCTTCTGGATGATGCGGCTCGGATATAGTAGGAGAGCTTGACTCTTTACTGGCTGATGGCTCGCTGGGAGCTATTACACTATAGTTGTGATATTGGATGCCTAATGATATAAAGAATACTGTATAGCATAGGGTGAATATTTGTAAATAAATATAATTAGGGTATATTTCGGCTATGATTCCCATTACGCCTATTGTAAAAGCTGCTGCCCATGTCCGAAGGGGATACTTCTTCAAGTTTGCGGCTTCTATGCTTTTCCCTCTTAGCCAAATTTTGGCGATATGCAGGTAAATGATTGTATAAAAGATAAATTGTATTATATAGCATGATAATAGTATGTAGTAAAACCATTCACCAGGTTTGCCTTCAGCCATAAAAATATAAATAACGTTGGCTGTGCATAATAAAGAGGTGTAGAATACCTGATGCCTGAGGAAATTTTTTAACTTCTCCCTTTCATAAAGTGGGTATACAAATATCCAAAATACCAGTAACGTTTCTACCGGCAGGATGAGCTGGATGAAATAACTTTTACCATATATATTTAAGTAGCCTCCCATCAAGGCAAAGGTTAAGGCAGATACCCCTAATATCAAAGAGGCTATTTCTACCAAGATGTAGCCTTTCTGGTAATTTTTCTTATTGTTATTCTTAGGAATGGCAGAATAATGTAAGAATATAGCGGTAAGTATACAGCATATTCCAGATGTGATTTCAAGTACAGAAATATTGTCCTCCATAAATATTCTTTATAAATAGATAGAATCTATTAACTTTGATTACGAGGCCAATTTATGAAATATGTATGGATGGCAAAAATTTTTATTTGTCAAATTTCTTGATTTGTCTAAAATTATGTACTATTTTGATGAATCGACAAAAATAGGGCTGTGATATTTCATTTATATGTTAAGGTAGACAGGTAGTTCTCGGAAAACATTTCATTTGAGATTTGCAGCAACTGAGAAGAAGTAAGCGCTTCGATTCGTTGAAATATTTCTTCTTTTTCTTCATAGCGTTTGTAGTGGAGAAAGCATTTTGCCATATCGAGGGCATTGTTTTCAAAATTGTCGCTTGCCACTCCGATTTGTCCGATGATTTGTTTTTTGGCAGCATGTAGTTGGGTGGAGGTCAGAGCATGGTCGCATAACTTTTTCAGTTCCTTATGTACAAGCTCCGTACAATAGTCGGCATCTTCCTGGTCGCAGCCAAAATAGATACAGAATGTTCCGGTGTCTGTATAAGCTGTCAGGTTCGATTCTACCGTATATACCAGTCCTCGTTTCTCGCGTAACGATACGTTCAGCCGGCTGTTCATGCCGGGACCTCCCAATATGTTGTTGAGCAGGTAAAGGCCTGTGCGTCTTTCATCGTATGCGTTATATCCTCGTCCGCCAATCATGACGTGTGCCTGATGGGTATCTTTATGTGAAACGAGTTGTCGGGGCTGATAGGGCAGAGGAGCTTGCCGCTGGTAGCCTTCTACTTCTGAGAATGGAATTCCTGCTGTCGCCTTTTCTACGATTCGTACAATGCGCTTGAAATCTATGTCGCCTTGTACAAAGAAGACCATATTGGTAGGTTTATAGTATCTCCCTACAAAACGGAGGGCATCCTGGCTGCCGAAACGGCGCAATTGTTCCGGTTCCCCCAAAATGTTGCGTCCTAAGGGATGGTCAGGAAAGATCAGTTCTTCGAAGTCGTCGAATATTAGTTCTGCCGGACTGTCTTCGTAGCTTTGGATTTCATCGATTATGACTTCTACCTCTTTGGCTATTTCCTGTTGGGGAAAGGTACTGCTGAATACGATGTCGGTCAGTAGTTCTACCGCACGGGCAAAATGCTCTTTCAGGAAGGCGCTGTATATGACGGTTTCCTCCTTATTAGTATATGCATTCAAATCGCCTCCTACATTTTCCATACGGTTCAGGATATGCCATGCACGCCGCTTGCGTGTTCCTTTAAATATAAGGTGTTCCACAAAATGTGCCATACCTTGCTCGTCGGGATATTCGTCGCGTGTACCGGCATCGACGGCGAATCCGCAATAAGTAACATTGGTAGTACTTGGAGTATGTATAATGCGTAACCCGTTGGGCAGAATAAAGGTATTGTATGGCATGAGTTTTTTCTTTGAGTCGATTTTCGATACAAAAATACAATAATACTTATTGTCGTAACTGAAAAAATACGGATATTTGCAAGAATATTGATTCTCTCACTGCCGGTTGCATCAGTTGTCTGGTAAATTTTTTAGTTGTGTATAGGCTGAACTATAAGATTTTTGCATGTATCTGTGTAAACAGGCAGTGTGGCTTAACGTAAAGTATTATGAATAAAATTGCGATATTCTGTTCTGCATCCGATCGCATTGATGCGGTTTATGCTGAAAAAGCAGCGGAGGTGGGAGCCTGGCTGGGGCAGACCGGCAAGTGGCTGATTTATGGCGGCTCGAATACCGGACTGATGGATGCCGTTGCCCGCGCTGCAAAAGAGCATGGTGCCATGATTATGGGCGTAGTTCCTACTAAACTTGAGGAGAGGGGGATGGTAAGCGATCTGCTTGATGTAACGTTTCGGGCTGTCAATCTGAGCGACCGGAAAGATATTATGTTGCAGGAAGCCGACGTAGCTGTTGCATTGCCCGGAGGCGTGGGAACATTGGATGAAATTTTTCATGTTATGGCTTCGGCCACTATAGGGTATCATGAAAAGAAAGTGATATTCTATAATGTGAACGGTTTCTGGAACGGAATTATCGATTTTCTCGGAGGACTGGAAACGCAGCATTTCGCACATCGTCCTCTGAAGAATTACTTTGCTGTAGCAAATACTTTCGACGAACTGAAGCAATTATTGAATTCTTAATTTACTAAATACATCTTAATATGATTTCATCTATTCACGAACTGTTGCAGCGCGAAGCGCAAGCTGTATTGAACATTCCCGTAACAGATGCATACGAGAAAGCGGTTGCACTGATTGTAGAGCAAGTACATCGCAAAAAGGGTAAACTGGTAACCAGCGGAATGGGCAAAGCAGGACAGATTGCTATGAATATTGCCACGACTTTTTGTTCTACGGGCATCCCTGCCGTATTTCTTCATCCGAGTGAGGCGCAGCATGGCGACCTGGGTATTTTGCAGGAAAACGATTTGCTGCTTCTGATTTCCAATTCTGGAAAGACACGTGAGATAGTGGAGTTGACCGATCTGGCTCATCGCCTGAATCCGTCGTTGAAAAAGATTGTCATTACCGGAAATCCTGTCAGTCCGCTTGCTGAGGCTGCCGATATTTGTCTGGCTACCGGACACCCGGACGAGGTGTGTCCGCTGGGCATGACTCCTACTACTTCTACTACCGTAATGACGGTTATCGGCGATATACTGGTGGTGGAAACTATGAAGCAGACCGGATTTACCATAGAAGAATATAGCAAACGTCATCATGGGGGCTATCTGGGTGAACGTTCCCGTGCGCTGAGTAAATAATGTAAAGGGTGGCTTATGAGAAAGGTTATCGGTATTGGAGAAACGATTCTTGACATCCTGTTCCGTGACGGACAGCCGCAGGCTGCGGTTCCGGGGGGATCGGTCTATAATGCCATGATTTCGCTGGGAAGGATGGGGCAGAATGTCACCTTCATCAGTGAAACGGGGAATGACCGTGTGGGAGAAATGATTCTGGCAAATATGCGTGATAATGGAGTAGATACGGCGAACGTAAATGTGTTTCCGGAAGGGAAATCGCCTGTGTCACTGGCTTTTCTTAATGAGCGCAACGATGCTGAATATATTTTCTATAAGGATTATCCGCGGCAGAGGCTGGATGTGAATATGCCCGACGTTTCGCGGGATGATATTATCATGATAGGATCGTATTTTGCCGTTACGCCTGTATTGCGCGACAAGGTAAAGGAGTTGCTCGACAAGGCGCGTGACGCGGGAGCCATTGTTTATTATGATGTGAATTTCCGCAGTACCCATGTCAATGAGGCGATAAAGCTGATGCCTACCATTATAGAAAATTTTGAGTATACAGATATTCTGAGAGGTTCGACGGAGGATTTTCAGAATATGTTCCGCCAGCCGGATGCAGACAAGGTTTATCAGAATCATGTAGCTTTCTATTGTCCGAACTTTATCTGTACGGATGCTGATGGTGATGTGCGTCTGCGTACAAAAAATGTATGCAAGGATTATCCGGTTACTCCTCTGAAAGCTGTCAGTACGATAGGGGCCGGTGATAATTTTAATGCAGGAGTTGTATACGGATTGCTGAAGTACCGTGTCCGTCGGGATGATCTGGCGGAGTTGGGTGAAGAGGACTGGGATGCCATTATCCGTTGTGGAATGGATTTCAGTGCGGATGTGTGCAAGAGTGTGAACAATTCTGTGTCGAAAGAATTTGCCGATTCGTATCGTTGAGGCTGGAATATGGATAAAAAACGTCGGGAGGTTTTTGTCGAAATCTCCTGACGTTTCTTTTGTATCGTTACGGGCTTTGTATTCTGTGCTCTTTATCCGTAATGAAATGTTGTACCTTGCCGGCGGTGGACGCGGTATGGTAGTTGCCGGTAGAGAAGCTGATAAAGGGTACAGAAGTTAGAACTTTTCTTCATTTTCGGCTGCAAGCTTCTTGATAGCCTGCTGAAAGGCAATGAATCCTCCTCCTAAAACTCTTCCGCCATCGTAGAATACAGCCGATTGTCCCGGGGTTATGGCCGAGGCTTCTGCTTCGAATTTTACCAGCAGGTGTGAGTCGTCGAGCTGTACGATGCGGCAGGGAATGGGACGGCTGCGGTATCGGATGCGTACGGAAAGGTTCGTGCATTCCAGCAATTCTTTCATGTCTATTACGTTAATATCTTCTACCAGCATGTATCCGGCTTTCAGTTGTTCTGCGTCACCCAGCATGACGGTGTTTTTTGCCGGATTTATTTTAAGGACGTATGCCGGACGTCCCAGAGCAATTTCCAGTCCTTTGCGTTGTCCGATAGTGTAGTAGGCAAATCCTTTATGTTGTCCGAGTTTTAATCCTTTACTGTCGACAAACCATCCCGGTCCTATTCGTTGGTCGATGTCCGGACAATGTTCTCTCAGAAATTCCCGATAGTCTTTGTCGATAAAGCAGATTTCCATGCTTTCGCCTCCGCGCGCTTTGGCTTCGAAACCTTTGCCGGCAAGATAATCTCGTACCTCAGCCTTGGTCATGCCTCCCAACGGGAATACCATCCGCTTTAATATTTCCTGCGGCAGTTTCCAGAGAAAGTAGGACTGGTCTTTTGTTGCATCGTCGCCGGTAACAATATAACGGTGTCCGTTCCGGTCTTCCAGACGGCAGTAATGGCCGGTTGCAATCTGCGCACATCCGGTTCGGTCGGCCCATTCGCACAGGATACGTTCCTTGAACAGCGGATTGCACATGACACAGGGATTCGGTGTACGTCCCTTCATGTATTCGTCGATAAAGTACCGGACGATTACGTTGCGGAACTCTTCACGGACATCGGCTACGTGATGCTCTATACCCAGTCGCTTGGCCAGTGCCTGTGCTTCCAGTATTTCATCAGGTTGTTCCTGATGGGGAGTAGAAAAGTGAGAGGGGATATCCCATGTTCTCATGGTTACACCTACAACTTCGTAACCTTGTTCTTGTAGCATGATGCAGGTGGCAGAGCTGTCTATTCCTCCACTCATGCCTACCAGTATTCGCTTTTCTTTATTCATGATTATAAAAAATTATAGGAACAGTTCCGGTTCGCGGCGTGCACTGAACTTTTCGTGCAGGATTGTGGTGAACGGATTGTCATAGATTCGTGCGTTGTTCGGACATGCCTTTACGCAGGCGCAACAACGGATGCATCGGGTAACGTCTGTCTCAATGTGTGAGCCGTCGTCGCTGATACGGATGGCATGGGTAGGACAAACATCTACACATTCACCGCAGACAAAACAAAGTTCATTACATACCGGAGCAGACGGTTTGGAGGCTTGGATTACTTTGTAGGGAGATGTTCCTTTTATAAAGAAGGAACTGATGAGGATAGAGAGTTTTTGACTCATTGCCTTTAGGGGACATCCGGCTTGCAGAGAAGGAGCTATATCTTTTAGTTCTTCTGTATTGGCAAGAGCTTTCTCCAGTTTTTCCAGACTGTCTTTCCCGAATTTTCGGGCAATCTGCAAGTCTTTGTCATCCGGACGACCGGCTGCGATCGGCATTTCGGCTGTACTGTAACTGTGTTCACCTATAAAAGCACCTGCTGCCAAAGGAGTAAATCCTAATGAAACAGCGGTGTCACGCAGTTCCAGCAAAGCATCTTCGTAGTCGCGGTTACCATATACTACTACGAGGATGGCAGGAGAGTTATTTCCTTTCAGCCGCTTGATGCGTTGCAAGGCTGTCGGTGATACACGACCACCATATACTGGTGCAGCTATAACTGTCAGTGAATTGTTTATTTCAATAGGAGAATCACTTTCATCGAGAGTCAGATCTGTTTCGATTCTTCTTCCCATACCGATACCTTCGCCGATGGCACGTGCTATTTTGGCTGATGTGTGAGTGGGCGAAAAGAAAACAAGATGATTGGTTGTATATTCGTTCATAGGCTTGAGGTAAAAAGTTAATTGTTATTCCTGCAAAGATAAAGTTTTTTATATCGTTCTTCACATGATTTATTTGTACTTTTGCATCATTATGGAAGAACAATTTGATATACGTGATTATAAGCCGACAGGAAAGGAAAGGGATTTTGAAAATGCCCTTCGTCCGTTGCAGTTTGGCGACTTCAGTGGTCAGGACAAGGTGGTCGACAATCTGCGTATCTTTGTCAAGGCAGCACGACTCCGTGCTGAGGCACTGGATCATGTCTTGCTGCACGGACCTCCGGGATTGGGAAAAACAACGCTGAGTAATATTATTGCCAATGAACTGGGAGTCGGCTTTAAAGTGACTTCGGGACCTGTTCTCGACAAACCGGGCGACCTTGCCGGAGTGCTGACCAGTCTGGAACCAAACGATGTGTTGTTTATTGATGAAATACATCGCTTAAGTCCGGTAGTGGAAGAGTACTTGTATTCGGCGATGGAAGATTACCGGATTGATATCATGATAGATAAAGGTCCGTCGGCACGCAGCATTCAGCTTGACTTAAATCCTTTTACACTGGTGGGAGCTACTACCCGAAGTGGACTACTGACAGCTCCGCTTCGTGCACGTTTCGGCATCAATCTTCATCTGGAATATTATGATGATACTGTTTTGTCGCGCATTATATTACGTTCGGCAGGCATTTTGGGTATTCCTTGTGATGCAGATGCGGCGGGAGAGATTGCTTCGCGCAGTCGTGGTACGCCACGTATTGCCAATGCTTTGTTGCGTCGTGTCCGTGATTTCGCTCAAGTGAAAGGTTCCGGACGTATTGATGTAGAGATTGCCCGGTATGCACTCGAAGCATTGAATATCGATCGTTATGGACTCGATGAGATAGATAATAAAATACTTTGTACCATTATTGATAAGTTCAAAGGTGGTCCGGTAGGACTGACAACAATTGCTACAGCGTTGGGTGAGGACCCCGGCACGTTGGAAGAAGTATATGAACCGTTCCTAATCAAAGAAGGTTTTCTGAAACGTACTCCACGTGGACGAGAGGTTACAGAGCTGGCTTACAAACATCTTGGACGAAGCATATATAATAACGTTAAAACACTTTTTGATGAATAATTATGGTGTGTGCCATAACAGCGGCACACACTTTTATTTTTTTTACAGACTATGGCTGGACTGAAATCGTTAGCAAAAGATACAGCTATTTATGGATTAAGTAGTATTGTAGGACGTTTTCTTAACTATTTGCTTGTACCGCTTTATACGGCAGTGATACCTGCATCGACAGGAGGATATGGAGTGGTATCGAATGTGTATGCGTATACGGCACTGATTCTGGTGCTTCTGACGTTTGGTATGGAAACGGGCTTTTTCCGTTTTGCCAATAAATCGGGTGAACAACCGGAAAAGGTATATGCCAATTCTTTGATATTCGTCGGAGGATTGTCATTGCTTTTTGTGATTCTTTGTATGGTGTTCTTGCATCCTATTTCAGCTTTGCTGGAATATCCCGATCATCCCGACTATATTGCGATGATGGTTCTGGTTGTGGCACTTGATTCTTTCCAGTGTATTCCGTTTGCTTATCTGCGTTATAAAAAACGTCCTGTCAAGTTTGCTGCAATTAAGTTGTTCAATATTGTGGGTAACATCTGCCTGAATCTTTTCTTTCTGTTGTTATGTCCGTGGCTGGATGTACATGCACATCAGCTGGTTTCCTGGTTCTACCGTCCGGAATATTTGGTGGGATATATCTTTGTAGCCAATTTGATAATGTCGGTGGTACAGATGTTTTTCTTTATTCCTGAGTTGCGCGGCTTTTCTTATCGTATAGACCGTCCGCTCATGAAGCAAATGATTTCATATTCTTTTCCTATCTTGATATTTGGTCTTGTCGGCATCTTGAATCAGACAATCGATAAGATGATTTATCCTTTTTTGTTTGATGATCGTCAGGAGGGATTGGTACAATTAGGTATCTATAGTGCAACGAGTAAGGTTGCCATGATTATGGCCATGTTTACCCAGGCTTTTCGCTATGCGTACGAGCCGTTTGTCTTTGGAAAGAATAAAGAAGGCGATAATCGTAAGATGTATTCGGCAGCCATGAAGTATTTCTTTATCTTTTCACTGCTGGCCTTTTTGGCTGTAATGTGCTACATGGATATTTTGCGTTATATGGTTGCCCGTGACTATTGGGAAGGATTAAGTGTGGTTGCTATTGTGATGGGAGCAGAGATATTCAAGGGTATTTACTTTAACTTGTCTTTCTGGTATAAGCTGACCGACGAAACTCAATGGGGAGCTTATTTCTCGATGATAGGTTGTGCTGTGATACTGGCCTTGAACATTTGGCTTGTTCCAACTTATGGATATGTTGCATCTGCATGGGCGTCGGTTGCCGGATATGGTGTAATTACAGTATTGTCTTATTTTATCGGGCAAAAGAAGTATCCAGTTCATTATCCATTAAAGGAAATGGCGGTCTATCTCATTTTGGCAGCTGTCTTGTTCATACTGTCGCAGGTCGTAACTATTCAGCATGTCGTATTGAGACTTGCCTTCCGTACGTTATTATTAATAGTTTTCGTAGCTTATATTTTGAAAAAAGATTTACCTTTGAAAAGTATTCCTTTTGTGAATCGTTTTATTAAATAGTAACCTTTCTTTTAATAATATGGAACGAGATAAGAAATTTATCATTAAGAAATTCTTTAATGAATATCTTGATTTAAATAGAAGTAAAGAAGATGAACAGGTGACTGTAGAATCTATTCGCAATGGAGTAGAGTTTAAAGGAACTAACCTTTGGGTTCTTATCTTTGCAACTTTTATAGCTTCTCTGGGACTGAATGTAAATTCTACGGCTGTTATTATTGGCGCGATGTTGATATCTCCGCTAATGGGACCGATAATGGGAGTAGGACTTGCTGTCGGGTTAAATGACTTTGAATTGATGAAGCGTTCCTTAAAGAGTTATCTGGTTGCTACTTTGTTCAGTGTCATTACTGCTACTGTCTATTTTGCCTTTACTCCGCTTGATGAAGTACAGTCGGAGTTGCTGGCTCGTACATCACCTACTATTTATGATGTGTTTATTGCCTTAGTGGGTGGTCTGGCAGGTATCGTAGCATTGGCTACAAAAGAAAAAGGTAATGTAATTCCCGGTGTGGCTATCGCTACAGCATTGATGCCGCCTCTTTGTACAGCAGGATTTGGTCTGGCTACCGGTAATCTGCTATATTTTCTGGGAGCTTTTTATCTTTATTTTATTAATTCCGTATTTATCAGTCTGGCTACTTATATAGGAGTACGGGTAATGCATTTCCAACGTAAGCAGTTTGTTGATAAGGTACGGGAAAAACTGGTACGTAAATACATCATTGGTATAGCTATTGTTACCATGTGTCCGGCTGTTTATCTGACTTATAACATTGTGCGTGAAACGATTTATCAGTCTTCGGCCAATAGTTTTATATCATCCGAACTACAGTTCCCGGATTCGCAAGTTCTCAGTCGGGAAATATCCTTCGATAAACAAGAGATAAAAGTTGTGCTGATAGGAAAAGAAATATCGGAAGATCAGCTACAAGCAGCACGTCATAAACTTGCTGACTATAAATTGAATAATACCAAACTGGTAATTTTCCAGGGTGCCAATGGAACCGGTTCTATGGATATCGGTAATATCAAGTCGATGGTCATGGAAGATTTCTATAAGAATAGTGAAAAGCGACTTGCCTCGCAACAGGCAGCGCTTGATTCTTTGAACCGGATTTTACCAGACTTTACTGGCTCTAATCTGATGAATGAAACGATGAAACAGGAGATAAAGGTTTTGTTCCCTACCATTAAAACTATTTCTGTTTCGAAAAGTCTGCTATTGAATGTAGACAGTACTCGAATGGATACTTTAACTTTTGCATTTGTAGATTGTAAAAAACAACTTTCCAAGCAGGAGCAAGAGAAAATGTTGGAGTGGCTACGGGCACGTACCGGGACAAGTAAACTCCGTCTGGTTGTAGAATAACTTTGTACAGATTAAGGAATATATAAATAAGCCCACCCTTGACACACTTGTCAATGGCGGGCTTTTGAGTTGTATTAGAAAATAAGAAAGTTGTCTTCTTTTATTTTTAGTATCCTCCTCCCAGGGCATGATATAAATTGATGACTCCCTGAATTTCATCAAACCGGTCGGATGCAACGTTTAGCTCGGCTTGAAGTAAGGACTGGCGAGCTGTAAGTACCTCCAGGTAGTTTTGTGAACTGTGTTGCATGAGCAGTTCCGAGCTACGAAGAGCTGAACGGAGTGATATTGTCTGCCGTTCGTCGAGCGTGATACGTTCTCGGGCACTTTGCCATTGTACCAGTGCATTATTGACCTCTGCTCCGGCATCGAGCAAACTTTGCTGGAAAGTAAGTAAAGCTTCTTCCTGTTGTGCCTTAGCTATTTTCAGGTTGGCAATATTTTTGCCACGATTGAAAATTGGCTGTACTAAAGAACCGACTGCCGAAAGCAGCCATTGTCCGGGATTGCTGATAGCTGCACCGGCAGCATTTGTCCATCCTGCCGAGCCACTTAACGTTATGCTGGGATAGAATGCAGAACGGGCTGAGTTCGTTGCATAATAAGCTGTGGCAAGTTGAGCTTCGCATTGACGTACATCCGGACGGCGGCTTAACAGTTGCAAGGGGACACCTGTCGAAAGCGAATCGGGAAACTCTTGATCTTCCAGCGTCGAACGCATTATTTCTTGTGGTGACAGTCCCAGCAGGGTAGAAAGGGAATTTTCCATTTCGTTAATTTGACGTTTCAGAGAAACTACAGATGCATCGACCGACAGCTTGCTGGCTTCAGTTTGTGCTACGGCCATTTCCGTAGCTTGGCCGGCGCGTTTCAATGCTTTCATTGTGCGGACACTTTCTGTCCATGTATCGGCTGTGCTGCAAGTGATAGCCAGTTGCCTGTCGAGCATCAGGAGCGTATAGTAGCTGTTGGCAATGGTTGCCACAAGCTGAGTTTGTACAGCCTGACGATACGCTTCACTCTGTTCGAGGGCTGCCTGTGCGCCACGTTTAGCATTAAGCAGTTTTCCGAAAAGATCTATCTCCCAATCGGCGGACACTGCCAGGTCGTAGGTCTTCGAAGGTTTACTGCCTTCTATACTGGAAAGTGTACCTTGTGGAGTCAGCGATATAGAAGGTAGGTAAGATAACCGTGACGTCATAAGCAATGCTTCAGCTTCCTTTACCTTGAGGCGTGCAATATTTAAGTCGGTATTATTGGCAAGCCCCGTTTCGATAAGCTGTTGAAGTAATGGATCTGTAAAAAGCTCCTTCCACGAGAGGGATGCCAGCGATGCAGTATCTGCTGAAGCGACAGGCTGACGGTAAAGGCTGTCGGATACAGTGACAGACTCAGGACGTTGATAGGCCCGGTAAATGTGACAACTGCTCAGCGTGGAAGTGAGTATGATGATGATTGTATTTCTTATCGTATGCATAATTCATTTACATTTATTTCTTTTCTACATTCGGTAACTGTCGTTCGGGCATCAGCTTTTCCTGTAAGAATTGGAATACCATAAACAAGGGTGGAACAATGAAAAGCAAAGCGATGGTTCCGATGAGCATACCGCCTACAGTACCTACACCGATGGAAATGTTTCCGTTGGCACCAACTCCTGTTGAGAACATCAGCGGTAACATACCGAAAATCATGGTGAGAGAGGTCATCAGAATCGGTCGTAAACGGATCTGAGCGGCAGATACGGCTGCTTGCATGATTGTCATGCCGTGGCGACGACGTTCTGATGCATACTCGGTAAGCAGAATGGCTGTTTTAGAAAGCAGGCCGATCAGCATAATCAATCCGGTTTGCAGGTAAATGTTGTTTTCCAGTCCGAACATCTTGGCAAAGAGGAAACTTCCCGCCAGTCCGAAAGGTACTGAAAGAATAACGGCCAAGGGTACGAACAGACTTTCGTAGAGCGCACATAGAATCAGGTAAATGAAAACTACACAGATGACGAAGACCAGTGTCGTAGTATTACCCGTATTGGATTCCTCACGCGACATACCGCCGAATTCAAATCCGTATCCGGTAGGCAGTGTCTGTGCGGCAACTTCCTGTATGGCCTTGATAGCCTGACCGGAACTATATCCTGTTGCGGCTGCACCGTTTACTTGAATTGCAGAGAACAGATTGAAACGTGTCAGCATTTCCGAACCATATACTCGCGTCAGTTTCAGATACTGGCTGATAGGACTCATGTTTCCAGAATCGTTCCGGACAAAGATGCTGTTAAGCGATTCTTTGTCGAGACGGAATTCGGGCGGAGCTTGTACCATAACACGATACAGTTTCGAGAAACGGTTCATGTTGGAAGCATAGTTACCGCCGATATATCCTGCCAACGTACTTAATACATCAGCAGGTGATACACCATTGCGTTTGCAGCGAGCTGCGTCTACTTCGACAAGATATTGTGGAAATTTCGTGTCGAATGAAGTGGTGGCACGTCCTATTTCAGGGCGTTTGTTTAATTCGTCAAGGAACAGGCGGGTATATTTCAGCAAATCTTCTGTTGTTCCACCTTTCTGGTCCTGTATATATACTTCGAATCCACTGTTCACACCATAACCCGGAATCATCGGACGAGTGAAAGGCATGATGTCGGCACTGGAGATAAAAGCCGTACGGCGACTGATTTCTTCCATGACAGCGTCAATGGCGTCTTCCTTGTCGGGGCGTTCGCTCCAGTCTTTCAGTCGGATAGTAAACATACCATTGCAGGCTCCTTGTCCACTCAACATAGAGTTTCCGGTAGTATTAGAGTACAATTCAACTTGCGGAATGGTACGCAGGCAACTGTCTACTTGCTCCATTACCTTACGTGTTTCTTGCACGCTACTTCCCGGAGAAGTACGTACATCGATAAATACTGTACCCATATCTTCATTCGGAACAAGACCGGTTTTGGTAGTCATCATCAGCAATGCAAAACCGCCGCATGCCACGACAAGCAATGATCCTGCCAGCCATTTGCGTTTGAGCATGAAAACGACCCCTGTTTTATATTTTGTTACCAGACGGTGAAAGGCTGTATCGAAAGCAATGTGGAAACGAGAAGAAAAACTCAGCTTGCCTCCGTCTTCAGCAGTCTGATGAGGTGTCATGATGAGGGCACACAATGCTGGACTCAGTGTCAATGCGTTAAGCAATGAAATGGCTACGGCTGCTGCCATGGTCAGACCGAACTGGGTATAGAATGTACCGGTTGTTCCACCAATGAAACTTACAGGAATAAATACAGCCATAAACACAAAAGTAGTAGTGACCAGTGCAGAGGTAATGCCGTCCATGGCATCGATAGTAGCCAGATAAGACGACTTATATCCTTCGTCGAACTTTGCCTGCACGGCCTCTACCACGACTATGGCATCATCGACCACAGTACCGATTACCAACACCAGCGCAAACAGGGTCAGCATGTTGAGGCTGAACCCGACAATTGAAAGAAAGGCAAAGGTACCCACCAGTGAAACGATGATGGACAAGGCAGGAATAAGTGTAGAGCGCAAGCTCTGCAAAAATACATACACTACCAGTACCACAAGGATAATGGCTTCAATCAGTGTCTTGATAACGCTTTTAATAGAAGCATCGAGGAAGTCTTTGGTACTCATCAGGTCGACAATCTTGATGCCTTTGGGCAGTGTCTTGGAGATTTCGTCTATGGTACGGTCTATCTCTTCGATAATCTCATTGGCATTCGAGCCGGAAGTCTGCGCTATCATAATGTTACATCCCGGATGACCGCTTACTTCTCCAATATAATCGTAAGCGCGTGTTCCCAGTTCGATGGTTGCTACATCTTTTAGACGGAGCACTTCGCCGTCGGGCAAGGACTTGATGACCATATTTTCATAGTCTGTTTCGTTTTCGTAGCGGCCTCGGTATTTCAGGACGTACTGAAAAGTATTTTTCGATTCGGCTCCTAAAGTTCCGGTTGCTGCTTCTACGTTTTGTTCATCAAGTACCGTTGTGATATCCGAAGGTACGAGTGAATATTTTTGCATCTTGTTCGGATCGAGCCAGATACGCATAGAGTATTCGTAACCAAATACATTGACTTCACCTACTCCGGCAATACGTGAAAGTCGGGGCTCGATGTTGATTTTCATGTAGTTGGTCAGGAATGCTTCATCAAAGGAATCATCCGGACTGTATACGGCCAACTGCTTGATGTTACTGGTTTGTCGTTTACGTACAGTAATACCACTTTTGGTAACCTCGGCGGGTAGTAATCCCTCGGCCGTGGCGATACGGTTCTGCACGTTGACGGTAGCCATATCAGGATCGGTACCTTGTCGGAAATAGACCGTTATTTTAGCCGAACCATTGTTGGAAGATGTAGAAGTCATATACATCATGTTTTCTACACCGTTAAGCGCTTCTTCCAGTGGTACTACCACACTTTTCAAAACAGTTTCGGCATTTGCACCTGTATAAGTGGCTGAAACACTGACTGTAGGAGGTGCTATCTCCGGAAACTGCTCAATAGGCAGCTGTGATAAGCCGATAAAGCCCAGTATCAGAATAAGCACGGAGATGACTCCCGCAAGTATAGGGCGGTCGATGAATGTTCTTATCTTCATGGCATTCGGTTATTTATCTGTTGAAACATGCTCTGTGTTGATGGCGGTACCCTCACGCATTAATCCGGCACCTTCTGCAATGATTACATCGCCTTCTTTCAGACCGGAAAGAACAATATATGTTTGTCCGTCGTTGTATTTATACACGGAAATAGGAGTGGACTGAGTCTTTCCGTCTACCACCTTCCATGTGAAGATGCGATTCTGCAATTCGTAAGTAGCCGATTGTGGAATGACGATACAATTTTTATGTACTGTGGGTATGGAAACAATACCGCTTCCTCCGTTTCTCAACAGATGTCCCTGATTGGGGAAGGCTGCACGAAGCGTAACTCCTCCCGTACCTTCATCTACAGTACCGCTGATTGCGTTAATGTGACCAGCTTCCTTGTATGCATTGCCGTTGCTCATAGTCAAGGTTACAGCAGGCATTTTGCGGCAGGCGTCTTCCAGCGAGCCATATTCCTGAATAAGGTTGAGCATCTGGTTTTCAGCCATGGAGAAATACGCATAAATTTCTGCATCGTCCGATACGGTGACGAGCGGTTCGGTGATACTGCTGCTTACCAGCGCTCCCACACGATAAGGAATCATGCTTGCCACTCCGTCTACCGGACTCTTTACTTCCGTATACGAAAGATTATTCCGGGCATTTGTTTCTTCAGCTTTTGCCTGAGCCAGTGCTGCTTCGGCTGCAAGTAATTCATTACGGGCTGTCTGGCGGTCAAAGTCGGATACAACCTTTTCTTTATACAGCTCTTCTTTACTGTTTGCGGTCAGGCGTGCAGTCTGTAGCTGTGCCTCGGCACTTTTCACATTTGCCAACGCTGTTTCCAGTGCTGCCCGATATGGAACCTGGTCGATGATAAACAATACTTGTCCGCGGCGTACGGCATCTCCCTCGTTAATACGTATATCTGTGATGGTACCGCTGACTTGAGGACGCACTTCGACAGCCTGACGTCCGCGAAGTGTAGCCGGATAATCGGATTGTAAGGTCTGATTGCTTAAGGCAACAGCCAGTGTTTTGTACTTTTCGCCGGGCATCTCCTGCTTATTGTTGCCACAGGCCACAAGCAGCGGCAAGCAGCATAGCATGAAATAAATGCTTGTCTTAATATTCATATCAGTATAAAATGTTTATTGGTTATTTTTTGTCTTGAGGCAACGATTTGCGTACGCTGCACATACAAACTTACATAGAACACGATGAAAAACAGAACATGTGGTGATGAATAGGGCGGATGTGGTGACGAACGTGTCTTGCAGGAAAGGCTGTTGGTCGTGAAAATGTAGTATCTTTGTTTTCAGAAAAGTTTATTCCTATGAAAAATAATCGTCGCATAGCCCTATACATTGACTTGCTATTCTGTCTGGTCATTATACCGCTTGCCATTATGTTGCTGCCGGTAGATCGATGGATTGTACATAACACTGCGTTTCTCATAACTTTGATAGTATATGTCTATGTCTTGTATTTTGTTTACCGCTGGGTATGTCTGCCTAAACTCTTTATGCAGCGGAAATATCTGTCGATAACCTTGCTGATGCTGTGCTTCGTGGGAGTGACAGAACTGCTGACTTATTTTCCGCTTCCGGCCGAGATGGTAAGTGATACCAGCAGGCCGGCCGAAGTGAGATTGCACATGCGTACACAGACTATCTGGTTTTTCTTTCTGGTAGTAACCGGGTTCTCGCTGGCCATTGAACTGACATTCGAACTTTTCCGGCAGATACTTTCACGTCAGGAAGTGGAAGCCGAGAAAAACAAGGCCGAACTGGCGCTTTATAAGGCACAGATTAATCCGCATTTTTTATTCAATACACTGAACACACTGTATGCGCTGGTACTTTCCGGATCGGACAAGACTGAATCGGCTTTTGTCAAATTTTCCAATATCTTGCGCTATATGTATGCACAGAGTGGAGCTGAATTTACTTCTGCCGACCGCGAACTGGATTATATCCGCCAGTATGTCGATTTGCAGAAACTGCGCCTGAATTATCATACACGGGTCGATTTGACGATAGAAGATGAGAACAGTCAGCTACTCATTCCGCCCATGATACTTATCACATTTGTTGAAAATGCTTTTAAATATGGTACCTCGTCCGATCAGGATTGTACCATCCGCATTTTCATTCGGGTAAATACCGGACAGTTGTTATTGGAAACAGAAAATCTTGTCATGCGCCGTCGTGAGGACGAACGGCCGGGCATAGGCATTGCCAATTGCCGCAAACGTCTGGAATTGCTCTATCCCGGTCGATATGAATTGCAGGCAGGTGAGACGGAAGGAGTTTACCGGGTGCGCTTGGAAATAAGAATGAATGGCTAATTTTAGGAGGAGTGTTGCAATGAACAGGAATTTAAAATGTATAGCGATAGACGACGAACCGATGGCTTTGTTGGTTATCGAACAATTCTGCCGCCGGAAAGGGGGGATCGAACTGACAACTTTCAGCGAGCCGCGTGTAGGGCTGGAAGAAATAGTCCGCTGTAAACCCGATCTGGTGTTTCTGGATATTCAGATGAACAGCATCAGCGGGCTGGAAATAGCCGATACATTACCTCGTGAGTGTTGCTTTATTTTTACCACGGCTCATGCACAATATGCTCTGGAGGGGTTTAATCTGGATGCTGTCGATTTCTTGCATAAGCCATTTGCCTATGAACGTTTTGATACAGCTGTAGAGAAAGCCTTACGGCGCATCGAGGCGCGTCGTCTTGCTACCTCGGACTGCCTGATTGTAAAACAGGAATATACCAATGTAAGTATACCTCTCGACGAGATACTTTACGTTGAGGCATTGGGCAACTATGTAAAGATTGTTCGTTCCTCGGGCGGGCATGTACTTACTCGTACCAATCTGAAATCAATAACCGACTTGTTGCCCGACAGAGCTTTCTTGAGAATACACCGCTCTTATATAGTAGCTGTGAATAAGATAGAGCAGTTTACCCGCAGTCAAGTAAGGTTAAAGGGACGGGACGATTCTCTTCCAATAGGAGAATGTTATGCTGCACGGGTTATTCAACAGCTGAATGGTACGATTGCACCCCGGTAAGTTTTTATGATTACCCGATGGCCTTTGGGCTTTCTGGCGGGATGCTGGAAAAAACGTCTGCATCTTTTCTGAAAATTTGTACAAAAGATTTTATTTTTTGTACAAAAAAAGAATGAAACTTCTGTTTGTTCTTTGGAAAACAGCTTGTAGTTTACGTGTGATTGTGCTTATGTCTGATGGTGAAGCCGGATATATCTTTATAAAATATATCCAGAAGTAGCATTGAAAAGTCTTTTTCACCCGGCAATGCAACCTCTGGATATAATATAAAAAGAGTAAATCAATAACGGATATTATTTTTTACGTTTGCTCCGTTTGGCCCAACCTTCTTCTGCAAAATCGGGTTCTTGACCGCGCAGGGGACGATTGTCGTTCTGGAAGAACTGTTTCCAGTCGTCTTTCTTTTTAGGACCACGTGCTGCCGTATAGCCTCGCTCTTCACGGCTCGGCTTATCCTTTTTCTTATCGGCCTTTGTTTCTTTTCTCTTGGTCGATTTTTCTTCCTTCACGTTTTCCTTGCCACGTTTTTTCCCGCTCTTGTCGCTTTTGCCCGTATTTTCTCCGGCCATTTCTACGATTACCTTACGTCCTTTATTCAATGTTACCTTATTCAGGGCTTTGATAACCATCGGAGCCTGACTTTCGGCTACTTCGAAGAAGGAGAAATTCTGCATCAGGTCAATACGGCCTATCTGTATATGTTCCTTTTTCAGATTCCGGTTGATCAGCTCGATAATCTGATTTGCATAGAATCCGTCGGTCTTTCCTAAATTCAGGAACAGGCGGGCATAGCCTTTTTCGGCTTTGCGTGCCACTTTTTCGCGGTCGCTTCCGCGGTCTTTCCGTTCTTTGGGTTCGCTGTTCTTTTCGTTTGCTTTAGGCTGTTCTATTTCCGGAGCATTTTTATAATATTCCAGGAATCGGTTGAACTCCATCGATACTACCCGTTTGATAAGGTCTTCCTTGCTCAGCCATTCCAGCTTACGGTAAATACCCGGCAGGAATGCTTCGATTTCGTCTTCGTTGACTTTTACCTTTTCGATGTCATCGATTACTTTGATAAGCTGCTGTTCGCAGATTTCCTTTCCGCTGGGCAGTGTGCTGATGGTAAATTTCTTGTTGATGATACGTTCTATTTCACGCATCTTGCCTTTTTCTCTCAGGTTGATGATGGCAATGGAAATACCAGTTTTTCCGGCACGTCCGGTACGACCGCTTCGGTGGGTATAACTTTCCGTATCATCAGGAAGACCATAGTTGATGACATGAGTCAGATCGTTTACGTCCAGTCCACGTGCTGCCACGTCGGTAGCAACCAGCAGTTGGAGATGACGCTGGCGGAATTTCTGCATCACCAGATCACGCTGTGCCTGACTCAGTTCGCCATGCAAGGAATCGGCATTGTATCCGTCCTGAATCAGCTTGTCGGCTATCTCCTGAGTTTCTTTACGGGTGCGGCAGAAAATGATACCATAAACCTGTGGGTAGAAGTCTACTACTCGTTTTAATGCCAGATATTTATCCTTCGCATGTACGATGTAGGCGATATGATGTACGTTCTTGCTTCCTTCGTTTTTGGTTCCGATAGTAATTTCCTTGGCATTGTGGAGGTAGGTCTTAGCGATGCGGGCTATTTCGGGACTCATAGTTGCCGAGAACATCAATGTGTTGCGGTCTTCCGGAACCTGTTCCAGAATAGCGTTGATGCTGTCAGTAAATCCCATGTTCAGCATTTCATCGGCTTCATCCATCACGACGTCGCGTATCGTTTCCAGATGTGCAACCTTGCGTTCCATTAAGTCTATCAGACGTCCCGGAGTAGCTACGATAATATGTACTCCTTGCTTCAGACTTCGTATCTGGCTTTCAATAGAAGAGCCTCCATATACGGGGAGAATCTTTAAATCTGTGATGTATTTAGAATAATCTGTCAAGTCGCCTGCTATCTGTAAGCAGAGCTCTCGAGTAGGACAAAGTACCAGTGCTTGTGGTATGCGATGTTTTACGTCAATTTTTTGTATCAGCGGCAGACCAAATGCGGCTGTTTTTCCGGTTCCAGTTTGTGCCAGAGCCACTACGTCGTTGCGGTTTCCTAACAGATACGGTATAACTTCTTCTTGTACAGGCATGGGATTTTCGTAACCCATTTCCTCGATTGCCTGGCGTATTTCTGCGGAAACGCCGAGTTCTTCAAATGTCTTCATTTATTTCAAATATCTAATTCGGCTGCAAAGATACGGACAATTAATGGATTATCGGCTATAAGAGTTGTTTATTCTTTACTACTTCACAGCCTTTTACCGGAAGAGCTTTACTCTTCCGGCCTGTATTCTAATATATCTCCCGGCTGGCAATCGAGTTCTTTGCAGATTGCCTCCAGGGTGGAAAATCGGACAGCTTTGGCTTTTCCTGTTTTCAGGATGGAAAGATTGGCGGGGGTAAGGTCGATTCTTTCGGCAAGTTCTCCCAGTGAAATCTTTCGTTTCGCCATCATCACATCAAGGTTTACTATAATCGGCATACTGTTTATTTGTTGTTTAGTCTTTTCCACCATTTGGTATAACGGTGGGTTATTTTATAATAGGCAAAAGCTCCGGCATAAAGCCATATTAAGCTTGCAAATATACGCAGAAACCTGTTCTCCAAAAGTGGATAAAAGGTGAGGAAGCAAATCAATTCTAATACGATGAGTGTGGCAAGAAAACTTATAATAATGTAAATGGCTGCCATCGGGCGTGAATAATTGCTTTTCGGTTTCATAGGCGATATGTGGTTAAATGGTTAGGTCGTTTTCTTCCTTAATCTTTACGGCTGTGGCAAAAATCTCTGTAAGTAACACGATCAGGATGACTGAATCCCATTGAAGGGGTATGGGGGTGACACCTGTTACCTGATAACCCGGCAGGGATACTTGTGCAAGGACTGCCTGCTCGATGCTCCAGTTTAATAAAAACGAGAGGGAAGTGACTGCTAACTGGCCGTAAGCTATCCAGCGAAGCCACCAGATGTTGCGGCGGGAAAAAATATCTTGTCGGGTGATACGTATAAGTACACGTATCAGGCAGTAGACACCATAAACAGATAATACGATGACTCCCAAAGCTGTAAATATTGTGGTGATTAGCATGGTCGGAGTTTCTTTGATCAGACAAGTAATTTCTGAAACCTGATAGGACGCTTTTACAGTTTCACCGGGTAGTTGCAAATTCAGACTATCACTTGGACTGGAGATAGGAATAACTCTTACTTCTGCCCTAAATACATGTGAATTTGCTTGTGTGTTGTAAGTAGAAGTCTTTTGTCCGTCTTCAAATCCTTGTTTGAAATCTTTAAAATTACTGCCTATAGCAAAATAGAGATTCAGAGCTAAGGCGAAAATGGCCAATATACCTAATATGCTGAGATGTTTCATAAATTGGGATTATTCGATTGTACTTGTGGGTTGTTCTTCTTTCCATGTCGCAGGCTGTGGAAGCAGTTTCTGGATGTACTTGATGCATACGAAAGTAAGTATCGCTCCCGCAACCGCCATGAGTACTGCTCCTTCGGGGCCGTAGGTGGAAACCATTGTGGCATTCGGATCATCGGAAAGCCAAAAGCTGACAACGGCAGTACTATTGTTGACAAAGTGCATCAATATGCCGGGGAGCAAGCTACCTGTATGATAATAAATCCAGCCTAAGGCCAGTCCTACCACAAAAGCGAAAGGAGCTTGTACCCAGTTGCCATGTACGAGGCCGAATATCAGTGACGATACAACGATGGCCCAGAACGGTTTTTTCCATTTGTGCAGCAGATGTCCCTGAATGGCTCCCCGGAACAATAGCTCTTCTACAACAGGAGCCATGATGGTGATTGCCATGACTCCCAGCGGATGTTGCATCATCATGGCGAAAGTTTCCTGCATGTTATTGGGCAAGTCGGCCAGTTCGTTCAGGTAATTGCTCCACAATCCCATACCTACGATTAATAGGATAGCGGCAATCAGGACCTTTCCGGAGTTGTAATAGGCCCAGGTCTTTCGATCGAGTGGTACATATTTTCCCGCTATCAGGTGAATACCTATAGCGGTTGTAGATAGAACCTGTGCCAGCAGAATGAGGGTTATGTAAGTAGAGTCGGTGGGTTGAGGTAATTCTGTGGTATGATGAAAGATCATATATCCGCACAGGAAAACTCCCATGAATGCCAGTTGGTAGGCAAAATAATACAACAATAATTTGATGGTGCGTCCCATAATGGTTGAATTTTAGTTACTTGTTGTTTTCACTTGTGTCGCAGATAAACGAACGACTGCAATAAGTCAATAAAGAATTCGTATAGTCTGTATAATAAACACTTTGTTGACGATTACGCTCAAAGTTACAAAAAAGTTTGTCCCATTCAGCATAATCCATGATACATATCGAGTCGCTCGACGTAATAGTGAGCAGATAAGCTGGTATCCATGCCTGTTGATATAAATTCCAGCGATATGCTTTCTTCTCGCTCAGTTGTCCTTGTTCGTCGTACTGGTACTCGTATTTCCATTTTGGCGTAAGTGTTTTGCCGTCTTCGTTCAGGGTAGAAACAATCATACCATTGTCTGTTTCTCCATAAATAAAAGTTTCTTTTGTGTTTGCCTTTGTGACTGTTAGTGTCATCAGGATAAACAGGCTTGCCATAGCTGTTCTTTTTAGTAATGTTTTTACCATAATTGCATTGTGTTTGAAGTGTTATTGTTTTATTTGTGCTCTATTTCGATAAATATTTATCGTTTTTCGATATACAAATATAGGCGTTATTTTTATAATGCAAAAGGAAATCGGAAAATATTTATCGAAAAACAATAAATTTTTTCTGCTTCATGTTAAGGAGCTCTTTAGGAAAGCCTTTTAGAATATATAAAAGAAGTTTTCGGGATTACGCTAAGTGTATATTAGCGGATAATTGTTATATTTACAAAAGTATTTATTTTGTTAATCAATAAAGGTATTATGAAGAAACTTATTCTCTCTGTAATGATGAGTCTGTTCGTTGTAGGTTTTTCTTTTGCCCAGACACTGACTTCACCTAACGGAAATTTGGTTATGGACTTTCACTTGTCGGCTGACAAAGTTCCTGTTTATTCGTTGAAATATAAAGGAAAGGATGTGATTCGGGAAAGCAGAATGGGCTTCCAGATACGTCCGTCGTTCGATTTCAGTAAGAACTTTCGTATTGTAGAAACGAAGGAAGATGCCTCCGATACGAGCTGGAATCCTGTATGGGGACAGAATAGTGTTATTCGAGATAATCATAAGGAATTGTTTGTAGCCTTGGAACAAGAAGGTACAGGATGGTTACTGAATATCCGTTTTCGTTTGTTCGATGATGGATTGGGATTCCGTTATGAATTTCCGGTTCAGAAGGAATTACGTCATTTTACCATCAATGAAGAGGTGACGGAGTTTCAACTGGCAGGTGATCATAAGGCATTCTGGATTCCGGCCGACTATGATACCAATGAATTTCAAATAACGACTTCCAAACTGTCGGAAGTTCCTCAACTGATAGACAAGGCGCGCGATGAGGCTTTGGCTTGTAAATCTCCTTCACCAAACCTTGCCGTACAGACTCCGTTGATGCTGAAGTCGGACGACGGACTTTATATCAACATCCATGAGGCTGCTTTGGTTAATTATCCTGCCATGCATCTGAATCTGGATGCGAAGACCTTTTTGATGAGTTCGCATCTTACTCCTGATAAAAATGGTACAAAAGGATACATTCAAACCGGCAGTACCAGTCCGTGGCGTACAATAATCGTAAGTGACGATGCACGTGATATCTTAGCCTCGAACTTGATAGTAAATCTGAATGAACCTTGTAAGCTGGAAGATACTTCCTGGATTAAGCCGACCAAATACGTGGGTGTATGGTGGGAATATTTTACAGGTGGAGGATCTACTTGGGCTTATACTGATACGCAAGATATCGTAATCGGTAAGACTGATTATACACAACTGAAACCGAATGGTCATCATGGTGCCAATACAGCCCATGTAAAAGAGTATATCGACTTTGCAGCGAAAAATGGTTTTGATGCCGTGCTGGTGGAAGGATGGAATGAAGGTTGGGAAGACAATTACGCTTATGCCAAGGAGTTTATATATAGTTTCACTAAAGCTTATCCGGACTTTGATGTGAAAGAACTGCAACGTTATGCAGCATCGAAAGGAGTAAAAATTATTATGCACCATGAAACAACTTCTTCGGTAGCCGACTATGAACGTCAGATGCATGATGCGTTCCGCTTTATGAAAGAGAATGGCTACGATGCTGTAAAGACGGGTTATGTGGGCCCCATCATCCCACGTAGCGAACATCACGATGGACAATGGATGGTGAACCATTACAATCGGGTAGCTGAAACGGCTGCGAAGTATCATATTATGGTTGATTCGCATGAAGCCGTGCGTCCTACAGGTATGTATCGTACATATCCTAACTGGATTGCTCAGGAATCAGCACGTGGTACGGAGTTTGAATCGTTCAATGGCATTCGTCCCGATCATCAGACAATCTTGCCGTTTACCCGTCTGATGGGTGGTCCGATGGATTATACTCCGGGAATCTTCGAAGGTGACCTTTCTGTTTATGGCTCAAACAAGGCAAAATTAGGTACTACTTTGGTGAAACAGCTTGCACTTTACGTAACGATGTACAGTCCGCTTCAGATGGCAGCTGACTTATATCAGAATTATGAAAAATATCCGGATGCATTTCAGTTTATTAAAGATGTGGCGGTTGACTGGGACAATACATATATTTTGGAAGCTGAGCCGGGTGATTATATTACTATCGCCCGTAAGGCAAAAGGAAAGAACGAATGGTATGTGGGTGGAATTACCGACGAGAATAGTCGGGAAGCTGTTATTGACTTGAGTTTTCTTCCGGCAGGGAAGAAATATCAGGCAACTATTTATGCTGATGGAAAAACTGCCGACTGGCGTACAAACCCAAAAGAATATGTGATTTCTACAAAGAAAGTAACAAGCAAAACAAAGTTGAAACAGCGTCTTGCTCCGAGTGGTGGTGTAGCTATCAGCATTAAGGAATTGTAATCTGTTATCATAGTTTTTTGTAATCCCCGATTTCTTTGAATAAAAGATGTCGGGGATTTTTCTATTTTATTACAATAATTCCTTAGCAGAAGATAACAGTCGGGATACTGTTTCACGGTCTGTGTTTAATTGAGTGATCAGATGTTCCAGACTATCAAATTTTTGTTCTTCACGGATAAAATCAATAAATTCTATCCGCATGTGATGACGGTAAATATTTCCTGAGAAGTTGAGAATATGTACTTCGATGCTTAAATCAGAACCATTGTCAACGGTTGGACGATGTCCGATATTTAGCATGCCGGCATAACGTACTTCGTCAATATACGCATATACAGCATATACGCCTTCTTTGGGAATGAGCTTGTCAGGACAAGAGGGGAGGAGATTGGCGGTTGGAAAGCCTAACTTACGCCCTACCTTATATCCGTCTACAACGGTGCCGTCCAGATAATAGCGATAGCCCAGATAATGATTGGCATGTTGTATATCACCTTCTTTTAAAGCCTTGCGTATGACAGACGAGCTGATGGATACTCCGTCTTCTACTAATGCCTGTGCACGAACGACTTCCATGTCTAACTCTTTTCCATACTGACAATAATCATTGAAGCCTTCGCTACGGTTATGCCCGAATCGGTGATCGTAGCCGATAACCAGTACACGAACATTAAAGCGTTCTCTGAGCAGTTGCATAAATTCGCGTGCTGAGAGTAGGGACAGCTCTTGAGTAAATGGAAGCATGATACAATAATCGGCTTCCGTTTGTTGTATAAGATATGTTTTTTGCGGCAGACAAGTAAGCCATTGAGGACGATAACTACTTTGCATGACTTGACGTGGGTGTACGGGAAAGGTTATGAGCGCACTATGGAAGTTCCTTTGGTGGGCTTCTTTACAAACCTGTTCGATAAGGAAACGATGGCCACGGTGTAGTCCGTCGAAGCAACCGATAGTTGCCACGCAAGGTGAAAGTATTTGCTTAATCTCGTCTGTTATAATCTTCATGTAGAAATTTATTTAAATAAATCACCGAGATTTGCTCCCGGTATGTAGTGAGCAGCCTGCATGCCCGTTGAAGCTGCTGCCAGACAATTCGTTTCTGCGTCGTCTATGAACAATGTTTCTGCTGGTTGAAGGCTGGCTTCTTGTAAAACCCTTTGGAAAATAGCAGGATCGGGTTTTGACAGGTGCATGCGATACGACAGGAAAATACGCTCAAAGTACATTGTATAGTCTTTTCCGTTACGGCAGAATGCATTCTTGTAACCATATTCCCAGTGAAGTTCGTTCGTATTGCTTAATAGGAATAGGCGATAGTGCTTACTCAACTCGGTGAGCAACTGGAGCTTTTCTTCAGGAATAGTAAGCAACTCCATATTCCACATACGGTCTATATCCTCATCTGTAAGCGGTTTGTCGATATGTTTACGTATGGCTTCACGAAATTCAGGCGTGTTTATTTTACCACATTCATAATCACGGAAGAATCCCAGTTCGTTAGTACCTGTCAGCAGATCACGCACGTTGACTGCTCCCGCCTGTTCGAAGGCGCTGATACACCCTTCCAGATTCAGGTCTATCAGTACGCCTCCCCAGTCGAAGATGATATTTTTTATTTGTTCATTCATTTTATAACCAATGTTTGTCGCATCGATTTATTTGTGGCTTAAACGTTTGATGCCTCTCCATATTTCTCCAATCCATAGAACGAATGAGGTTCCTCCTATGATATACAACCATTCATTCAGGGGAAGAGGTTCGGTACGGAAAACCTTCCCACCAAAACTTACAATCAGAATCTGTCCGACAAGAATAATCAGTGCAACGCCCAGCATGCCTAATGCGTGTCCTGCATCTTTAAAGAATGAATGGTTCGTACCGAAAACACTTGCATTGAACAGGTTCCAGAACTGAAGCATCACGAATATGGTGAAGAATACAGTAAGATGATGTGTATCCATCCCTTCTGGAAGATTCTTGAAGTAAACCAGCAATCCCATCAGGATCGCAAGGAATCCCAAACCTACTCCGAAAATATTGTTACGCATGGCTGGAGTAATGATGAAATCGGTGCGGCGGCGTGGTTTTTCGTTCATCACATCCATGCTTGGTGCAATCGAGGCAAGAGCCATTGCTGCAAAAGTATCCATGATCAGGTTCACCCAAAGCATCTGTGTAACGGTAAGTGGTAACTCTGTTCCGAAGAAGGCACCCAGCAGGACACTCAGTAAGGCTACTACATTAATGGTAAGCTGGAATACGATAAAGCGCTGTATGTTTTTATACAATGAACGTCCCCACATGACAGCAGTTGCAATGCTATTGAATGAATCATCCAACAAGGTAATATCGCTTGCCTCTTTGGCTACAGAGGTTCCGGTACCCATCGACAAGCCAACTTGTGCGTGGTTCAGGGCAGGTGCGTCGTTTGTTCCATCACCGGTAACGGCTACGACGGCTCCTTTTTGCTGTAATAATTGTACCAGACGCTGTTTATCCATCGGACGGGCACGACTCATTACTTTCAGGTCGAGTACACGGTCGAGGGCTTCTTCATCGCTTAATGCCGCAAACTCTACGCCGGTAATACGATTACGTTCTGTATCTTGAGGAGTCCAAAGCCCAATCTGTCGTGCAATTTCCGTTGCTGTTCCCGGAGTATCACCTGTTACAATCTTGACTCCGATACCTGCCGACTGACATTTCTTTACGGCATCGGGTACATCTGGACGAATCGGGTCGCTGATGGCAAAGATGCCTAAGAAAGTCATACCTCCTTCACCAACCAACTCAGCGCAGTCGTCGGAAGCGTTTTCCGGGACAACTTTGTAGGCTATACCCAGTGTACGCATAGCTTTATTCTGGTAGGCAAGCAATTGTTCGTTGTATTTGTTAATTTGTGCTTTATCCAGATTACATTTACTCATGACAATTTCGGGAGCTCCCTTGATATAGAGTATCCGTTTTTTCTGAATCGGTGAGTCGACCAGCGTAGCCATGTATTTACGTTCGGTAGAGAAAGTCAGTTGGTTGACCACTTTAGCCTCTTCACGCAGTTTCATGTAATTCTGTCCTTTACCGTTCAACCAAAGCAAAAGAGCTATTTCGGTAGGATTTCCTACGCCCGATGGTTTTTCACCTTCAGCCTTTTCTTCAAGGAATGCAGTTGAGTTAGCTGCTATACCTTCTGCTACTAGGTCAGGTTGGCTTTCATCTACCTGAGCTTCGTATACCTGCATCAGGTTCTGAGTAAGTGTTCCTGTTTTATCGGTACAGATAACTGTGATGGCACCCATTGTTTCGCAAGCATGCATCTTTCTAACCAGATTGTTGGTTTTCAGCATACGTCGCATGTTCAGAGCAAGGCTGAGGGTTACACTCATCGGCAATCCTTCAGGTACTGCTACAACAATTAAGGTGACGGCCATCATGAAGTATTTCAATACGATACGTGCTATCTCCAGCCACTGATGCCAGTCGGTTACTTCTGTTACAGTAAGATACTGGTATAAATCTTTAGTGGTAAAAACGATAAAAGTCAGTGCTGCAATAGTGAAACCTGCTTTACCAATCAGGTTTGCCAGTTTGGTAAGCTGGATATTCAGCGGCGTCTGTTCCTGACTTTGTTCGGTAGATTGCCGTGCAACCTTACCGATTTCTGTAGCGTCACCCACGCGTTCTACACGCATAATACCATGTCCGTCGGTAATAGTGGTTCCTCGCATGACGGCGTTCGACGGATAGGTTGCCTCGTCATCGAAATGCGCTTCATCGGTAGTTTTATTTACCATTAATTCACCGGTAAGAGTCGATTCGTTGACTTGCAGTGAAACGGCTTCTGCCAATGTACCGTCGGCAGGAACTTCTTCTCCAGTATTTAGTACGACGATATCACCTACTACGATGTCTTTACGAGGTATTTCCTTGATTTTTCCGTTACGGATAACGGTTACAGGTGTTTCTTCACCTACTGCATTCAGCAAATCGAATTTTTTATTGGCATCATATTCAAAATAAAATCCGATTCCTGTTGCAAGGAAGATTGCAAAGAAAATACCGATTGTTTCAGCATATTCACTTTCAATGATTGAAATAATGAGGGAGAATACCGCTGCTACCAATAGTACGCGGATTACAGGATCTTGAAATTTTTCCAGATATAATTTCCAAATGGAAGGACGTTTGGGAGGAGTCAATAAGTTGATTCCATTTTTCTCACGACTTACAATGACTTCTTGGTCGGTCAATCCAGTCAGATGAGGTTCATTTGTGCTTTGTGACATAATGCCTAGTTATTAAATGATTAAGTAGCACAAAAATACAATATATATTGATATACCTGTACAGATTAGTTTTTTTTATAAAAAAATCCTCGTAAATGTTGCAAGTTTCAGGCTAATCTATTACTTTTGCACACGGATTTAAGGGAAACTCTTAAATTGGACTTGTAGCTCAGTTGGTTAGAGCAACAGACTCATAATCTGGAGGTCCCAGGTTCAAGCCCTGGCTGGTCCACGAAGGGAAAGAGGTTGTAAACATTTAGTTTACAACCTCTTTCTTTATATTATACCCTATTAAAACTTCTTTTCCTGAATTTCTACTTTATTTTGAGTTTCGAGATGAAGCAATATGCTTGAATTTTAATCAATGAACGGGTTAATCTCAGATTAATGATGAAAAAAGAAGCCGTCTGTATGTGCAATCTCTGCAGACACAGACGGATCTTTTTGTACAAATTCTCGAAACTTTTGTACGAAAGTTTCGGAGCTTTTGTACAAATTTTCAAAAAACTCTTGATAAATATTTTAATAAAAGCAAGTCTTTTTCTTTTTACCCCTCAACACCTGTTGCCTTCTTTAATGGCTGTGAAGGGCGTGAAGGGCAAAAAGAGTCATTTTTATTTTATAGCTATAGGATTTTCCAGCTCTTTGATAATTAATTGGCTTGAACCTCCATTAGCCAAACCATCCATTCCTTTAGGAGAGGCGTCTTTTACATAACTCTTGCCTTCGGATTCGAACTGGTCGGTTCCATTGAGTTTATAGTAAGCTGCCAGACCATCTGAGTTTGGATCGACACTCAGCATGTTTTGCTTGATTTGGTTTTCTGTACGTGCCACGGTCCAAAGTCTGACTTCACTCATGTAGCCATAGAACGGACGTTCGCCCCACATGAAGTTTGCAACCTTACCGATAAAGAATCCTCCACTACCTGTTGATGCCAGATCGAAGCTTGGAGTATCCCATGTAGATTCGGCGGCTTTACTACCATTAATGTAAATAGCAGTCTTTCCTGACGGTTGATCGTATGTAAAGGCTACGTGATACCATTTTCCTTTCTCGAATGCTTGAGTAGAGTGGAATTGTTTGCTTCCCGCAATCTGAATCCAGTCGTTATGACCTCCTGGTAGAGCAGTATCACCGATTCGGAGAATCAAGATACCTTCATTACCCATGATGGTGTTATTGCTACCGAGCTGGTTAATATAAATCAGAGCCTCGTAAGTAACAGATGTGAACATTGTACCGCTTGCCAATGGAATCCGGATATAGTTACTCTGGAACTGAGCGACTTTCTTAATCTGCACGGGTTTGGTGATGATAAAATAAAGGATGTCACTTCCGGCAATAGCTGGTAGTGAAGCCGACTGAATATGCACTGGCAGCAGATAAGATTTACCTTCTTCAATGTTCTCTAAATTAGAAAACTCTATGGAAACCTTATCTGAATAAATGCTTCCGCCAGGTATGCTAGTAGTATTACTACTTAATTTGACATTGGCTGTATTGAATGTTTCATAATTGGTACCATATTTCTGATTGTATTCATTTACTGCATTTTGTCCTGCAATTTCATAACATACTTCTACAGGGGAAGAACATGCTGAAGAAACTCTGGACTGCAATTCGTATGTGATAGGTTGTTCATTCAGAGCTTCTATTGTGTGTTCTTTGCTTTCGAAGTAAACTTTTGCTTCCAGCAAATCGCTTTCACTGTCGTTACAGCTGTTCAGCAAGACAGCTATAGCGCAAAATGCCAAATATTTCAATAGTTGTTTCATATCTTTAGAATTTCATGATTCATATTATTCTTTTCCCTGATTGGCTTTCCATTCATTGAATACCTGTTGGTTGATTTGGATTGCCTGACGCATCCATTTATAATCAGGGGTATTGTCATAGTCATTGTCGAAACGGTAGGCACCGACTCCACCCTTGTATCCTTCTGCCGGCATCCAGGCTGCTTGTCGTAATAATGCGCCACCAGAGGTTGCATAGGATTCAAAGTTTTCAGTTATAATCAGTTTTTCCGGAATGTTGCCGGGACTGTAATAATGTGGTGAGGAACTACCGTATGATTGAGTAATCCAGTAATCTACATATTCTTCCATTTCTTCTGGAAAATAGTTGAGAAGACCATCGATACAGAGTAGTTTGTGACCTTTACCTTCCGGATCACTTTTGGGACCGATGTATTTTCCCATTTCTTTTACCAACACCAGAATAGTTGTGTTATTCAGAGTACCGTCTGAATCATTAAAACCACTTCCTGGTTCCCAGTCAATATCAAAACCATCCCAGTCGCTTACGAACAACGAGTCGCAAAGTGCTTTGGCGTAGTTTGCTATAGCTTGGTTCAGTTCATCTGTATTGCTGAAGTTGTGCGACTTGAATCCCCAAAAGTCCCAGCGTGCATATTTCTTGGCTGCATTGAGTTCTGATTCGGACCATTCTTCTTCTTCAGCTTGTTTTTCAATATCATCATAGATGTAATCGGGAGTTCTCCCTTTTCCTAAATATGACAGCAAACTTACTTCCAGCAGTTTGATTCCTTTAACTTTCTGTACGAACTCCTTGTCTCGTTTCTGAGCTTCGGTAATCTCATATCTTCCCGGAGCGCCACTCCACATGGAAATGATATCCATACTGTCGGGGACGGAAGATAAGTAACCTTTTCTCATGACGCCTGACGGAGCCCAGTTTGAGAACCAGCCGAAAGCGACCGGACGACCGTAGTTTTTGGCGGTTTCTTTATAGGCCCGCAGATTAGCGTAATATTCACTATCACCTAATGTGTTGTATCCGCCGATGTGTTCTACTTCTATATTTTCAACATCGGTACAAGAAGTCATCATCGCTCCTAATAGAGGTATGATGTATAATAATTTTTTAAGTGTTTTCATGTCTTATTGTATTAACTATAGTTTCGGTTTTTATTTGCAATCCCACCATAAATGAGTGCTAGGTAAATCTTGTCCATTGCTCAGCATCTTCACAGCATCGTTGTAAATAACCTGTCCATCTGCTGTTTGATAGAAGCTGATTGGATATACCATACGACGTATACCTCCTTCGGTTGTTACTCCTTGGCTGCTTCCTCTGTTTGCCATGACAGGGTTCAGTTTGGGATATCCGGTTCTTCTCCATTCTGTCCAAGCTTCTTGTCCGTTAGGGAAGAGAGCAATCCATTTCTGAATCATGATTTTTTCCAGTTTCTGCTCAGTGCTTCCTTCAAATTTTGCAGTTGTTGTACAAGGAGCTGCAAAACTGCAAGAGTAATTTCCCGTAACTTCATGTTTTATCGGAGTTTTGCCAGAGTTCATATAGGTATCTACTGATGAGCTTACGCCATTTTCCTGGAAAGACATCTCAATGCCTTGTTTATATAAATCTTCGGCATTTCCAAATTCACCTCCCCACACTAAAGCTGCTTCAGCTCGCAAGAAGTAGACCTCAGAAGCACGCATCCAGTAAGTAGGAGTGGAAGCTTGTATATTAGGTTTAGAGAACATCTTATATTCATCATTCTTTCCATATAAGTGACCTGCGGGAACTGCTTGATATAATTTACCATCGAAGGCTTCTTGTCCTTTTGTGCTCTTTGAGTCTACAGGTAAGAAATAGGCACTTAATCGTGGGTCTTCGTATCCCATTAAGTAAGAGAACATAGATGAACCCATACGTGATTCATCGTACTGTTCGGAGAGCCAGTAAATATTGTTTCGGAAAGTATATCCAGCTCCTGTACTCATTTGTGCTTCATCGTCTTTGGCAGTCATGACACCAATGGAATGACTTAATGCCTGTGAAACGTATTGTTTTGACAATGCTGCGTCAGCATAGCGGACACGCATTGCCAAACGGAGTAATAGAGAATTGGCATATTTCACCCATTTGGTAGAGTTTCCTGCATATACAACGTCGTATTCTTTCATTACTTCTACACCATTTTCGGCTTTTTCTGTCAGAATTGCGATGGCATCTGTCAAATCTTTGAAAATGGCTGTATAGATATCCTTTTCAGAATCGAATGGAATATTCATTGTTGCATCGGCTGCATGTGAGTAAGGCATTGGACCAAAACATTCCAGTGCTTTGTGCCATGCTGAAATCTTTAAGATTTGTGCTAAGGCAAAAACTTCCGGAGTATTATTTTTTTCGGCTGCCGCCTTCAGCTTTTTCCACGGATCGAGTGCATTGGTATATGCACGTTTATAAGTACCAGAAATCCAACTGTCGTTCAAATAATAAGTTACATTGCTGTTTCCACCTCCCCATGTGTTGTTCTGTCCGAAGAAGCCGCTCCAGCAGTCTGCTGACAAATGATAATCTGTTTGATATTGGTTGATTATATCTGTATCGTCGGCTTGTGTACCAACTGGAAAGACTGTACGTTCGATAGTCGTAATCAGACCACCTACAGCAACTCCGTCCATGATACCTTCTTCATCAGTCAGTTCGAACGGATTGGTGTTAATTTCCTCGTAATTGCATGATGCCAGCAGTGATACGGCAAATACACCTGCTATAAATTTATATTGGTTTATCTTTTTCATAATTAGAAGAATTGTTTTTATAGTTTAAATTTAATGCCAAAACCAAAGCTGCGTACACTTGGTTGCATGAAGTAATCATTACCTTGTCCGTAAGTACTGGTTGATGGCGTCAATTCTGGGTCAAATGGAGCTTTGCAATATAACATCCATGGGTTATTAGCGATGAAAGAAACGGTTACGTCTTTCAATACATTTGCAAACCATTTATTCGGCATGGTATAGCTGAATGTCATTTCCTGTAAACGAATGTTGGTTGCACTATACAAATAGTATCCGGAAGTTTCATAGTTTCCAGTACCAATCATCTGATAATAAGTTTTAGCATCTACTCTACCTTGTCCTGGCAATAATGCACCTCCTGCGTCACGAGCTTCTGCTGAACGTTTAGATACGCCAAAGCGGTCAAGAATAGCTTCTGTAGATGAAGTAACGACTCCACCAAATCGTCCGTTGATTAAGAAACTAAATCCGAATCCTTTGTATGACAAGGCATTGTTCCATCCCATATTAAAGTCAGGAGAAGTCTTTCCAAGATATACAGGTTCACCTCTTTCCAGTCCAAATGTACCGTCGCTTTTAACTTCTACATATCCCTGACTATCTTTTTTGAAGAATGTATTTGCATAGATATCATGAATGCTTCCACCTTCTTTCAAGATAACACGACCGTTGTCTTTTAATACTTCCGGGATATTGATAGGAGTTTCCATCAAATCTGTATGATAGTCTTTTACCATTTCTTTAATTTCATTTATATTCTTAGAGAATGTAAAGGTAGAAGAAACGGCCAGACCGTTTTTGAACTTATCATTATAACCGAAAGATGCTTCCCAACCTCTGTTTTCTACGTTACCAGCTTGCAGATAAATCTTTTGGTAACCTGTAAATTCGGGCAAATCTCCCAAGAAAGTCTGGTTGTAGGTATTCGATTTATAATAAGTAACTTCAGCGCTGAATTTGTTCCACAAGCGTAAGCTGACTCCTACTTCGTATGATTTGGTACGTTCTGCTTTAAAGTCTGTAAACGGATAGATATATGTCGGTGATGGGATACCTCCAACGATTGGGGTTGTAACAGTGCCAGGAGTTAATCCTGAACGTGAAACCGGAGCACCAACTTCAGTATAAGAACCGCGTACTTTCAGATAAGAAATAAATTCAGGTAATTGTACCATTTCAGAAATGATGCCAGACAAACCAATTGACGGATAGAAGAATGATTCTTCATTGGTATTTACCAGACGTGAGTTCCAGTCATTACGTCCCGTTAAAGTTAAGTAAAGCATACTTTTCCATCCTAATTCAACATTGCCGAATACTGCATGATTACGAATGCGGCTGTCACCACCTTTTTCTGATGTACGGCCATTAGATGGATCAATATTGGAAACTGCGAATTTGTTAGGTACTTTCAATAACGTTCCTTTATAACCTCTTTCTATTGCCCAGTAGTTGGAATAACTCCATCCAAGGTTGGCAGAAATGTTGAAGTCTTTGATCTGTTTGTTGATATTTACCATGAAGTCTGCATACTCCTGACGATCATTATAGTTGCTATATTCATAATGTCCTTTGGTTCCTTCAGCAAAAACCTGATCGGAAGATGCATAGATTTTACGTTCGAATTTTACGTAAGTATCATCCATTCTGTAACGAGCAGCAACATTGATCCAGTCGGTTATTTTATAAGTTAATCCTACATTGAACATGTAACGGCTCTTATTGTTGGTTGAAACATTACGGAACGCTGTCCAATATGGGTTTTGAGAAGCGTAAGTTGATTCTGCAATTGGCCAGTACTGAACAGGTATTTTGCGGCTGTCATCGAAACGTTCGAATGTCTTGATTTCTTCAAAGTTTTCTCCCCGCGGAAACAGGTATGCTGCCATAACTGGGTTCCAGTATTGACCTTGTGAAACCATATTCTTATCATCTTGTTTCACATACGATGCTCCTAAATCAAGTTGTAATTTATCATTCAGAAATGTAGACGTATTGCGGATGGTAAAGTTCAAACGGTTATATGAGTTATTGGGCACAATACCGTCAGAGTTGGTAGATGAAATAGAAGCAAATGTTTGATTCTGTTTCGTACCAGTAGTCAATGTTACAGAATTGATAAAGTTGGTTCCTGTATTAAAAAAGTCTTTTTTAGGATCATAATCAGATGGAGTCGCTAATTTTTCTCCCCAACTTTCATACATATCCTTTTTGTTTCCATAAGTGTTTTGAAATTCAGGAGTCATGTATGCTTTGCTGAATTCTGTAGAAGAAGAGAATGAAAGTTGCAGTTTCCCTTCCTTACCTTTTTTAGTAGTGATAAGAATAACACCATTTGCTGCGCTACTACCGTACAATGCAGCAGCCGACGGACCACTCAGGACGGAGATGCTTTCAATATCTTCAGGATTGAAATCGGCAATACCTTCAGTACCGGCTTTACCTTCTCCCATAATACCACTATCAGTATTTCCCATATTGGTATTGAACAAAGGAATACCGTCTACTACATAGAGTGCGTTGTTGTCACCTTCGATGGATTTTGCACCACGCATTACGACACGGGTTGCACCACCGACGCCACTGGCACTCTTATTGATGCTGACACCAGCTATCTTACCGTTCAGTGAATTGACGAAGTTTGCATCTTTAACTCTTACAAGTTCTTCAGACTTTACTTGCTGGACATTATATGACAGTGCTTTTTCCGCACGTTTGATACCTAACGCTGTTACAACAACCTCGTCCAAACGTTCTGTATCTTCTCTCATTGTGACATTGATGACACCTTTGTCTGCGAGAAATTCTACGGATTTATAACCTACATAAGAAAACTGCAATACGGCATCTGAACTTGATACGGTAAGAGAATAGTTACCATCAAGGTCGGTGATAGCACCATTACTGGTACCTTCTTCTTTGATTGTTGCACCAATAATAGGTTCACCATTAGCATCGACAACCTTACCTGAGATATTGCTTTGTTGCTTTTTGTCGGATTTCTTTTTTATAGGAGTAATAATGATTTTATTACCTGAAACTTTATAAGATAGATTTTGTTTTTTAAGTTCGTTTGTTAATACACTTTTCAGCTCTTCATTTTTTACTGAAACGGAGATACCTGTTTTTCCATTTACTTCCACGTCACGATATGAAAAACGATAGGAAGTTTGTTTTTCGATAGCACTAAATAATTCTTTTACCGATGCATTATTCAGGTCAAGGCTGACTTTACCAGTCTGTGCATAACCACCAGTAAATGTAAACATACACAAAGATGCACATAAAAGGCAGATTTTACTGTGCTTTTTACTATCTTTGTGCAAATCAATGAATTGTTGTTTGATTTTCATAAGTACGTAATAAATTTAGGTTTTAAGTTCGGTTTAACTATGCGCCAACATAGTGTTACTTCTGGACTGAGCCATTTCCCCGGATGATGTGCCGATTGTCCGGGGATTCTTTCATGTTTTCATTTGTTCTTCATTGTTTTTAAGGTTAATATTGTACTTTATTCTATAGTTATAATTTCTTCGTTAATGGAATATTCAAATCCGTAATGCATTTTCAATATTCTTAGTATACTTTCTATGTTCTCATCATTGAATGTCCCTGTATATGCATCTTGCAATATATTCTGATTGCTTATCTCAAATACAACTCCAAATTTACGTTCCAGGCATCGGAAAACGTCTTTCATCTTTTCATGACGGAAAGAGAGTTCTTTGGTTAGCCAGGCTGTTTCTACCTTGTTTGAAGTTTCCTCAAGGCTAAGTTGTCCTGTTAGTTTATTGTATGTTACTTTTTGATTAGGTTTAACACTTAATGTATTATGTGTAGAGCCTTTTGTCGTAACATTAACACTTCCTTCAACAAGTGCCATTTCTACAAAATCTTTATTTTCGTATGCGTAGACATTAAATTTGGTACCAGTAACAGTTATATCCATTACATCAGTAGCTACTATAAAATGTTTTTCTGTATTCTTTTTAACTTCAAAATATCCTTCTCCCGACAAGCTGACCTTACGGTCTTTATGACCAAAATCTTGTCTGTATGTAAGGGATGATTTCGCATTCAGATGTACTAAACTTCCATCGGGTAATGTAACCAGTGAATTACCATATTCTCCCGAGTTTATTACAATATTTTGCTCGGCAAGTTCTTTCATATCTTTATTTTGTATATAATATAAAGTAGTAAGTCCGCATGCCATTATTAAAAGTATAGAGGCTGCAATTTGTAGCCAGTATTTTTTTACCTTTATTATAGGTGAAATATGTGCTTTCTTGTCCAGCTTTTGGTATAAGGCTTGTATTTTGTCTTGTGGTAATGGCTTGTAATCATCGAATATTTCCCATTCTTCCTCGAATGAATTTTTTAAATCAGAATCGGATAATTGATTTATCCCCGATTTCAGTTTCTTAAAATCTTCCGATGGAATGGCTTCGGATCGAAATCTATTTAGTAAGTTTTTTATCTCGTTTTCTATATTTGTGTCCATATAATATTTCCTTGTTTATGTGTAATATCCGCAGACAAGGAAAATATAACATATAAAATTATATGTTAGAAAACATAATATTAAAATTTATACAAAAAGAGTAAGAGTATAAACGAATATTGTTGGAGTTCAGTTCTGATTATTTTTAGTGCTATTGATAGTTGATTACGTACAACTTGTTCTTTTATAGATAGATGTTCTGCTATTTCAGCAACAGAGAGATTATATTCTTTGTTCAATTCAAAGATTTCACGTTGACGTGGAGAAAGATTAGCTTTTGCTCTTTGTAGTGCTTTGCAGAATTGGTCAAAATCAATATCTTTTTCGGCATCTTCTTCAGAGATTCTGGCATTTTCATTGTACTCTACATATTCCTCCATTGAGGCGTTATTTAATTGTCGGCGCAATTCTTTTATGAGAAAATGATAGGCAATAGTAAATAGATATGCTTTAAAAGATGAATCGGGGTCTAATTTTTCACGATTAGTCCATATACGGCAAAATGTTTCCTGCACTATATCATCAGTAGCATCTTCTGATTTTAAATATTGATATACGAATCTGTATAATCTTGAAACCCACATTTTGTAAAGGGTGTAATAGGCTTTTTCAGAACCAGCTTTTACCAATAATAATAATGCTCTTTCTTCTATCATATTTTTTCCTTATCAGGTAAACGAAAAAATGGACTACCTTACATTATAAATATGCAAATTTAATATTTTTTTCTTAACCAATATAAAATAGAAGACCTATCTGGTTTGAATAAATCTTTTTTAGCGTTAATTCTATTTGGCATAAAAGTTTTTGTATCTTTGATAATATTAAAGGTTACCTAATATTATTATGAAGAAATACAGTTTTATAGGGCTTTTAGGGGGGCTTCTGATTGCTTCTGTAGCCAATGCATGGGCTGAAGGAGTAGAAATAGCCGATACGATAAAAGTCACATCGGATACAAAAATCTCGGTAAGGTCAGGACTATTGCAAGAGTTGGATGGGGCAACGTTTACAAAGGTAAAAGATGCAAACTTCCTTAATTCGTTAGTCGGTCGAATAGCAGGGGCAACTATTCAACCAAGTTCTGTTGGAACCGGGGGAGGAGTGAAGATTGAAATGAGAGGAGCAAGAAGTTTACGAGGTAATAATAATGTGCTTTTTGTGATTGATGGAATTCCGTTTCCCCAGCTTTCTGCTGAAGAATTTTATTCTATTTATAAAGGGTATGGGTTGTCGGCAGATGCCATTACTTCATTTAATGCGGAAGATATAGAAAGTCTGTCTGTCTTGTCGGGGACGGAGGCGTCTGTTCTTTATGGTAGTGATGCTGCCAACGGAGTAATTCTAATCACGACAAAAAAAGGACAGAAAGCACGTAAACCTTCAATTACGGTATCGAATACAACAACTTTTGCCAAACCTTTTGTAATGCCGGAGTTTCAACATGTCTATGAAAGTTGGAAATCGGACACGAGAACTTCATTCGATTGGAATCCTTCCGACTTTTATCGTACGGGGCATACCATAAACAATGCTGTAACGGTATCGGGTGGTACGGAAGTAAATCAAAGTTATTTTTCTGCGATGACTCAAAATGCAGTCGGATTGCTTGATAACAATAGTAGTAATCATTATAATCTGACGTTCCGTAATACGACAAACTTGCTGGATGGAAAGCTGAATATTGATGCCAGCTTGATGTATATCCGTACTAAAGAACGTAATATGCTGGCACAAGGTGATTACTTCAATCCAATTGTACCGGTTTATCTGCTGCCGGAAATCTTACGTGAGAAAGATGAATATAGTTGTTTCGAGCGGTATGATCCGGATAAAGGCTATGTAGTTCAGTATTGGCCTTATGCTAACTGGCAGAATCCGTATTGGACGGAAAAACGTAATTTGTTTGTGAATACTAAAGATCGCATACGAGCAGGACTGGGATTCCGGTATGCATTAACTGACTGGTTGGATGTTACAGCACATGTCAACTATGATAAAGACAAACAGGTACAAACTCAAGAATTATACGCTTCGACTAGTTATTTACTGACTCAGTACGGCTATTCTTCTTTGGGTGAATATGGAAAGATAAATGCTGATTTAAGTCAGGTTTATGCTGATTTTGCTTTTCATCTTCAAAAAACGGCAGGTGACTTTTCTTTTGATGCTTTGCTGGGAATGGCATTCCGCGATCGAAAATACGAATACAGTTTGCATGGGGGCAGTTTGGTACAACCAAATATATTTTCTCTTGACAATTTGGATGGTACGAAAAGAAGAGATTGGGATGCCGATTTACACGACCGTAGTGATGTGTTGTTTGCGTCTTTGCAAATAGGTTACAAAGATTTCCTTTATATAAATATGGGAGGACGCAAAGAATGGCAGTATTTATGGAAGGAAGGGACAAGAGAAAGTTACGATGATGTCTTTTATCCATCGGCAGGACTCTCATTTATTCCTACTTCCATCATTTCGCATTCGGATGTATTGTCCTTCTTGAAGTTGCGTCTGGCTTATGCAGAGAGTGGTAATTCCCATCAGTATTGTTTGCCTAACGATAACAGAGATATGACGGCATTGGTGCAAGGGAGTTTCTTCAGTGACAAGACAAAGTCGTATGAAGCAGGGGTTGATCTGGGACTGTTTAATAATAAGTTGAATCTATCCTTTACCATGTATACGACTTCTACGGATAACGAGATACCAGTGGAAACTTATTTAGGAAAAACAAAGATACAGAATAAAGGGTTGGAAATATCATTAGGTCTGAATCAGTCCTTAGGTTCTGTTTTATGGAATTCCAACCTTACTTATACTTTAAATAAAAATGAAATTAAGGATTTTGTTGAAATCGTAAATCCTGTAACAGGCGACCTTGTTGATATTGACTATTTAAAGCTTGCTTCATATGGTCAGCTTGCAGAAGAAAGGCTGGTGCCCGGAGGTTCAATCGGTGATATTTATGTCAGTACCTTTCAGAAAGATGCAGCAGGCAATGTGATATTTAATACTCAAACTGGTTTGCCGAAACGTAGTAGTGAATATGCATACGCAGGAAATTCTTCTCCTGACTATATAATAGGGTGGACGAATGATTTTAACTGGAAAGGATTGGAACTAGGATTCGTACTGCAGGGAAGTTTCGGAGGTGAAGGGTTATCAATGACACAATCTATGCTTGACCAGTACGGCGTTTCAAAGTCTACAGCAGATGCACGTGACAAGGGAGGAGTTTGGATAGAAGGAAAGAAAATCTCTGCACCTCAATACTATTCAGCAACTTCGGGGTTGTCGGGTATTGGTGAACTTTACATGTACGATATGACCAATATTCGTTTGGCAGAATTGTCATTGGGTTATACAATTCCGATGTACCGTTGGGTAAACTGGATGCAAAATATAAAACTATCTTTTGTCGGGCGAAATTTGGTTATGTTATACAATAAAGCTCCTTTCGATCCGATGAGTTCTGCAAGCATGGAAAATGATATGCGGGGAATTGATTACTTCCGTTTACCCAGCTTGCGCAATATGGGCTTTTCCATACGGCTTACTTTCTAAATGTTTATTGAAAAGTGTGAGATTGAAAACTTAGAAAAAGTTTGAGCAACTCTTTGTTGGCTGTACTGTCCAGCTGCGCTTCTTTTTCTTCTTCAAAGATATTGAGCGTGGCAGGACATTCGCCGCAGATATCTATGCCTATTGTCTGTTCATGTTTCAGAATAATAGAAAGCAAATGTTCCAGTTCATTCAGTGTAAAAGACCCCTGATCCCAGTTTGTAATAGCCGCCTGAGGGTTGAGTACGTCTTTGTCTACTGAAATGTATACCGGAGTATTGATTACTTCGGCGGAGAATCTTTTCCACGTCGATTCCTGTTGAAGACTTTGTTCGCTATAGAATTCAACTCGTGTCTGATATTGGGGAGCAACACTGTTTATTAACTGTTCAGAAGCTCCGATGATAACCACCTTTTTTAAATAAGAATTGGTTTTAATAATATCCTCTACCCAGCTTCCGCACGAAATCATTTCTTCGAACAAAGGAGGTTGCATGTCCGGATGATGATCGAATACAATTAATGAGAAAGGTTGTTGTATTTTATCCGTCCAGAACTTTGTCAGGTAATGATAATTACCGGAGTCGATAAAGTGAATCCCTTCTGCCGGATAGTTCTCTATAGCTTTTTTAAGAGCGAGTGCTCCCTCTTTATCACAGTAACATTCTACACCTTGCAAGTGCGTACAGTCTATCCATGTAAATTTTCTATTACGGGAGAAAGGTTCATAATCGTATACTCCTGTAAAATTCATGATAATAATGGGCTTGTTCATGGCTATAAATAAAAAAAATCCCCACCCCGGAATGGACCGGAGCGGGGATTTTGCAGTTAGAATTGTTTATTTAATTTCAATCACTTTGTTGGCCTGTTTCTTTTCTTCTTGTGTCATCTTAGGCAACTCTATGTTAAGGACACCGTTATCGACTGATGCGCTGATTTTTTCCTTATCAACATCTTCAGGTAAAATCATGCATTGTTCGAATTTAGAGTAAGAAAATTCACGACGCAAATATTTCTTTTTCTCATCTTTTACCTCGTTTTTCTTCTCCATCGAAATAACCAACTGATTATCTTCGGTAAGATGAATATTGAAATCGTCTTTTGTCATGCCCGGAGCTGCAACTTCTATCTTGTAATTGTTTTCGTTTTCGATTACATTGATTGCAGGGGCAGTAGCATTAGCTCTTTCCATCCAATCGTTATCAAAGAAATCATTAAAAATACTTGGTAACCAATTCTGATTATAATTTCTTCTAGTCGGCATCATAGTTGTAATCTCCTATATTTTAGTTTTTTATTTTCAATCTTGTTATCTTGAACCGCTTCTCCTTTCGCTTTCGCGATTCACCCATATACTTGCAAAGTCTGTGCCAATTGTTTCAACTGACATAATGGTCGATGTCGTTAACTTTCGTTGAACGAACGCCAGAGTAATTTAAACTTTGATAAACATTGAGCTATGTCAATACGACCTGAAAATAGACAGATTGTCATTTCTATCTTTTCATACGGATGTTTGCATTCTTATTATTTATTCCTTATTTTTGTTTTTGTAAACATTTAATATTGTGTATTTATGAAGAAGATTTTATCAACCTTAATGATTTTGGCCTGTTTGTTTATGGCAGTGCCTGCACAAGCCCAATTACAGTTTGGACTGAAAGGGGGACTAAACATTTCGAAATTGACTTTCTCGAAAGATATTGTAAAAAGTGATAATCGTACAGGATTCTTTATTGGTCCGATGGCTGAGTTTACCATTCCAGTTGTAGGATTAGGCGTAGACGTTGCTGCCTTATATAATCAGTCAGGTGCTAAGGCTGTAAGTGGAGGAGAAGAAGTCGATCAGACACTTAAAACAATTGAAGTTCCTGTAAACTTAAAATGGACACTTGGGCTGGGAAGCACATTAGGAGCCTATGTTGCAGCAGGGCCTCAGTTTGGCTTTAATGTAGGAAGCGGACATTTTACCGAGAGTTTTGATATGAAGTCCTGCAATACTTCGTTCAACGTTGGAGTTGGTCTTAAATTATTGGGACATCTGCAGGCAGGAGTAAACTATAACTTTGGACTAAGTAAGATGGCTAAGTCGATTGATGATACGATGAGTATCGAGATGAAACGTAACACTTGGCAGATTTCACTGGCATATATGTTCTGATGATAGAGAGGTGTTTATTAATAAATCAATACGAGAAAGGAGATGTCTGTCAGGCATCTCCTTTTTATTTTTGCTATGCAGCAGATTAATCACAAGGATAAATCACTCCCCATTCTTTTCTCAAACCGTCCATTTGCTTCATTATCCGTAATGTTTCGGCATGAGGCATGTATGGAGATTCCAGCCATCCTTTTTCTATGGCTTCAATGGAGGCATATACTTGGTATTCATATCCGGTAATATGTTCCGGTGCTTTATAGACAGCTACCGTCTGATAATCCTTATCAACCAGGCGGACAGCCTCCGGGCAATTGATATTCTCCACAATCAGATGTCCTTTATCACCCGAAATTACTCCCATTCTGTCACTTTGTGCATAGATGCTCGCCTGTAAGGTAGCCATCTTTCCATCTTTATAAAAGAGCGTGATACTTTCTTGTGCGTCTACACCTGTTGCTGTCTTTTGGCAGGCTGAGTGAATTTCGGCTATTTCATCACCGAATGCCATTGCAGCAAAGTTCAATGTATAAACTCCTATGTCAAGTAAAGCTCCTCCGGCCAGTTCCGGACGGATAATTCTTTCCTTGTCACTTATCGGGTAGCTGAGATTGGCCGATAATGTATAAGGAGTACCAATTACACCTTTTTTCAACAACTCTTGTATGGTTAGAGATAGTGGCATGTATCGGGTCCAGATAGCTTCGGTAATAAATACCTTTTTCTCTTTGGCAAACGCAAGGAGTGACTCTGCTTGGCGAGCATTGGCTGTAAATGCTTTTTCGCATAGCACAGGCTTTCCTTTTTCAATGCACATGTGCGCATTTTCATAGTGCATGGCATGTGGAGTTGCAATATAAATCAAATCTACCTTAGGATCATCAGCTAATTCCTCGTAAGAACCATATGCTTTTTCAAATCCCCATGCATCGGCAAAAGTCCGTGCTTTTTCCAGACTGCGTGAAGCTACAGCATAACATTCTACCTCTTTCATTTTTCCCAGTGTAGCTGCCATCTTCTTTGCGATGCCGCCGCAGCCGATAATACCTATCTTATATATTTTCATGTTGATAATGGTTTAAGAGTTTCTTTACAAAACTATAAAAGTTTGCCCGACGTTCCAATGGGATAGCTCTGTTTTTTGTAACTTTGCCACCATGAAAAAGTATGTGGATGTCATATTGCCTTTACCCGTTGCCGGACAATATACCTATTCTGTTCCGGCAGACCTGGAGGATAAGGTAAAAGCGGGTTGTCGGATTGTAGTTCCTTTCGGAAGTAAAAAGTATTATACGGCAATTGTTACCTGTGTGCATCAGAATGCTCCCGAAACTTATGAAACGAAAGATCTCGTAGAAGTACTTGATACATCACCTGTCTTGTTGAAACGTCAGTATGATTTCTGGAAATGGCTGGCAGATTATTATCTGTGCACGCTGGGGGATGTATACAAAGCAGCTCTTCCTTCGGGGATGAAGCTGGAAAGCGAAACGCTTGTTGTACCGAATCCTGAATTTGAGGCAGACAAACCACTTCCTGAAAAAGAACAACGTGTCCTCGATTTACTGTCTGATGATTCGGAGCAGTGCATTACACAACTGGAAAAGGCAAGTGGCATAAAGAATCTGTTGCCTGTCATTAAGTCTTTGTTAGAAAAAGAGGCCATCAGGGTCAAAGAAGAATTAAAGCGCAGTTATAAGCCACGGGTCGAAATTCGGGTACGTCTGGCAGAGGCTATGCAGACGGAAGATGCCGTACGTTGTCAGTTTGATGTCCTGTCGCGTGCCCCCAAGCAACTGGCTTTGCTAATGAAATACATTGAACTTTCCGGATGGACCGGCGAACAGAAAGCCATAAAGGAAGTTTCACGTAAAACCTTATTGGATGCCGCATCTGCAACGACCTCTATCTTCAACGGACTGGTAGAAAAACATATTTTCGAAACCTACACTTCCGAGGTTGGGCGCTTACCTCAAGGACCTGTCGAAACTGCAGAATTGAATCCTTTAAGCGCAGCACAACAGCAAGCCTATCAAGAGATTCTGGCACACTTCCATCAAAAGAATGTTTGTCTGCTTCATGGAGTAACGGCAAGCGGTAAGACAGAAATTTACATTCACCTTATACAGCAGGCAATTCAAGCAGGCAAGCAAGTGTTATATCTCTTGCCGGAAATTGCCCTGACTACTCAGATTACTGAACGTTTACGCAGAGTATTTGGTAACCGGCTGGGAATTTATCATTCAAAGTTTCCGGATGCCGAGCGGGTGGAGATATGGCGTAAACAACTAACCGAACATGATTACGATGTGATACTGGGGGTACGTTCTTCGGTCTTCCTGCCGTTTCGCCGACTGGGCCTGGTCATAGTCGACGAGGAACATGAAAATACCTATAAACAACAAGAACCGGCTCCACGTTATCATGCACGCAGTGCTGCCATCATGCTGGCATCTATGTTTGGTGCAAAGACTCTACTGGGTACGGCCACTCCAAGTATAGAAACTTATTATAATGCTGTAAACGGGAAATATGGCTGGGTACAGCTTACGGAACGGCATCAGCATATTCAGTTGCCTCATATCGAGGTGGTAGACATCAAGGAGCTTGCCCGAAAAAAACGTATGACTGCACAGTTCTCCCCGTTGCTCCTTCAGAAGATACGCGAAGCGCTCGAGCAGAACGAGCAGGTGATACTCTTCCAGAACCGCAGAGGATTTGCTCCCATGATAGAATGTCGTACTTGCGGATGGGTGCCCAAATGCAAGAACTGCGATGTCAGTCTTACCTATCACAAAGGATTGAATCAGCTTACTTGCCATTATTGTGGTTATACTTATCAGGTACCCAAGTCTTGTCCTGCCTGTGGAGGAGTAGAATTGATGAACCGGGGTTTTGGCACCGAGAAGATAGAAGATGATATTAAACAAATCTTTCCGGAAGCACGTGTTGCACGTATGGATTTGGATACGACCCGTACCCGTACAGCATACGAGCGGATTATCGCCGATTTCGAAGAGGGTAAAACAGACATCCTGATAGGAACGCAGATGGTTTCGAAGGGACTCGATTTCGACCGCGTCAGTGTGGTGGGAATCCTGAATGCTGATTCGATGCTGAACTATCCGGACTTTCGTTCATACGAGCGGGCGTTTCAACTGATGGCGCAGGTAGCAGGACGTGCCGGAAGGAAAAACAAGCAGGGGCTTGTGGTGTTGCAGACAAAATCTCCCGACTTGCCTCTGATTCATCAAGTTGTGGCAAACGATTATGGAGGCTTGTATCGGATGCAGATTGAGGAGAGAAGTTTGTTCAAGTACCCGCCTTTCTACCGGTTGATATATGTTTATTTGAAGCATAGAAAAGAGGAGGTGCTCGAACAGGCGGCCGATCTGATGGCAGGGTATCTGCGAAACGGATTGGGAAGCCGGGTGTTGGGACCAGACCGTCCGCCGGTATCACGTATACAGACTTTGTTTATAAAAAAGATAATAGTAAAAATAGAACAACAGGCTTCGATGTCGAAAGTGCGAGAGTATCTCCAGCAAGTACAACGGGCAATTATAGAAGATGAGCGTTTCCGTTCGCTGCTGGTTTATTATGATGTCGATCCAATGTAAAAGATATTTGTATGAAAATAGAACTGGACGTTCATACGCATACCGTAGCAAGCGGTCATGCATTCAGCTCGTTGCAGGAAATGGCTCAGGCTGCTGCAGATAAAGGGCTGAAATTGTTGGGGATAACAGAACATTCTCCGAGTATACCGGGTACATGCGACCCGATTTATTTCCGTAACCTGCATGTCGTTCCGCGACAGATGTACGGCATAGAACTGCTGTTGGGGGCAGAAATCAATATCCTGAGTGGAGAAGGAAATCTTGATCTGGACGAGTTTTACCTGAAGATGCTGGATTTGCGTATAGCAGGCATTCATTCACTTTGTTATAGACAAGGTACTCCTGAAGAAAATACTCACGGAATGGTGCAGGTCATTTCCAATCCTTACATACATATTATCAGTCATCCGGGTGACGGGACGGCAAAGCTTAATTTTGAGCCGATAGTGCTTGCGGCCAAGGAACATCATACGTTGCTGGAAATAAACAATTCATCGTTGAAGCCTTGCCGGGGGAAGTTGGATGCCCGTGCCAATAATCTGGAGATACTGAGGCTGTGCCGCCGCTATGATGTGCCGGTCATTTTGGGAAGTGACGCTCACATTTCATTTGATATTGCTACTTACGATTATGCGCTGGAGCTGGTTGCTGAAACTGATTTCCCGGAAAGCCTGATTATGAATACCAGTGTAGATAAGTTTAAGGAATATTTGAAGATAGGACTATGAAAAGAATCTTGTTTGTCTGCTTAGGCAATATTTGCCGTTCCTCATCGGCTGAGGAGATTATGCGCACTTATATCAAACGTGCAGGACTGGAAAAGGAGATAGAGGTCGATTCGGCAGGTATAAGCAGTTATCACCGGGGAGAACTTGCCGACGACCGGATGCGGGCACATGCTATTCGCCGTGGGTATAATATAACGCATCGTTCGCGTCCGGTATGTACCGATGACTTTTATGATTTCGATCTGATTTTGGGTATGGACGACCGCAATATTGATGCCTTGAAAGAAAAGGCTCCCGATGTGGAAACGGAAAAGAAAATCGGCAGAATGACTGATTACTGCAGGACGAAGGTAGCGGACTATGTCCCCGATCCTTACTATGGCGGTGCCCAAGGCTTTGAGAATGTTCTCGATATTCTGGAAGATGCCTGCAAAGGTTTGCTCGAAAGTCTGGATGAAGAAGATAAAAAATAATTTCCTTATACCTTAGTCGGCGAAGAAACGCACTGCGCTGATTGTCAGGTAAAACGACGTGAAAAAATAATGTCGGCTCATTTTTATGAAAACGTCGGCAGGTTTGTGGAAATTTCTCTCGACGTTTTTTGAAAATTTGTACAAAATCTAAAATCTTTTGTACAAAAAATCTGAGAATGTGGAGAGGTTTCGCTATAAACCTGCCGGAGTTACATTTTCTTTGCCTTTAAGTTAGTTATATTACATGTATTTTTCTTTCCATTGTTCGTAGGGCTTATAAAGTGATTCGGGAGCTTGATTGTACCAACTGTAACCGTTTCGGCGCTCGTATCCTATCTCGGATAAGTTCTTGCGAGGAATGCCGTCGCGGTCACAAAATAGAGGTTCTGCCTTTTCCAGGTCATAAAAGCGTGCCCATATGGGGGATGCTTGCGGATCTTTTACAACCCTTTTGTCTGGTTTCCCTTCTGCATTCGTGAATTGTTCAATGCGTATGCCATGTATTTTGTGTGCATCGAGCCATGTCATGGCTCCGTTTATAGAAGCTTTAACTCGTTCATTGGGATTGGGTAACTCCATTAACAGGCGAATGATGGAGCAACTTTCCGACGTGCAGAATGAGGGTAGTTCGAAACTGCGGGCGGGAGCGGGTTTCAGTGTTATGTTATCGTGTTGCTGACACCATATGGTGGGCTGGTCGTTTACCTTAATCTGGGTATTCAGTATGCATTCTATTCCCTTATCGAAAGCTTGAGCCAGTCTGGCTTTCATGCTGTCGTCTACCAAGTCGTTAAAAGGTGCAATTCCATCACGAAGCTTACGTATTATTTCCAAGGTCTGCACCATTGCATTATCGTTGTAAGTAATGTATACCTGATAACCTCTGTTTTCGGGCCAGAACTGCGGCCATCCTCCGTTCTCATACTGTCCGGCCAGAATAAATTCTACTCCTTTCAAAAAGGCATCCTTATATTGTTTGTCGGGATTCTGCTGGTACAGTCTGGCAAGATAAGTCAGCTCCAGAATCGTTGCATCATTGTCGGTCGTAGAGTCGTTGAGGCGGTTCTTGTCTCCTAAGACGATGCTTAGTTCTCCACCCAGCGGTCGGTGAATGGGAATGTTCTTGGGCCATCCGCCGGTTTCTCTCTGATAAGCCAGTACATTTTCTGCTATTCGTTTGGCTTCGTCGGTCTTGAAGAACGCATCAGGGCTTTTCCTTACAATCGCTTTCCATTCCTTTGCTGTATATTGGTAATCCTTTGGATTGAAAGTCTGCTGGGAAGATGCCGGTATTGCCATGCAAGCGTACATGGCATAAGCCAGAATGATTCTGGCACTACCTTTGGATAAAGTATTTTTCATATCTGTATAAGTTTAGATTCTTTCTCAAAATTATGAAGGAATCTGTTGTACAGATGATAAAAATTGTTCTTTCCTTTGTCTTTTTTATGCAGCAGCTTTATTTTTTCAATTCAGGATAACTGATACGTGTATGATACATCGTTTTCAGTTTTTCCTTGAATACGCTTTTCACGGTGGCTATGTCTTTGAACGTTATCGGACATTCCTTGAAATAACCTTCTTGCACTTGGGTGTCGATAATCTTGTCTACCAGGCCTGAAATGCTTTCTTCTGTATATTCTTTCAAGCTTCTTGACGCTGCTTCTACAGAGTCTGCCATCATCAGGATAGCCTGTTCTTTGGTAAACGGATTGGGACCCGGGTAGCGGAATGCTTTCTTGTCTACATCTTCATCAGGATGTTCGTTCTGGTATGATATATAGAAATATTTTGTGAGTCCTTTTCCATGATGTGTACGAATAAAGTCTTTAATAACCTGCGGCAAATCATTCTTTTCGGCGAGCTTTATTCCATCTGTTACATGATTGATTACAATCTGTGCGCTCTGCTTGTAGTTTAGTTGGTCGTGAGGATTGACTCCCGTCTGGTTCTCTGTAAAGAACGCAGGATTCAGCATCTTTCCGATATCGTGATACATGGCTCCGGTACGTACCAGCTGACTGTTGGCATTGATACGGTTGGCTGCGGCAGCAGTTAAATTGGCAAGTTGAAGAGAATGCTGGAAGGTTCCTGGTGCAACTTCCGACATTTCGCGCATCAGCTTGTTGTTTATATTGGAAAGCTCTACCAGCGTGACGTTTGATGTAAAGCCGAAAGTTTTTTCCAGAATGAACAATAAGGGATAAGTGAATAGCAACAAAATACCATTGATGATGAAATTTACATACATATATGTATTAAGTTGTGCGATATCGTTTATATGAATCAAGTCGAGCGCGAAGTATAGTACGGAATATGCAACGAAGACAATGAGTGCGCTGCGCAGCAATTGTGAACGTTGCGACAGTTCGCGCAGACTATAAATGCTGGCCATCCCAGCTATGGTCTGTAGTAAAATAAACTCATGTGGCGTACGCAGACAGATAGAACATAACAGGATGGACACTATATGTGCCATGAACGCCGTACGTGAGTCGAGGAAAATGCGGATAATCATCGGGAGCATGGTAAATGGTACGATGTATACGCTCATGAAAGCATGAGATACCATGATGGCCGACAGGACAGGGAAAAAGATAATGAGGAAGAATAGCAGTCCCAGACTGCCTTTCTTTTGATAATAATCGTAACGGAACAGAGCAAGATATGTCATGAAACACCCTATAAGTATGGCTACGAATAAAATTTGTCCCAGCAGGGTCAGGCGCTTTTCTGTCATGGTTTCTCCTCTTTTATCCCATTCTTTCTGAAGGGATTTCAAGATGTCAAATGTACGCTGGTCGATAATTTCACCTCGGTCTATGATTTTCTGTCCGTTCATGACAAAGCCTTTAGCCCAGGATACCCCCGAAAGAATATCTTTCTTTGCGGTTTCCGATTTCTCTGAATCATATATCAGGTTGGGCGTGAGATATTCATTCAGGTTACAGCGTTGCAGTAATGTTTTGCTATAATGCAGCGTATCCGAGTAAATCAGCTCTTCATAAGCACGTTTTGTCGTGTATATTTCGCTGGTACTTTGCAGAATAGAGGTGTTTTTGTTGATTATATGAATACTTCGCATGCTGTCTTTCCGTAAATTTGCCAGCTGGTCTACAGGAACAATACCTTTTTCGTAGATATTTTTCAGTATGCGTTCTATGTGATGCGAATAGGTTGGGTCAGGAATGAATCTTCGCAGTTTTTTATTGTAATCATTCTTGAACTGGCTGATTGCCTTTTCGCCTGTACTTTCTGATAAGACAAAATAGGGATGATAGTTAGTCATGATACTGTCTTGTTCCCGACGTACTTCCTCATCTCCCTTATAGATAGGAAAGTCGAAGGAGGCTTGTAGCAAACCATATTTCCATGGTTTGTTGATGTCAAATTGATAGTTGAAGGTACCTTCTCTCGGCAAAAAATAAACGATTACGGCAACTGCTGCCAAGAAAATGGCGCATTTATACAATAGTTTCTTGTATGAAAACTGTCTTTCTGTCTGGAAACTTTTCATGTGTTAGGATATTTTGCGTGCAAAATAAGAAAAAAACGGGAAATTTAGCTTAATTTTGTGGCGTATTTTTAGATAAAGACCACTATGGCAGAAAGAAAAGTAAGAGTTCGTTTTGCACCGAGTCCGACAGGTGCATTGCATATCGGTGGTGTGCGCACTGCCTTGTATAATTATCTGTTTGCGCGTCAGCACGGCGGAGATTTGATTTTCCGTATCGAAGATACTGATTCCAACCGTTTTGTTCCAGGGGCAGAGGAATATATTATCGAATCCTTCAAATGGTTGGGCATTAAGTTTGACGAAGGCGTAAGCTTCGGCGGAAATTATGGCCCGTACCGCCAGTCAGAACGTCGTGACATTTATAAGAAATATGTAAAGGTCTTGCTTGATAACGGTAAGGCTTATATCGCTTTCGATACCCCGGAGGAACTGGAAGCTAAGCGTAAGGAGGTTCCTAACTTTCAGTATGATGCTTCTACACGTAATTCAATGCGTAACTCACTCACGATGTCGAAGGAGGAAGTTGATAAACTGATTGCCGAAGGTACACAGTATGTAGTGCGTTTCAAAATAGAACCGAATGAGGATGTACATGTACACGACATCATTCGTGGAGAGGTCGTAATTAACTCTTCTATTCTGGATGATAAAGTGTTGTATAAGTCGGCCGACGAACTGCCCACCTATCATTTGGCTAACATCGTAGATGACCATTTGATGGAGGTTTCTCATGTAATTCGTGGTGAAGAATGGTTGCCTTCTGCTCCGTTGCATGTATTATTGTATCGTGCATTCGGCTGGGAAGACACAATGCCTGAATTTGCTCATCTGCCGTTGTTGCTGAAACCGGATGGAAACGGTAAGTTAAGTAAGCGTGATGGCGATCGTCTTGGCTTCCCGGTATTCCCGTTGGAATGGCATGATCCGAAGACAGGAGAAGTTTCTTCTGGCTATCGTGAGTCTGGATATTTGCCTGAAGCTGTCATCAACTTCTTGGCTTTGCTGGGATGGAATCCGGGAAATGATCAGGAAATTATGTCACTGGATGAATTGGTTAAGTTGTTCGACCTGCATCGTTGTAGCAAAGCGGGAGCTAAGTTCGATTATGAAAAAGGAAAATGGTTTAACCATGAATATATCTTGATGAAGAGTGATGAGGAAATTGCTGGTTTGTTTATGCCTATCCTGAAAGAACATGGCATCGAAGCTCCAATGGAAACAGTTGTAACTGTAGTTGGTTTGATGAAAGGCCGTGTCAGCTTCATTAAGGAATTGTGGGATACTTGCAAGTTCTTCTTTGTCGCTCCTACAGAATATGATGAGAAGACTGTAAAGAAACGCTGGAAGGAAGATTCTGCCGTTCGTATGACAGAACTGGCCGATTTGCTTGAATCACTCGATGATTTCTCTCTGGCTCATCAGGAAGAAGTGGTTATGAAGTGGATAGAAGACCACGGCTATCACATGGGAAATATTATGAATGCTTTCCGCCTTACGCTGGTGGGCGAAGGAAAAGGTCCTCATATGTTTGATATCTCGGCTGTATTAGGTAAGGAAGAAACTGTAAGACGTATGCGCCGTGCAGTAGAGGTACTCAAATAAGAAACAGAAATGATTTATAATTTCGTTATTGGCCTATATATAAGTGCAGTCCGTCTGGCTGCACTTTTTAATAAGAAAGTAGCCAAGATGGTGAAAGGTGAAAAAGAGTCTTTCGCTGTCTTGAAGCAACATATTGATCCGCAGGCTAAATATTTGTGGTTTCATGCAGCTTCATTGGGCGAGTTTGAGCAGGGGCGTCCGCTGATTGAACGGATTCGTCAGCAATATCCGCAGTATAAGATTCTGCAAACGTTCTTCTCTCCTTCGGGATATGAGGTACGTAAGGATTATAAAGGTGCGGATGTGGTATGTTATCTGCCGCTTGATTCTCCTCGGAATGTGAAAAAGTTTATCGATTTGGCTCATCCTTATATGGCTTTTTTCATCAAATATGAATTTTGGTGTAATTATTTAAGTGAGCTGAAGCGCCGTAATATTCCGGTATATAGCGTATCTTCTATTTTCCGTCCGAAGCAGATTTTTTTCCGTTGGTACGGGGGAAGTTACAAAAATGTATTGAAATGTTTCGACCATCTTTTTGTACAGAATGAAGAATCTGTCCGTCTGCTGAAAAGTATCGGCGTTACTCGTACCACAGTTGTGGGAGATACTCGTTTTGATCGGGTACTGGAAATATGTAGTCAGGCCAAGGAATTACCGCTGGTGGAAAGCTTTAAGGGTGGAAATCATAAGACATTTGTTGCCGGAAGTTCATGGGCACCGGATGAAGATATCTTCATCCCTTATTTTAATGAGCATCCGGAAATGAAACTTATCATTGCTCCTCATGTGATAGACGAGAGTCATTTACAGGAAATCATCGGAAAGCTGAAGCGTCCGGTAGTACGTTATACCCAAGCAACCGAAGAAAATGTTAAACAGGCCGACTGTCTGATTATAGATTGCTTTGGATTATTATCATCAATATACCGTTATGGAGAGATTTCGTATGTAGGAGGTGGCTTCGGTGTCAGCATCCACAATACGCTCGAAGCGGCTGTGTATGGTATTCCTGTCATCTTTGGACCGAACAATTATAAGTTCCTCGAGGCACAAGGGTTGAAGGCTTGTCGGGGAGGATTCGAAATTCAGGGCAAAGAAGACTTTGATCGCTTGATGGACAAGTTCCTTTCGGATGAGGCTTGTCTGCAGGAAGCAGGAAAGAATGCCGGCGGTTATGTACGTAATAATGCGGGGGCGCTGGAAAAGATAATGAATACAGTTTCTTTATAATAATGAGAGAAACAGGCATGCTGGTGAAGGATTCACGGGTATGCCTGTTTTTCTTTTATCCCTTTAGATAATTTTTTTTTTGATTGTTATTGCAGTGCTTGCCTATAACTTGGAAAGATTAGAGGACTTTCTCTGTTCGTCAAATAAATCTTTTAGTGCTTGAAACGAGAAAGGTCTACATCCTTCACTTCCTTTTTCTTAAATCCTCCAAATTTGTAGCTGAAAGATACGGTGTAGTTACGCATATAATTGCTCAGATGCATATCCAGATACTGATTTCCATTACGGACTTTCGTTGTCAGGTGGTTGCCTCCATTGAATAAATCATTTCCTTTGATCTGAATCATAGCTTTATCTCCTGCAAAGGTATAGCGAATGGCTGTATGGATGAATGCGGCAGGCTCTATGGTATAACTTCCTTGTATGGATTTGGATGTACCGGTCGCACTAATTTCCATCTTGATGTTGGGGCGCTTACAGAGTGTAAACGTATTAGTCCAGCTTCCTGCTATATTCCATATCCTACGGTCGAAAGGAGCATCATAATAGTTGCTTGCCTGTTGATGAAGTGAAGACAGACATATCATCAGCTGACTATTCCACCATTTTTTAGCCTTGAACGGGATAACGGAAGTAAAGGCAAACTCTTTTGAATAGTCCCAGTTCTGATAATTATATACAGCTTTCAGTCGGCTGGAATCGAGGTATATCATTTGCATGAAGTAATCTTTGATATAATCATAGCTGAGTTGGAAAATATACTTGCTCTTCAGGATGTATATTAAAGCGGCGGAGTAATCGGTATAAGGCTTGAGTGATGCATTCCCTGTCGATTCCTGATAGTTGTTAAGGTAACTGGTCGATCCGCTTAACGTCCAGTAGTCGGGATAAGTCTTGTTCGAGCTGAGCTCAAACTGGAAAAGGTGTGCGGATGAAAGAACATAACTTAAGTTCAAGGTCGGGTAGATTGCCCATTTTTTATAGCTCATCATTTGATAATATTCAATGGAAGCAGATGCATTCAGACTCCATTGAGTGCCAAAGCTCTTTTCGAAACCGGTATAAAGATTACAAGTATATTCGTCGACTCGGCTTTCTTTGTTCATTCCACTCATCGCAGCAAGATTATATCTTTGCGAATTACGGTTGTTTACATATGCAAAGGATGTTCCATAATTCAGTATCCACGCATTGGAAAGTGTATGGCTTTGGTCGACATATACTTTCCATCGGTTTATATATTGAGCCGTGTTGCTGAGAAAGGTCGTTTCCTGTCCGTTGGTTTCTATGCTGCGGAAAGACTGTTCCTCTTTATTCCTGAAATACGTGTAATCGATACCTCCTGTCAGACCGAAGCCGGAAGTATAGTTCAAAGCCACGTTATGCATCTGTTCTTCGGCAGGGGCATGGTTGAAGGTAGTCGAATGATTATCCGAAGAGGTAACCGATTGTCGTTTATCGGGATTAAGACTGGAAGTATAACTCAGCCCCAATTGGCTCTGTTCATTAAGCTTATAGTTCCCTCCAAACCGGAATGTATGTACCAGTTGCCGATTTTCTCCGTTAGTAGACTGGCTGATGTTATGTATTTCATGGTTCAAAGTGTGACGGGTAATCAGTTCATAACCTTGACGGTTGTAGCGATTGTTGAGATTGTACATAAAGTCTATATCCAGTTTGGGAGATAAATAAGCAAATGTCACGCCGCCTTCTTCTCCAGCTTTATCTGCCTGTACATAATTGCCGCTTATCTCTCCCTGTAATCCTCCTTCTCCCGGCTTATAACCTTTTAGTATTACATTGATTGCTGCACCGCGCACATGATATTGCGGGGGAGTATTATACATCACTTCCGCCCGTTCCACACGTGATGCTGGCATACTCTTTAATAATGTAACGAGCTGTTCGTAGTTCATAGATGTAGGCTTTCCGTTCAAGATAATATTAATAATTCCGGCTCCCGCCAGCGTCAACACACCATTTTGTTCCATTATTCCCGGCAGTTGTTTTAAAGCATCGTACACACTCGTCACCAGCTTATTGGCAGTGAGTTGAGGCATATCGTAAGTCAAGCGGCTGCCTTCTACCTTGACCAGCGGTCGTTCCCCTCGTACAACAACTTCATCCAGCGCATAGTCTTTAGCCTGTAGTACCGTGATACCTGCATCTTTTTCTTTGCCTTTTTTCTCTATTGTATGATATAATAGATGCTGAAAGATGAGCCGATAAGCTTCCGGCTGATGATTGAACACAAAGTTTCCGTCGGCATTCGAAATTGTTGCATCCACGAAAACTGAGTCGGAAGTCTGGAGAATGATTGTTGCACCGTCTACTGGCTGCTGTTCTGTGTCGACAACCTTACCCGAAACGGTTTGTGCCGTCAGGCTGCCTGAGCCTCCTGCCAGCAAGAAGATACTCATTAAAAAATAGATTTTCATATCAAATTGCATTGGGTTATTTTCTATATCTTTGACAGTGCGAAAGTAAAGGGCCCGACCGATTTTCTGGGTTAAGGGCAGGTTAATGTTACGTTAATACACGACTTATGGAGATAAAACATATCCGTTGGATTGCTGTGGTGGGACTTATTGCTATTGTTGAGCTGCAATACGTATGGCTTGTCAACACATATAAGCTGACCAAGGAAAGTATTCAGATGAAAGGGGAGGAACTGTTTCCCGAAGCAGCCTTACAGGAGGTTTTCCTGCGCGTGTCTAAGACAAAGAAAGACTCCACGGTTACAATGAACGTCAACTTTGATGCTGAGAAAGACATGGAAACTATGTCTACTCCAGGTCAATGGCTGATGAGTTATATGCATGTTTCGTTTCAGGAAATTGCTCTGAAAGATTTTAATCGTGATGTTTCGTTTATGGATTTGGATTCGATTTATGCGCACATGCTCGATTCGATTGGCTTTCCTGCTGCTGTTGCGTCGTGTATTGTCGACTCAACCGGCCGTATAATGAAGGCCTCCAGTCAACTGGATATACATGGCAAAGGCGTATTACGAACTTCTCCCTTGCCGATCAGTTTTGACGGAACTCGCTTTTTGCAAGGAGTTATCACCAATCCGTATCGGGTAATTTTCCAGCGGATGACGTTGCTTTTGCTTGCTACCGTGCTGATCATGGTCTTGGTTATAGCTTGTATCATTTATCAGATACGCATTATTCTCCGTCAGAACAAGATTGCCAAATTGCGTGAAGACTTCTCGTATGCCATGATTCATGATATGAAGACACCGCTGAGTTCCATTCTGATGGGTACACAGATACTTGAAACCGGAAAGCTGGATGCCCAGCCGGAAAAGAAAGCCCGTTATTTCCGGATATTGAGAGAAGAGGGAGAGCATTTACTCTCGCTGACAAACAAGGTGCTTACCCTCTCCAAACTGGAAAATCACCAGTTGAAGTTAGAAAAAGAAACGTGTAGCCTTCGTCCGATGCTGGAAGACCTTGCCGAGAAGTATAAGGCAAAAGCAGTGAAGCATATTGTCTATAAATGGAATTTGCAGGCAGATACCGTTTATGCGGATGAAGAGTTTTTGAAAGAAGCGCTCAGCAATCTGATTGACAATTCCGTGAAGTATTCGGGTGAGGAGGTTGAAATTACATTCTCGTCGGGAAAGTTTTCGAACGAATATTATATAAAGGTACACGATACGGGCTTCGGAATTCCCCTGAAAGACCAAAGTAAGATATTCGAAAAGTACGAACGTGCCTCGGCATCGGGCAGAAGCCGGTATGGAGGTCCGGCTGGCTTCGGGCTGGGACTGAATTATGTTTTGCGGGTAGCTGAAGCTCATGGTGGCAGGGTTACGCTGGAAAGTATCGAAGGAGAGTACAGCGAGTTTACTATCTATCTTCCAGTTGAAGAAGACATTACTGGAAAGACTTGCCCGAAGATTGACAATGAATAATAACAATGAAACGATGATACGATTATTGCTGGTAGAAGACGATGCCAATCTGTGCTACATCATACGTGGCGGACTGGAGGATATGATAGGTGGTTACGAGGTGATGACGGCCGACAATGGGGAAACCGGATTGAAAATATGGAAGGAAGCGCATCCCGATGTGATTGTTGCCGATATCGAAATGCCGGTGATGGATGGATACGAAATGGTAAGACGTATTCGTGAAACGGATGAAGTAACACCTATTCTGTTTACTTCCGGTCGTGTTTCTCCCAAGGATGTGGTGAAAGGTTATGAGCTGGGAGTGAATAATTATATCAAGAAACCTTTTCTTGCCGAGGAGTTGAATGCGCATATTCTTGCTTTGCTGAAGCTGACTAAAGGAATAAAGTCGACAAACGAAGAAGATAAATTCCATTTTGGCCAGTCCTTTATATTCGAAGCCGGACATGCCTTGCTGAAACAGTCGGGCGGGGAAGAACGGACGCTTACCGAACGTGAAGCTGCGTTACTGCGCCTTTTGTGTGAGAACAAGAATAGAGTTGTCAGGCGTGAGGCCATTTTAGATCGCTTATGGAATACAGATGACGATTATTTTGCTTCGCGTAGTCTGGATGTATTCGTTTCGCGCTTGCGAAAATTGCTGGCATCCGACAGTACGGTACAGTTGAAAACGATAAAAGGCGTAGGACTTATGTTGGAAGACAGCCCTGCGCCCGAAGAATAAATATAAGAATCCTGTTTTGATTTAAAGCGATAAGGCAGGATTCCTTTTATTCAGCATTTTTCTTCAGCCATTCCATTCTTCGCTGGTCGGGAAGGTGGGTTACTTTGAAGTGCTCGAATTTCACGTTGAATCCTTCGCCGTCGGGACAAGCACCCATCAGACCAACCTGAACAGGTGTATTGTCTTGCAACCACGCATTTCGCATCATCACGTAAGTCTTGTCGTCAAAAGAATAGAATACCTCTACGGCATCCAGTCGTCTGACAGCCTTTATCCAGATGTAAGGCACAGGCTTGTCGAGTGTAATGACACTCCAGTCGCTTGTATGGTGAGTGACAACCGTACTCAGATTGAATTTTCCGTCGACGAACTCAATACCGGTCTTAATGTAGTTTTCCTTGTCGATACGGAGCATCAGACCCGCCTGGTCGAAACGAACTTTATAGTCGCCGGTGATTTTTACCTTCACTTCAAATTCCCCTCCATAGGTTGTATAATAAAAAGGAGCATCATCTACAGTGAATCCGTAGTGAGAAATTCTCCAGTAGTCACTATGCGGAGTGACAGACATGCTTAAAGTGTTGTCTGTTATCTCCCAGTTTTCCGGTTCATTGAACCATTGCATTTTTTCCAGCGTCTGCGCCATCATGGCTTGTGTACTTATAAAAGTGAGAGCTGCTAAAAAGAGCTTTTTCATAAACTTGTAGATTTATAATGTGAAACTTTTTCTATTATTTTGCAAAAGTAGCTGTCCCTGCGGGAAGCATCAATACTGATAAATAACCAATTTTCTTTGTCCTTTGGCGCTATGAACATAAAGACAACACTAAATAATGAACTGCTTGCACAAGATTTTGGCACAGAAGCGGATCTGAACCTGTATTTGGCACGCTATAAGCAAATAGCTTTGGCATATGCCGAAGTCGAGAACTCGATAGCTGTCCTGAGTGATATGGACTCTAACCGGAGCTATATCTATTATGGAAAAGTGGGAGAGTCTTTGGGGATAGCCTTGCAAGGAGCGTATCATGTCATCAATTCAATTTGGGAAGAAGATATATTTAGCCGGATTCATCCCGATGATTTGCTGAAAAAGCATACCCGTGAATTGCGTTTCCTGCATTTTCTGAAAAATATTTCGGGAAAGCTGCGTAGTGATTATTACCTGGAAGAGTATCTCCGGATGCGCGATGGCGGGGGAAAGTATTACCTGGTTTTGCATCGAATGTTTTATGTGATAGCACAGGATTCCGGGAATATTTGTCTGGCTTTATGCCTTTATAATTTGGCCGACGGACCTTTACGGGGCAGCGGAATAGTAAATTCTGCTGACGGGAGCCGTATGGATATCGACACGTACGATTGCTCGGACTTGCTTTCGAAACGGGAAAAAGAAATTCTCTTGTTGATAGGAAAGGGAAAATCGAGTAAGGAGATAGCCGATGAACTGTCTGTCAGTATACATACCGTTAGTCGTCACAGGCAAAATATCTTGCAAAAACTACAGGTAAGTAATTCGGCTCAGGCTTTTGGTGTTGCGTGCGAATTGCATTTGTTGTAACTGTTTGCGAAAGGATATGGGGAAGATGGAGGAAAAATGTCGAGGTGTTGTATAATTTTTCTGCAGGAGTCTTTCTATTGTTTTGTACAAAACATCGGGAAATTTGTACAAAGTTTAAAATGTTTTGTACAAAAAGAGAATCACTTTTCATGGCCTTTTAGTGAGGAGGTGAGAGCCTTTTAAAAAATGTCGGCTTTTTAACAGAAAAAGTTAGCGGTTTCTCGTCTAAAATGCTTAACTTTAACGACTTAATTGTGCGAGCTTATGAAGAAGCTGTTCTGTTTATGCTATTTGACTCTCGTTTTAGGTGGAGTGCTTCCGTGGGTAACTTCCTGTTCGGGCGATGATGTGGAGGATACTGTATCTGTGCAAGAGGTTCCTTCCGATATATCGTTGTTTGTATCGGGACGTTTTTCCGGAGCTATGATTGAACGGATTTCACGGGTAAGCGAGGGGGATGCAGGATATCATGTTGTCCTGTCGAATAATGTAGAAGTAAATTTTACCAAGGATGGTGTCTGGACAAAAGTAAGTTTCCCTGATGCGGGAATGCAGATTTTCGCTCGTAAGTTTTTGGGGGAGATGTACGACTTTATGGAGGCAAAGTTTGGTGAAATTTCAGTTTCTGCTGTTTATGCAGTAAAGGAAGGCGTCAGTGCTGAACTGAGTGACGGCAGAAGAATGGTCTTCCAGCATGAAGGAAATCGTTGTCTGGGCTATGAGTATAGTGTTGAAACCGGGGAAGAGTATTTACCTGAGAAAGTGAAAGATTGTATTCAGCAAGCATTTCCGGATGGTACAGTTACTCGGATAATTCTGGGTTCGGAAGTCTTGGATGCTTCTATGCCGGCTTACCGGGTATGGGTCGACGATACTTATCTGTTTCTCTTTAATAAAGAGGGGGAGTGGACTTCGGTGAGCGGAGAGTTTGAGCGGGTTGCCGCTGGCAGAGGTGATGAAATGCTTTTCCCTGCATTGCCGCAGACGGTCTTTAGTCTGCTGCCTCAGAGGGTAATGGAGGAAGTCGGAAAATATGAACCGGGTGCACGGATTACTTCTGTCGTCCGTGATAAAAAAGATTATTATACCTTGCAGGTGCAGCCCGATAAGGCACTTTGCACATATGAGGGGAAGAAAACTTTTGTCATAAAGATAGATAAGGTTCAGGATTTTCTGGAAAACTATTTTACAGAAGTACATCAGTTGACCATATCGTGGAATCATGACTATAATCATCCGCTTGTTTCTGTTACTTTACCCAATGGATTCAGTTTCTTGTTTAATGGTAATTATAAGTGGTTGCGTATAAACGGAGGTGGACAGATATGGCCGGATTCAATGTTTCCATTGCTGCCTTCCGGCATTATCTCGTATTGGAAGAATACGGCGGCCGATGTTGGTATAACGGATGTGGACAGGAAGGATGGAAGTTATCATGTGTTGCTGATAGACGGTACCCGGTGGCTATTTAATGCTCACGGGGGATTTATGAAATATGAAACAGTAAAGTAAAAACAAACGGAGGGTAAAATAACTTTTATGTTAATTACCCTCCGTTTGTTTTTTTATAACTTGTCTGTATGTTCTTCATTTTCCTTAAACCAGGATGCGTACATCAGATAGCCGTTTGCTATCTTCTGGTTCAGTTCTTTACTTTGCTGCGGATCTACTTTCTTTATAAATTTGGCTGGAACACCGCCCCAAAGAGTATGAGGTTCGATGACTGTATTGGCTAAGACCAGTGCTCCGGCGGCTACAATAGCTCCTTCACCCACAACTGCATGGTCGAGCAGGGTAGACCCCATCCCGATCAGTGCATTGTCGTGTACGCAGGCTCCGTGCAGAGTGACGTTGTGTCCGATGGAAACGTCATTGCCGATTTCTACGGTCGACTTCTCGTAAAGTGTATGCAGGACTGTTCCGTCCTGAATATTTACGCGGTCGCCGATACGAATTGAGTTCACGTCTCCGCGTAATACGGCATTGAACCATATGCTGCAATCCCGTCCCATGACGACATCGCCTATAATCGTTGCATTGTCGGCGAGATAACAGTTCTCGCCAATTTGAGGAGTGAATCCTCTGACTGATTTAATTAGTGCCATATTATCTTGCTGTTTTATATTATTTACGTAAGCTGGATGTTGCATCTTTCAACCATTCCTGCTCGGGAGCCGTCAGCATAGGAGACAGTACTTCAAAAACATGTCGGTGATAGTCGTCGAGCCATGCCGTTTCTTCTTGTGTCAGCATGTCTGTACGAATGGCTTCTTTGTCTATCGGGCAGAGGGTGAGAGGTTCAAATTTATAAAAGGCGCCGAACTCTGTTTCACGGGACGGTACTACAAGCATTGTGTTTTCTGTCCGGATGCCGTAACGTCCGGATTTGTAGATTCCCGGTTCGTTGGTAATGGTCATGCCGGGGCACAAAGGAGTCGGTACATGGTTCATTCGAATCTGATGAGGCCCTTCGTGAACATTCAGGAAATGTCCTACACCATGCCCGGTACCGTGTCCGTAATTGATACCTGCTTTCCACATGAACTGTCGTGCCAGCACGTCGAGTTGTGTACCGCAGGTGCCTTGAGGAAACTCGGCTCTTGACAAGGCAATAAATCCTTTCAGAACCAGTGTGTAGTCGGTTTTTTGTTCTTCGGAAACTTTACCTAAGGCGATGGTTCTTGTAATGTCAGTTGTTCCGTCCAGATATTGTGCTCCACTGTCGAGCAGAAGGAATCCTTCGGGTTGCAATGTTACATCTGTTTCAGGTGTTGCTTCATAATGTACGATAGCTCCATGCGCCTGATAGCCGGCAATCGTATCGAAACTGATGCCCTGAAAATACTCCTGCTCAGCTCGCAACTCATATAATTTACGGTCGACGGAAAGTTCGGTTTCCTTACCTTCTTTGACAGCCGCTTTCAGCCATTTCAGGAAGCGCACCATTGCTACGCCATCTCGTTTCATGGCTTGATGAAATCCCGCTATTTCTGTTGGATTTTTGATTGCTTTCAATAAGCGGACGGGGGAGGGGAGAATATCGACATGTGCAGAAGAAGCTGCTGCGCAATAAAGCGTATAGTTCGTTTCCGGTGAGAGTTGTATGCATTTCCCTGAGTAATGTAGCAGATCATTCTCTATTTCTGTGTAGTTCTTGGTACGCACTCCGTTTTGTTGGAGATAACAGCTGATTTCAGGGGTGAGCTTCTCGGGCAGGATATATAAGGTTGCGTCAGACCGAGTGATAAGCAGGTAGCTGATGAAGACCGGATTGCAATGCACATCGTTGCCTCGCATGTTTAAAGTCCAGGCTATTTCATCGAGGGCGGAAATCAAGATGCCGTCAGCTTGATTGTGCAAGATGTTTTCTCTGATTTGAGTCAGCTTGGCGGAACATGACACTCCGGCATATGTTTCTGGCAGGATAAACGGTACGTTGAGCGGCAGGGAGGGACGATCTTCCCATAACGTTTCGAACGGATCCTCTACGGAAACAAGTTCCAGGCCTTGAGAAACGAGTGATGCACGGAGGGTTTCGGTCTCGTCTGTCGCATTAACCCAACCATCTATGCCCACCTTTTCTCCTTTATGCAAGACATTTCCTAACCATTCTGCAATGGATGGTGTTTCGGGCAGCCTGTCTTTGAAGAGTTTGATGCCTGTTTCTTCTAACTGGTCGGCTGCTTGCAAAAAATATCTTGAGTCTGTCCAGAGCCCTCCCTCTTGACTCGTGATGACAACTGTTCCGGCCGAACCTGTAAATCCGGATATCCATTTACGTGATTCCCAGTGAGCCGGTACATATTCTCCAGAGTGCGGATCTGTGCTCGGCACAATAAAAGCCGATACTCCTTGTCGCACCATGAACGTGCGCAGTAAAGCGATTCTTTTTCTTATCTCTTCTTTCATATAAAAATACGTTTTGTCAAAGACTTACTATAAAAAGCAAAGGTACGATTTCTAAGGTATTTTCGATAAAATCTATTGGAAAGTTTTGTAAATAAAGAAAGTATGTGTAATTTTGCGCCGCAATTCGACTATCGAATAATTTAATAACAACATACTTTAATTTTAAAAACATGATTGTAGTACCAGTAAAAGAAGGCGAAAACATTGAAAAAGCGCTGAAAAAATTCAAAAGAAAATTTGAAAAAACAGGTGTTGTAAAAGAACTGAGAAGCAGACAGCAGTATGACAAACCGTCTGTTTTGAAAAGACTGAAAATGGAACGTGCTATTTACGTTCAGAAAATGCACCAGGTAGAAGAATAATAATTCTGCAAAAACTTTGAATTATTGAATTCTTTTTCATAAATTCGTTGCTGAATAATTAAGGCGATGCTTTTTTTATGCTGAAAGAATCTTTTTTGAAATATCTTCGTTTTGAGAAAAACTATTCTGACGATACAATTGTTAGTTATGGTACGGATCTCTCGAAATTTGAAGAGTATTTTAAGGCGGTGGATGAAAATCTGGATTTTGCGGCAGTTGATGCGGATATCGTTCGTGGGTGGGTTCTCTCATTGATGGAGGGTGGCTGTACGGCAACTACTGTAAATCGGAAATTAAGTTCACTTCGTTCTTTTTATCGTTATTTGCTGCGTCAAGGCGTTGTTTCGGTTGATCCGTTGATGAAAGTGACGGGTCCGAAGAAAAAGAAGCCTTTGCCTGTTTTTGTAAAAGATGCTGATATGGCTCGTTTGCTGGATGATACGGCGTTTGATGCTGGGTTTGAAGGTGTTCGCGATCGCTTGATATTGGAAATGTTTTATGAAACGGGTATTCGACGTTCGGAACTAATAAACTTAACGGATGCGGATGTTGATTTGTATGCTAAGCAGATAAAGGTAACGGGAAAAAGAAATAAGCAACGTTTGATTCCTTTCGGTGATGAGCTGAAGGAGGATATAGAAGCTTATCTTTCTGCTAAAAAAGATTTTTTGCCAGATGGTGGGGAGGCATTTTTCGTGCGGAAGAACGGAAAAGCGTTGTATCCCTATCTGGTATATCTCTTAGTGAAACGTAATCTTTCGAAGGTCGTTTCGTTGAAAAAAAGAAGTCCGCATGTCTTGCGACATACTTTTGCAACCTCGATGCTGAATAATCATGCAGAACTGGAGGCGGTGAAAGAGTTGCTGGGGCATGAGAGCCTGACAACAACGGAGGTTTATACTCATACGACTTTTGAAGAGTTGAAAAAAGTTTATGAACAAGCTCATCCTAGAGCGTAAAGAAAAAGGAGGTATTTATGGAAGTAAGAATTCAATCAATTCATTTCGACGCATCTGAAAAATTGGAAGCTTTTATTCAGAAAAAAGCAGAGAAGCTCGAGAAGTTTTGCGATAATATAAAGAAAGTAGAGGTGTCTTTAAAAGTAGTAAAACCTGAAACAGCAATGAATAAGGAAGCTGGTGTACGCGTCTTGGCGCTGAATACAGAGTTTTACGCTGAAAAGGTAAGTGATACATTTGAAGAATCAATAGATGTGTGCATGGATGCACTATCTAAACAGCTGCTGAAATCGAAAGAAAAACAGCAGGGTAAATAAAAAAATCGCGAGAAATATTTTGTGATTAGAAAATTATATCTAACTTTGCAGCCGCTAAGTCGCGGAGATTGTGCGGCTGTAAAGTTAATTTGCCTCTTTAGCTCAGTTGGCCAGAGCACGTGATTTGTAATCTCGGGGTCGTTGGTTCGAATCCGACAAGAGGCTCAAAAGGAAGAAAAACACAGGTTAGAAACTGGTGTTCTTTGAAAGAAGTTGGGCAAATACCAGAGTGGCCAAATGGGGCAGACTGTAAATCTGCTGGCTTACGCCTTCGGTGGTTCGAATCCATCTTTGCCCACAAAAAATGCGGAAGTAGCTCAGTCGATAGAGCATTAGCCTTCCAAGCTGAGGGTCGCGGGTTTGAGTCCCGTCTTCCGCTCTTCTTTTTTCTTCTTTGCTGTTATAGCTCAGCGGTAGAGCACTTCCTTGGTAAGGAAGAGGTCCCGGGTTCAAGTCCCGGTAACAGCTCGTGATTTGTAAATAAAGCTGATTATTAATCAAAATAAATAGTAAAGCTATGGCTAAAGAGAAATTTGAACGCACCAAACCGCATGTGAACATTGGTACGATTGGTCACGTTGACCACGGTAAAACAACTTTGACTGCTGCTATCACTAAAGTATTGGCAGAAAGAGGTTTCACTAAAGCTGACGAAATCAAGTCTTTCGATCAGATCGATAACGCTCCGGAAGAAAAGGAACGTGGTATTACCATTAATACTTCTCACGTAGAATATGAAACTGCAAATCGTCACTATGCTCACGTAGACTGTCCGGGACACGCCGACTATGTAAAGAACATGGTTACTGGTGCTGCTCAGATGGATGGTGCGATCATCGTAGTTGCTGCAACTGATGGTCCGATGCCTCAGACTCGTGAACACATCCTGTTGGCTCGTCAGGTAAACGTACCGCGCTTGGTTGTATTCTTGAACAAGTGTGATATGGTTGACGATGAAGAAATGTTGGAACTGGTTGAAATGGAAATGCGTGAATTGCTTTCATTCTATGATTTCGACGGTGACAATACTCCTATCATCCGTGGTTCTGCACTGGGCGCTTTGAACGGTGTAAAAGAATGGGAAGATAAGATCATCGAACTGATGGACGCTGTAGATACTTGGATTCCTCTGCCTCCGCGTGATGTAGATAAACCATTCTTGATGCCGGTTGAAGACGTATTCTCAATCACTGGTCGTGGTACTGTTGCTACTGGTCGTATCGAAGCTGGTGTAATCAAGGTAGGTGACGAAGTTGAAATCCTGGGTCTTGGTGAAGACAAGAAATCAGTTGTAACTGGTGTTGAAATGTTCCGTAAATTGTTGGATCAGGGTGAAGCTGGTGATAACGTAGGTTTGTTGCTTCGTGGTATCGATAAGAACGAAATCAAACGTGGTATGATTCTGTGTCACCCGGGTCAGGTTAAAGCTCACTCTAAGTTCAAAGCTGAGGTTTATATCCTGAAGAAAGAAGAAGGTGGTCGTCACACTCCGTTCCACAACAAATATCGTCCTCAGTTCTATCTGCGTACTATGGACTGTACAGGTGAAATCACTTTGCCGGAAGGAACAGACATGGTAATGCCGGGTGATAACGTAACAATCACTGTTGAATTGATCTATCCGGTTGCATTGAATGTAGGTCTGCGTTTCGCTATCCGTGAAGGTGGTCGTACAGTAGGTGCTGGTCAGATTACTGAACTTCTTGACTAATACTAAAAGTCATTGAAATAAAGCTTATAGTTCCCGAAGCAAATTCGGGAACTATTTTTACGGGAATAGCTCAGTTGGTAGAGCATCGGTCTCCAAAACCGAGTGTCGGGAGTTCGAGCCTCTCTTCCCGTGCTAAATTGATAAGAATATGTTTAAAAAGATAACGAATTATTGTAAAGAATCTTATGACGAACTAGTCCATAAAGTATCGTGGCCTACTCGTTCAGAACTTTCAAGTAGTGCAGTGGTTGTTTTATATGCTTCCCTACTCATTGCACTCGTTGTTTGGCTTATGGATTCTGCCTTCCGCTTTATTATGGAAGACGTTATCTATCCGCACTAATAAACAGTAATAAGAATGTCTGAGATTGAAAAGAAATGGTACGTACTTCGTGCCGTGAGTGGTAAAGAAACCAAGGTTAAAGAGTATCTTGAAGCTGAAATGAGAAACAGCGATCTTGGTGAATATGTATCTCAGGTATTGATTCCTACCGAAAAAGTTTACCAGGTTCGCAATGGTAAAAAAATTGTGAAAGAGAGAACTTATCTCCCTGGTTATGTCTTGGTAGAAGCTGCGCTGGTTGGTGAAGTAGCTCATCATTTGAGAAACATCACGAATGTAATCGGCTTCTTGGGTGGACAGGAACATCCGGTTCCCTTAAGACAATCGGAAGTGAATCGTATACTGGGTACGGTAGATGAACTTCAGGAAGTAAGCGAGGATGCTAATATTCCTTATGCTGTAGGAGAAACAGTGAAAGTTAGTGTTGGTCCGTTCAGCGGATTCAGTGGTATCATTGAAGAAGTGAGTGCGGAAAAACGCAAGCTGAAAGTAATGGTCAAAATATTCGGGCGTAAAACTCCGCTTGAGTTAGGCTTTACGGATGTGGAAAAAGAATAATGCATTTTGTTACGTGTCGTTATTCTATTCGTTAATCACTTATATTAAAAATTAAAAAAATGGCTAAAGAAGTTGCTGGACTAATCAAATTACAGATTAAAGGAGGCGCTGCAAATCCATCACCTCCCGTTGGACCTGCTTTAGGTTCTAAGGGTATTAATATCATGGAGTTTTGCAAGCAATTCAACGCCAGAACCCAGGACAAGGCAGGTAAAGTATTACCTGTAATCATTACCTACTACACAGACAAGTCTTTCGATTTCGTAATTAAGACTCCTCCTGTAGCAATTCAGTTGCTCGAGGCTGCTAAAATCAAGAGTGGATCTGCTGAACCTAACCGTAAGAAAGTTGCAGAACTGACTTGGGATCAGATTCGTGCTATCGCTCAAGACAAATTGGTTGACTTGAACTGCTTTACTATCGAATCTGCTATGACAATGGTAGCAGGAACAGCTAGAAGTATGGGTATCGCTGTAAAAGGTGACTTCCCGGGTAATAACTAATTAACTTCAATTAATAATGGGTAAACTGACAAAAAATCAAAAGTTGGCTGCAGAAAAAATTGAAGCAGGGAAAGCATACTCACTGAAAGAAGCTGCTCAGCTGGTAAAGGATATTACTTTTACTAAGTTTGACGCTTCATTAGATATTGACGTACGTTTAGGTGTAGACCCTCGTAAGGCTAACCAGATGGTAAGAGGTGTTGTATCTCTTCCTCATGGTACAGGTAAGCAGGTTCGCGTGCTTGTTCTGTGTACACCGGATGCTGAAGCTGCTGCAAAAGAAGCTGGTGCTGACTATGTTGGTCTTGATGAATATATTGAAAAGATCAAAGGTGGATGGACTGATATTGATGTAATCATCACTATGCCGTCTATCATGGGTAAGATCGGTGCTCTGGGTCGTGTTCTTGGTCCTCGTGGATTAATGCCGAACCCGAAGAGTGGTACTGTAACTATGGATGTAGCTAAAGCTGTAAAGGAAGTTAAGCAAGGTAAGATTGACTTTAAAGTTGATAAGAGCGGTATCGTTCATACTTCAATCGGTAAAGTATCTTTCACTGCTGACCAGATCCGTGACAATGCGAAAGAATTTATCGCTACTATCATCAAACTGAAACCGACAACAGCTAAGGGTACTTATATTAAGAGTATTTATCTTTCAAGTACTATGAGTAAGGGTATTAAAATCGACCCTAAATCTGTAGAAGAAATCTAAAATTAAGGAGGAATCATGAGAAAGGAAGATAAAGGCGTAATTATCGGTCAGTTGGCTGATACCGTAAAGCAATACGGACATTTCTACTTGGTTGATACAACTGCAATGGATGCAGCTTCAACAAGTGAATTGCGTAGAAAATGTTTTAAGGCTGGTATCAAACTGGTAGTTGTGAAGAATTCTTTGCTTCACAAGGCTTTAATGAGCTTGGATGTTGATTATTCACCATTGTTTGATTCTTTGAAAGGTACAACTTCAGTAATGTTCTGCGAAACTGCGAACGCTCCTGCTAAGTTGTTGAAAGAATACAAAGACGGTGTTCCTGCATTGAAGGCTGCTTATGCAGAAGAAGGATTCTATGTAGGTGCTGATCAGCTCGAAGCTTTGGCAACAATCAAGAGCAAGAACGAAGTTATCGCAGACATCGTGGCATTGCTGCAGTCTCCTGCGAAGAATGTTATTTCTGCTCTTCAATCTGGTGGTAACACCATTCACGGAGTTCTTAAAACTTTGGGTGAACGTGCTGAATAATTGTTTCCCAAGTTTAAGACTAAACCAAAACAACTTTAATTATCAAATAGTAACAAACAATTAAATTCATACAAAAATGGCAGATTTGAAAGCTTTTGCAGAACAATTAGTTAACTTGACAGTAAAAGAAGTTAATGAACTTGCAACTATCCTTAAAGAAGAATATGGTATTGAACCTGCTGCTGCAGCTGTAGCTGTTGCTGCTGGTCCTGCTGCTGCTGGTGCAGCTGCTGCTGAAGAAAAAACTTCATTCGATGTAGTTTTGAAGAGCGCAGGTGCTGCTAAATTGCAGGTTGTTAAGGCCGTTAAAGAAGCTTGTGGTCTTGGCTTGAAAGAAGCAAAAGACTTGGTTGACGGTGCTCCTAGCACAGTAAAAGAAGGCTTGGCTAAAGACGAAGCTGAATCTTTGAAGAAAACTTTGGAAGAAGCTGGAGCTGAAGTTGAACTTAAATAAGATTATCCTGTAAATCAGGTAGTTCGGTTAAGAGTCCTCTGTAAAGGGGATTCTTAACCTTTTTGCGTCTATATTAAGTTACACAGGTTTCTATACCTGAATTTAAACATTTTAACTCCATACAGATGTCTTCAAATACTAATAATCAACGAATTAATTTTGCTTCTATTAAGAATCCGATGAAGTATCCGGATTTCCTGGAAGTGCAATTGAAGTCATTTCAAGACTTTTTACAGTTAGATACTCCGCCTGAAAAACGAAAGAACGATGGCTTGTATAAAGTGTTTGCAGAAAATTTCCCTATTGCAGATACTCGTAACAACTTCGTGCTCGAGTTCCTCGATTACTATATCGATCCGCCTCACTATTCTATTGATGATTGTTTGGAACGTGGATTGACTTATAGTGTTCCCTTGAAAGCTAAATTGAAGCTTTATTGTACAGACCCCGATCACGAAGACTTTGATACTGTTATTCAGGATGTATATCTGGGTCCTATCCCTTATATGACTCCGAAAGGTACTTTTGTTATCAATGGAGCAGAACGTGTAGTTGTTTCTCAGTTGCATCGTTCTCCGGGTGTATTCTTCGGACAAAGTATCCATGCGAATGGAACTAAATTATATTCAGCTCGTATTATTCCGTTTAAGGGTTCTTGGATAGAATTTGCTACGGATATTAATAATGTGATGTATGCTTACATTGACCGTAAGAAGAAGTTGCCTGTAACTACATTGCTGAGAGCTGTAGGCTTTGAAAATGATAAGGATATCCTCGAAATATTTAATCTGGCTGAAGACGTTAAGGTTAATAAGGCCAATTTGAAGAAAATTATCGGTCGCAAGCTGGCTGCACGTGTGCTGAAAACTTGGACTGAAGATTTCGTTGATGAAGATACTGGTGAAGTTGTTTCTATCGAACGTAACGAGGTAGTAATCGACCGTGAAACTGTAATTGAACCGGAACATATCGATTTGATCCTGGAATCAGGTATTCAGAATATCCTCGTTCACAATGAAGAAGCTAATTCTTCTGATTATTCAATTATTTTCAATACTTTACAAAAAGACCCGTCTAACTCGGAGAAAGAAGCTGTATTGTACATTTATCGTCAGTTGCGTAATGCTGATCCTGCCGATGATGCCAGTGCACGTGAAGTTATCAATAACTTGTTCTTCTCTGAAAAACGTTATGACCTGGGTGAAGTAGGACGTTATCGTATCAACAAGAAGTTGAATCTGGATACTCCTATGGATGTGAAGGTGTTGACAAAACAAGATATTATTGAAATCATCAAATATCTGATTGAGCTGATTAACTCAAAAGCGGATGTTGATGATATTGACCATTTGAGCAACCGTCGTGTACGTACCGTAGGAGAACAGTTGTCTAACCAGTTCGCTATCGGTCTGGCTCGTATGTCACGTACTATTCGTGAACGTATGAATGTCCGCGACAATGAAGTGTTTACTCCAATTGATTTGATTAACGCTAAGACTATTTCGTCGGTTATTAACTCATTCTTTGGAACAAATGCTTTGTCACAGTTCATGGATCAGACCAACCCGTTGGCAGAAATTACTCACAAGCGTCGTTTGTCAGCGTTGGGTCCTGGTGGTTTGTCACGTGACCGTGCCGGATTCGAGGTACGAGATGTACACTACACTCACTATGGTCGTTTGTGTCCGATTGAAACTCCTGAAGGTCCGAATATCGGTTTGATCTCTTCTCTGTGTGTATATGCAAAGATTAATGATCTTGGATTTATCGTCACTCCTTACCGTAAGGTGAAAGATGGAGTGGTAGATTTGTCACCGGAAGGTATAGAATATTTGTCGGCAGAGGAAGAAGAAGACAAGATTATCGCTCAGGGTAATGCACCATTGAATGACGACGGAACATTTATCCGTGAAAAAGTAAAAGCTCGTCGTGATGCAGATTATCCTGTCGTTACTCCTGATCAGGTAGAGTTGATGGATGTTTCTCCACAGCAGATTGCTTCTATCGCTGCATCTTTGATTCCGTTCTTGGAACATGATGACGCTAACCGTGCGTTGATGGGATCAAACATGATGCGCCAGGCAGTTCCTCTGTTGAAGACAGAAGCTCCTATTGTTGGTACTGGTATTGAAAAACAATTGTGTGAAGATTCGCGTACACAGATTGCAGCTGAAGGTGATGGTGTAATTGATTTCGTGGATGCAACGACAATACGTATTTTGTATGACCGTACCGATGATGAAGAGTTTGTAAGCTTTGAACCGGCATTGAAAGAGTATCGCATTCCTAAGTTCCGTAAGACTAACCAGAGCATGACTATTGACTTGCGTCCGATTTGTTCGAAGGGACAGCGTGTAAAGAAAGGCGATATCTTGACAGAAGGTTATTCTACTGCTAATGGTGAATTGGCATTGGGTAAGAACCTGCTGGTCGCATACATGCCGTGGAAAGGATATAACTACGAGGATGCTATTGTATTGAATGAACGTGTTGTACGTGAAGATATCTTGACTTCTGTACACGTTGATGAATATATTCTGGAAGTACGTGAAACCAAGCGCGGTATGGAAGAGTTGACTTCTGATATACCTAATGTAAGCGAGGAAGCTACAAAAGACTTGGATGAAAATGGTATTGTCCGTGTTGGTGCTCGCATTGAACCGGGTGATATTTTGATTGGTAAGATTACTCCGAAAGGTGAATCTGATCCTTCTCCAGAGGAAAAATTGTTGCGTGCAATCTTTGGTGACAAGGCTGGTGACGTGAAGGATGCTTCTTTGAAAGCTTCTCCTTCATTGCGCGGTGTTGTAATCGATAAGAAGTTGTATTCACGTGTTATAAAGACTCGTAGTGAAAAGAATGCAGATAAGGCTATCCTGCCGAAACTGAATGAAGAATTTGAAGAAAAAGCTGCAGCACTGAAAGAAATCTTAGTTGAGAAGTTATTGGTTCTGACTAACGATAAGGTTTCTCAGGGTGTAAAAGACTATCTGGGAACAGAAGTTATAGCTAAAGGTGCTAAGTTCACAAAACGTGATTTGGAATCATTGGATTATACAATCATTCAGTTGAGCAAATGGACTTCGGATGCTCATAAGAATGATATGATTCGTGATTTAATCATGAATTATCTGAAAAAGTACAAGGAACTTGATGCCGAGTTGAAGCGTAAGAAGTTTGCTCTGACTATTGGTGATGAACTTCCTTCTGGTATTATTCAGATGGCTAAAGTCTATATTGCTAAGAAGCGTAAGATTGGTGTCGGTGATAAGATGGCGGGTCGTCACGGTAACAAGGGTATCGTTTCGCGTGTCGTACGTCAGGAAGATATGCCATTCTTGGCAGATGGTACTCCGGTTGATATTGTATTGAATCCGTTGGGTGTGCCTTCTCGTATGAACATCGGTCAGATATTCGAAGCAGTATTGGGACGTGCTGGTAAGGAGCTGGGCGTTAAGTTTGCAACTCCTATCTTTGATGGAGCTACATTGGACGACTTGGATAAGTGGACAGATAAAGCTGGTTTGCCACGCTATTGTAAGACTTACTTGTACGATGGTGGTACGGGTGAACAGTTTGACCAGCCTGCAACAGTCGGTGTGACTTACATGTTGAAGTTGGGTCACATGGTTGAAGATAAGATGCATGCACGTTCTATCGGTCCGTACTCTCTGATTACTCAGCAGCCACTTGGTGGTAAGGCACAGTTCGGTGGTCAGCGTTTTGGAGAAATGGAGGTTTGGGCTATCGAAGCATTTGGTGCGGCTCATGTACTTCAGGAAATTCTGACAATTAAGTCAGATGACGTAGTTGGACGTTCAAAAGCATACGAAGCTATCGTAAAAGGTGAGCCGATGCCTACTCCGGGTATCCCTGAATCTCTGAATGTATTGCTGCACGAGTTGAGAGGTCTTTGCTTGAGCATTACACTGGAATAATATATTAATAAAGGAGGGAGAAGATGGATTTCTCCTCCTTTATCTTTAAATTCTTCATTTTATAAAACATAAAGTATGGCTTTTAGAAAAGATACTAAGATAAAAAGTAATTTCTCAAAGATTACAATCGGACTGGCTTCTCCTGAAGAGATTTTGGAAAACTCTTACGGTGAAGTGTTGAAACCGGAAACAATCAATTACCGTACTTATAAGCCGGAACGTGATGGTTTGTTCTGTGAACGAATCTTTGGTCCGGTAAAAGACTACGAATGTCATTGTGGTAAATACAAACGTATTCGTTATAAAGGCATCGTTTGTGACCGATGTGGCGTTGAAGTAACAGAAAAGAAAGTTCGTCGTGAGCGTAGCGGTCACATTCAGTTGGTTGTACCTGTTGCACATATCTGGTATTTCCGCTCTTTGCCTAATAAAATTGGCTATTTGTTAGGATTGCCTACAAAGAAACTTGATGCTATCATTTATTATGAACGTTATGTAGTAATTCAGCCAGGTGTGAAGGCTGAAGATGGCATTAATCAATATGACTTGTTGTCTGAGGAAGAGTATCTTGACATTATTGATAATCTTCCGAAGGATAATCAATATTTGGAAGACAGCGACCCGAATAAGTTTATTGCTAAAATGGGTGCTGAAGCTATCTACGATTTGTTGGTACGTCTGGATTTGGATGCATTGTCATACGAATTGCGTCACAAAGCCAATAATGACTCATCTCAGCAGCGTAAGAATGAAGCATTGAAACGTCTGCAAGTTGTAGAATCATTCCGTGCTTCAAGAGGTCGTAATAAACCTGAATGGATGATTGTACGTATTGTTCCGGTTATTCCGCCTGAATTACGTCCGTTGGTTCCGCTGGATGGTGGTCGCTTCGCAACTTCCGACTTGAATGATTTGTATCGTCGTGTTATTATTCGTAATAACCGTCTGAAACGTTTGATTGAAATTAAAGCTCCTGAAGTAATCTTACGTAACGAAAAGCGTATGTTGCAGGAAGCTGTTGATTCATTGTTCGACAACTCTCGTAAGTCGAGTGCAGTGAAGACAGATGCCAATCGTCCTCTGAAATCTCTTTCTGATAGCTTGAAAGGTAAGCAAGGACGTTTCCGTCAGAACTTGCTGGGTAAACGTGTTGACTACTCTGCACGTTCCGTAATCGTTGTAGGTCCTGAGTTGAAAATGGGTGAATGCGGTATTCCTAAATTGATGGCTGCTGAATTGTACAAGCCGTTTATCATTCGTAAGTTGATAGAACGTGGCATTGTCAAGACCGTTAAGTCTGCAAAGAAAATTGTAGACCGTAAGGAACCGGTGATTTGGGATATTCTGGAACATGTAATGAAAGGACATCCGGTATTGCTGAACCGTGCGCCGACTCTGCACCGTTTGGGTATCCAGGCTTTCCAGCCTAAGATGATAGAAGGTAAAGCTATCCAATTGCATCCATTGGCATGTACAGCGTTCAATGCCGACTTCGATGGTGACCAGATGGCGGTACACTTGCCTTTGAGTAATGAAGCAGTTCTTGAAGCCCAGATGTTGATGCTTCAGTCACATAATATTTTGAACCCTGCCAATGGTGCTCCTATTACAGTGCCTGCACAGGATATGGTTCTTGGTTTGTATTATATTACCAAGTTACGTAAAGGTGCGAAAGGCGAGGGTTTGATTTTCTACGGACCAGAAGAAGCATTGATTGCTTACAACGAAGGAAAGGTAGATATTCATGCAATCATTAGTGTTGTAACCAATGACCTTGATGAAAATGGTAATATCGTGAAGAAGATGATTAAAGAAACTTCTGTTGGACGTATTATCGTTAATGAATTGGTTCCTGATGAATGTGGATATTTGAATACTATTATTTCTAAGAAGTCATTGCGTGATATCATCAGCGATGTTATCAAGACTGTCGGTGTAGCTCGTGCTTGTGAATTCTTGGATGGTATTAAGAACTTAGGTTATAAGAAGGCATTTGAAGGTGGTTTGTCATTTAACTTAGGTGATATCATTATTCCGAAGGAAAAAGAAGAACTTGTTAAACGTGGTAACGAAGAAGTTGAGCAGATTATGATGAACTATAACATGGGTTTCATCACCGACAACGAACGTTACAACCAGGTTATCGATACTTGGACACACGTAAACAGTGACTTGTCTGATATCTTGTATAAGACAATTAAGAATGACGATCAGGGATTCAACTCAGTGTTTATGATGCTGGATTCTGGAGCCCGTGGTTCTAAGGAACAGATTCGTCAGTTGTCTGGTATGCGTGGTTTGATGGCTAAACCGCAGAAAGCAGGTGCAGAAGGTGCTCAGATCATTGAGAACCCGATTCTTTCTAACTTTAAGGAAGGTCTGTCTGTGTTGGAGTACTTTATTTCTACTCACGGTGCTCGTAAGGGTCTTGCCGATACTGCGTTGAAGACTGCCGATGCTGGATATTTGACTCGTCGTTTGGTTGACGTTTCTCACGACGTAATCATTAATGAAGAAGACTGTGGAACATTGCGTGGTCTGGTTTGTACAGCATTGAAGAATAACGATGAAGTTATTGCAACATTATATGAACGTATTTTGGGACGTGTTTCTGTACATGATGTAATACATCCTACAACTGGTAAGCTGATAGTAGCTGCTGGTGAAGAAATTACAGAATCAATAGCACAGGAAATTGAAGATTCTCCGATTGAAAGCGTTGAAATCCGTTCTGTATTGACTTGTGAGTCGAAGAAGGGTGTATGTGCTAAGTGTTATGGACGTAACCTTGCTACGAGCCGTATGGTTCAGAAAGGCGAGGCTGTTGGTGTTATCGCTGCTCAGTCAATCGGTGAACCGGGTACTCAGTTGACATTGCGTACGTTCCACGCCGGTGGTATCGCCGGTAACATGGCTGCAAATGCAAGTATTGTTGCGAAGAACGATGCACGTCTTGAGTTTGAAGAATTGCGTACAGTAGACGCTGTTGAAGAAACAGGTGAGGCAGTTAAGATCGTTGTTGGCCGTTTGGCTGAAGTTCGTTTCGTGGATGTTAATACAGGTATTATCTTGTCAACACATAACGTTCCTTATGGTTCTAAACTGTATGCATCAGATGGTGAAGTCGTTGAGAAAGGTAAGCTGATTGCTAAGTGGGACCCGTTCAATGCCGTTATTGTTACAGAAGCTGCTGGTAAGATCGATTTTGAATCGGTTATTGAAAATGTAACATATAAGGTAGAGTCCGATGAAGCAACTGGTTTGCGTGAAATCATTATTACAGAGTCTAAGGATAAGACAAAGATTCCTTCATTACATATCTTAGATGAGAATGGTGGAATTATCCGTACATATAACTTACCGGTAGGTGGTCACGTTGTTGTAGAAGATAAACAAGTGGTTAAGGCTGGTGATATCTTGGTTAAGATTCCGCGTGCTGTAGGTAAGGCTGGTGATATTACCGGTGGTCTTCCTCGTGTAACAGAGTTGTTCGAAGCGCGTAATCCGTCTAATCCTGCTGTTGTATCAGAAATTGATGGAGAGGTTACGATGGGTAAGATTAAACGTGGTAACCGTGAGATTATCGTTACGTCTAAGACTGGTGATGTGAAGAAGTATCTTGTAGCTCTGTCAAAGCAGATCCTTGTTCAGGAAAACGACTATGTACGTGCCGGAACTCCGCTGTCGGATGGTGCTATCACTCCTGCTGATATCTTGGCTATTAAAGGTCCTACAGCAGTTCAGGAATATATTGTGAACGAAATTCAGGATGTATACCGTCTGCAGGGTGTTAAGATTAACGATAAGCATTTTGAAATTATCGTCCGTCAGATGATGCGTAAAGTTCAGATTGATGAGCCGGGTGATACACGCTTCTTGGAGCAGCAGGTTGTTGACCGTTTGGAATTCAATGAAGAAAATGACCGTATCTGGGGTAAGAAAGTTGTTGTTGATGCTGGTGACTCTCAGAACTTGCAGCCAGGACAGATTGTTACAGCTCGTAAGTTGCGTGATGAAAACAGTATGTTGAAACGTCGAGACTTGAAGCCTGTTGAAGTACGCGATGCAGTACCTGCAACATCTACTCAGATATTACAAGGTATCACACGTGCTGCATTGCAGACATCAAGCTTTATGTCGGCTGCATCATTCCAGGAAACAACTAAGGTCTTGAATGAAGCTGCTATTAATGGTAAGGTAGATAAGCTGGAAGGTATGAAGGAAAACGTGATCTGTGGTCATTTGATTCCTGCTGGTACAGGTCAGCGTGAATTTGAAAAGATTATCGTTGGTTCAAAAGAAGAGTACGATCGTATCTTGGCTAATCGAAAGAATGTACTTGACTATAGTGAAGTAGAATAATTGCAATAGTCTATATTTATATTAAAACCACTTTGTCGAAGTTTTTATCTTTGACGAAGTGGTTTTCTTATTTCTTGTAGGTGGAGTAGGGGTAAAAAAATTGAATACATCGTTTAATTTTCTATCTTAACAATACGGATGATTCAACTTTTTCCCTACATTTGTGGAGCTAATAAGAAAAAAGTAAATACTTAATATTAAATTTTAGTCATTATGGAAAACGAAAACAAAAATAATCAGCTCCAGATAGAGTTGAAGGAAGAGGTCGCTCAAGGTACTTATGCTAATCTTGCTATAATTACTCATTCTACTTCTGAGTTTATATTGGATTTTGTGCGTATTATGCCGGGATTGCCAAAGGCTGGTGTACAGTCACGTATTGTGATGACTCCAGAACATGCTAAACGTTTAATGTTTGCTTTACAAGATAATGTGGCAAAATATGAACGCAACTTTGGACAGATACGTATGCCAGAAGAACAAAATAATGGTAGTAAAACATTCGTTCCGCCATTGAGTGATTTCAAAGGAGAAGCTTAAAAAAATATAAAAAAGTCATTTTAAGGCCCATTTCCTGCTTTTTTCAAGGGAATGGGCTTTTTTTATTTTAAAACAGTTTGTCTATTAAAAAGTTATTTGTAATTTTGCAGCCCGAAATGTATAGTTTCGACAAGGATTGGAAAACAATAAACAATATATATAATAATTAAAATCAAAACAAAATGCCTACTATTCAACAGTTAGTAAGAAAAGGAAGAGCGGTTTTGGTAGACAAGAGTAAATCACCAGCACTAGATTCATGTCCTCAGAGACGTGGCGTTTGTGTTCGTGTTTATACTACAACTCCGAAGAAACCGAACTCAGCAATGCGTAAAGTAGCTCGTGTGCGTCTGACAAACTCTAAGGAAGTAAACTCTTATATTCCGGGTGAAGGCCACAACTTGCAGGAACACTCAATCGTATTGGTACGTGGTGGTCGTGTAAAAGACCTTCCGGGTGTACGTTATCACATCGTTCGTGGTACATTGGATACAGCTGGTGTTGCAGGTCGTACACAGAGACGTTCTAAATACGGTGCTAAGCGTCCGAAACCGGGACAGGCTCCTGCTGCAAAAGGTAAAAAATAATTCGTAGCTGAGTACAATCCTTAGTAAAAGAACTTTTATTAATTCGTTTTGGTTTGTAGGAAAAGCTTTAAGGTTGAGTAAATGTCTCGGAGGAGACGTTGAAGAAAACAGAGATGCAGCCCCAAACTAAACATTATTATCAAACAAAATGAGAAAAGCAAAACCAAAAAAACGTGTGATCCTGCCGGATCCGGTATTTAATGATCAGAAGGTTTCTAAATTCGTAAACCACCTGATGTATGATGGAAAGAAGAATACTTCTTACGAAATCTTCTATAACGCACTGAAAACAGTTGAGACAAAACTTCCGGGTGAAGAAACTTCAGCTTTGGAAGTTTGGAAAAAAGCTCTAGATAATGTAACTCCGCAGCTGGAAGTTAAATCTCGCCGTATTGGTGGTGCAACTTTCCAGGTTCCTACAGAAATTCGTCCTGACCGCAAAGAGTCAATCTCTATGAAGAACTTGATTGCTTTTGCTCGTAAACGTGGCGGTAAGTCAATGGCTGATAAATTGGCTGCTGAAATTCTTGATGCTTATAACGAGCAGGGTGGCGCTTTCAAGCGTAAAGAGGATATGCATCGTATGGCTGAAGCTAACCGTGCATTTGCTCACTTCAGATTCTAATATAGTAATAATCAATTAAGACGGAATTAAAATGGCTAAACATGATTTGCATTTGACTCGTAACATCGGGATCATGGCGCACATCGATGCTGGTAAGACTACTACCTCTGAACGTATTCTGTACTACACTGGTTTGACTCACAAAATTGGTGAAGTACACGATGGAGCTGCAACAATGGACTGGATGGAACAGGAACAGGAACGTGGTATTACTATCACTTCTGCTGCTACAACTACTTATTGGAAATACGCAGGAAATAAATATAAAATCAACTTGATTGATACTCCGGGGCACGTAGACTTTACTGCTGAGGTAGAACGTTCTCTTCGTGTACTGGATGGCGCTGTAGCAACTTACTGTGCAGTTGGTGGTGTTGAACCTCAGTCTGAAACGGTATGGCGTCAGGCAGATAAGTATAATGTTCCTCGTATTGGTTATGTAAACAAAATGGACCGTTCTGGTGCTGACTTCTTTGAAGTAGTGCGTCAGATGAAGGACGTTTTGGGCGCTAATCCATGTCCGGTGGTTATTCCTATTGGTTCTGAAGAAAGCTTTAAGGGTGTAGTGGATCTGATTAAGATGAAAGCGATCTTATGGCACGATGAAACAATGGGTGCTGATTATGATGTTGAAGATATCCCAGCAAACTTGGTTGACGAAGCTAATGAATGGAGAGATAAAATGCTTGAAAAAGTAGCTGAGTTCGATGAATCTTTGATGGAAAAATACTTTGATGATCCTTCTACTATTACGGAAGAGGAAGTTTTGCGCGCTTTGCGTGCCGGAACTTTGAAGATGGAGATCGTTCCGATGTTGTGCGGTTCTTCATTTAAGAATAAAGGTGTGCAAACTTTGCTGGACTATGTATGTGCATTCTTGCCTTCTCCGTTGGATACTCCGAATATCGTGGGTACAAATCCGACTACTGGAGCTGAAGAAGATCGTAGACCTGACGAAGATGAAAAGACTGCTGCTTTGGCATTTAAGATTGCAACCGACCCGTATGTTGGCCGTTTGACATTCTTCCGTGTTTACTCTGGTAAGGTTGAAGCTGGTTCTTATATCTACAACTCTCGTTCAGGTAAAAAAGAACGTGTGTCTCGTTTGTTCCAGATGCACTCAAACAAACAGAACCCTGTAGAGGTAATTAGCGCTGGTGATATCGGTGCTGGTGTAGGTTTCAAGGATATTCGTACTGGTGATACACTGTGCGATGAAACAGCTCCGATTGTATTGGAGTCTATGGATTTCCCAGAACCGGTTATCGGTATTGCTGTAGAACCGAAGACTCAGAAAGACTTGGACAAGCTGTCTAATGGCTTGGCTAAGTTGGCTGAAGAAGACCCGACATTTACTGTTCGTACTGATGAGCAGACTGGTCAGACAATTATCTCTGGTATGGGTGAACTTCACTTGGATATCATTATCGACCGTCTGAAACGTGAATTCAAGGTTGAATGTAATCAGGGTCGTCCGCAGGTTAATTACAAGGAAGCTATTACTAAGACTGTAGAACTTCGTGAAGTTTATAAGAAGCAGTCTGGTGGTCGTGGTAAGTTTGCTGATATTATTGTGACTGTAGGTCCGGTTGACGAAGATTGGAAGCAGGGTGGCCTGCAGTTCATCGATGAGGTGAAGGGTGGTAATGTGCCTAAGGAATTTATTCCTTCTGTACAGAAAGGTTTCCAGACTGCCATGAAAAATGGTGTCTTGGCTGGTTTCCCGCTCGACTCATTGAAGGTTGTCTTGAAAGATGGTTCTTTCCACCCGGTAGACTCTGACCAGTTGTCTTTCGAAATCTGTGCTATTCAGGCTTACAAGAATGCTTGTGTTAAAGCAGGTCCTGTTTTGATGGAACCTATCATGAAACTGGAAGTTGTTACTCCGGAAGAAAACATGGGTGATGTAATTGGTGACTTGAACAAGCGTCGTGGTCAGGTAGAAGGAATGGAAACAAGCCGTTCTGGCGCACGTATTGTTAAGGCAATGGTTCCGCTGGCTGAAATGTTTGGTTATGTAACAGCCTTGCGTACTATTACTTCAGGTCGTGCTACTTCTTCAATGTCGTATGATCATCATGCGCAAGTATCAAGCTCTATTGCTAAGACTGTATTGGAAGAAGTTAAAGGTCGCGTAGACTTGGTATAATTATATTGAATAACTTGAAGCTGATGAGGGCTAGCGAATGACTCTTAGCCTTCATGCTTCATCTTAAATATAAATAATTAATTAATCATTACTAATGAGTCAGAAAATTAGAATTAAACTGAAATCTTACGATCACAACTTGGTAGACAAGTCTGCTGAAAAGATTGTAAGAACTGTGAAGGCTACAGGTGCTATTGTTAGCGGTCCTATTCCATTGCCAACTCACAAGCGTGTTTTTACTGTAAACCGTTCGACTTTCGTTAATAAGAAGTCACGTGAACAGTTTGAATTGTCTTCTTATAAGAGACTGATCGACATCTATAGCTCAACAGCTAAGACTGTAGACGCTTTGATGAAATTGGAATTGCCAAGTGGGGTAGAAGTAGAAATTAAAGTTTAATAATTAAAAAAATTAACTGAAATGCCAGGATTATTAGGAAAGAAAATCGGAATGACATCCGTTTTCAGTGCTGATGGTAAGAATGTACCATGCACTGTTATCGAAGCTGGTCCTTGTGTAGTTACTCAGATTAAGAGTGTAGAAAAAGATGGCTATGCAGCTGTTCAGGTAGGTTTCCAGGACAAAAAGGAAAAGCATACTACAAAACCGTTGATGGGTCACTTTAAGAAAGCTGGAGTAACTCCGAAGAGACACTTGGCCGAGTTCAAAGATTTCTCAGAAGAATTGAATTTAGGTGATACTATCACTGTAGAATTGTTTAACGATGCTAACTATGTAGACGTAATCGGTACTTCTAAAGGTAAAGGTTTCCAGGGTGTTGTTAAACGTCACGGATTTGGTGGTGTAGGTCAGACTACTCACGGTCAGCACAACCGTGCTCGTAAGCCGGGTTCTATCGGTGCTTGTTCTTACCCTGCAAAAGTATTCAAAGGAATGCGTATGGGTGGTCAAATGGGTGGTGACAGAGTAACTACTCACAACTTACAAGTATTAAAGGTAATTCCAGAACACAACTTACTTTTGATTAAGGGTTCTGTTCCGGGTTGCAAAGGTTCAATCGTAATAATTGAGAAATAATGGAAGTTAACGTTTTAAATATTAAGGGTGAAGACACCGGAAGAAAGGTGGCTTTGAACGAAGCTATCTTCGGAATCACTCCGAATGATCACGCTATCTATCTGGACGTAAAGCAGTACATGGCTAATCAGCGCCAGGGAACTCACAAGTCTAAAGAAAGAAGCGAAATCAGTGGTTCTACTCGTAAATTAGGCCGTCAGAAAGGTGGAGGTGGCGCTCGTCGTGGTGATATTAACTCTCCGCTGTTGGTTGGTGGTGCTCGTGTGTTTGGTCCTAAACCACGTGATTACTGGTTCAAACTGAACAAGAAAGTTAAGGCTTTGGCTCGTAAGTCTGCTTTGTCATATAAGGCTCAGGCTAACAATATCGTAGTTGTAGAAGACTTCACTTTTGAAGCTCCTAAAACTAAAGATTTTGTAAATGTTGTGAATAATCTTAAAGTAGCTGGTAAAAAGCTGCTTATGGTTTTGCCGGAAGCAAATAAAAACGTATATTTGTCTGCTCGTAACTTAGAGCGTACAAATCTTGCAATTGCTTCTGCGCTGAATACTTACTCAGTATTGAACGCAGAAACTCTTGTTGTTACAGAGAGTGCATTGAAAGCTATCGAGGAAACCTTAGTTAAATAATTAAAGGAGGCTGAAGTAATATGGGAATGATTATTAAACCGTTGGTTACAGAAAAGATGACGGCAATATCTGAAAAGTTCAACCGCTTTGGATTTATTGTTCGTCCTGAAGCTAACAAATTAGAAATTAAGAGCGAAATCGAAGCTATGTATAACGTGACTGTTGTTGACGTGAATACTGTACGTTACGCAGGAAAGAACAAAAGCCGTTATACTAAATCAGGTCTTATCAATGGACGTACAAATGCTTATAAAAAAGCTATCGTTACATTGAAAGAAGGTGATACTATTGATTTTTATAGCAATATTTAAATAAAAGATGGCAGTACGTAAATTTAAGCCCACAACACCGGGGCAGAGACACAAAATTATTGGTACTTTTGAAGAAATTACTGCATCGGTACCAGAAAAATCTCTTGTATATGGAAAGCGTTCTACAGGTGGTCGTAACCATGTAGGTAAAATGACAATGCGCTATATTGGTGGCGGTCATAAGAGAAAATTCCGTATTATCGATTTCAAGAGAAATAAAGACGGTGTTCCAGCAGTTGTTAAGACAATTGAATACGATCCGAACCGTTCCGCTCGTATCGCTCTTTTGTATTATGCTGATGGTGAAAAGAGATATATCATTGCTCCTAATGGATTGCAAGTTGGTAGTACTTTGATGTCTGGAGCGAATGCAGCGCCTGAGATTGGTAATGCACTTCCTCTTGAGAATATTCCTGTTGGTACTGTAATTCATAATATTGAATTGCGTCCGGGACAAGGTGCTGCTTTGGTTAGATCGGCTGGTAATTTTGCTCAGTTAACTTCTCGTGAGGGTAAGTACTGCGTTATTAAGTTGCCTTCTGGTGAAGTAAGACAGATCTTAAGTGCATGTAAAGCGACTATCGGTAGTGTTGGTAATTCTGACCACGCATTGGAGGCTTCAGGTAAAGCTGGTCGTTCTCGCTGGTTAGGACGTCGTCCTCATAACCGTGGTGTTGTTATGAACCCTGTTGATCACCCGATGGGTGGTGGTGAAGGACGTCAGTCAGGAGGTCACCCAAGATCACGTACAGGCTTGTATGCTAAGGGCTTGAAGACAAGAGCACCTAAGAAACAGTCTTCTAAGTATATTATTGAAAGAAGAAAGTAATAACAACTGATTAATTGAGTAATTTATGAGTCGTTCATTAAAAAAAGGTCCATATATTAATGTAAAACTGGAAAATAAAGTGCTGGCTATGAATGAAAGCGGCAAGAAGTCAGTTGTTAAGACATGGGCTAGAGCTTCAATGATTTCGCCTGATTTTGTTGGGCATACAATTGCAGTTCATAACGGAAACAAATTTATTCCTGTTTACGTTACAGAAAACATGGTTGGTCATAAGTTGGGAGAATTTGCTCCAACTCGTACATTCCGTGGTCACGCTGGTAACAAGAAAAAATAACAGGACACTTATTTGAAATAATAAAGTAATAAATAATGGGAGCAAGAAAAAAAATATCGGCTGAAAAAAGAAAAGAAGCCCTTAAAACCATGTATTTTGCTAAATTGCAAAATGTGCCTACTTCTCCGCGTAAGATGCGTCTCGTGGCTGACATGATTCGCGGTATGGAGGTTAATAGAGCACTTGGTGTTTTGAAGTTTTCTTCTAAGGAAGCTTCTGCAAGAGTGGAAAAACTGTTGCGCTCTGCTATTGCTAACTGGGAACAGAAAAACGAACGCAAAGCTGAAGACGGTGAACTTTTTGTAACTAAGATTTTTGTTGATGGGGGAGCAACTCTGAAAAGAATGAGACCGGCTCCGCAGGGTAGAGGTTACAGAATTCGCAAACGTTCAAATCATGTGACTTTGTTCGTTGATTCTAAGAATACTAATGATAAAAATTAAGAGTAGATGGGACAGAAAGTTAATCCGATAAGTAACCGTTTAGGAATTATCAGAGGATGGGATTCTAACTGGTACGGTGGCAAGAATTATGGTGACGCTTTGTTAGAAGATAGCAAAATTCGTAAATATCTGAATGCCAGACTTGCAAAAGCCAGCGTTTCAAGAATCGTTATTGAACGTACTCTGAAGTTGGTGACAATTACTGTATGTACTGCTCGCCCAGGTATTATCATTGGTAAAGGTGGTCAGGAAGTTGATAAGTTGAAAGAAGAGTTGAAGAAGATCACTGATAAGGATATCCAGATTAATATCTTCGAAGTGAAGAAACCCGAACTCGACGCTGTGATTGTTGCTAATAACATCGCTCGCCAGGTTGAAGGCAAGATCGCTTATCGTCGTGCTATCAAAATGGCTATCGCCAATACGATGCGTATGGGAGCTGAAGGTATCAAGGTGCTGATTTCTGGTCGTTTGAATGGCGCTGAAATGGCACGTTCTGAAATGTATAAGGAAGGTCGTACTCCGTTACACACTTTCCGTGCAGATATCGACTATTGTCATGCTGAAGCTTTGACAAAGGTTGGTTTGCTGGGTATTAAGGTGTGGATTTGCCGTGGTGAAGTTTACGGTAAACGTGAGTTGGCTCCTAACTTTACTCAGAGCAAAGAAAACAACCGTGGTGGAAACGGTAATAATGGTGGAAAGAACTTCCGCAGAAAGAAAAACAACAATCGCTAACGAATTTGAATTTTAGGAATTATGTTACAACCGAAAAAGACAAAATTCAGAAGACAGCAGAAAGGTAGCGCTAAAGGTAATGCCCAGAGAGGACACCAGTTGGCTTTCGGTACTTTTGGTATCAAGTCATTGCAGACTAAGTGGATTACTGGACGTCAGATTGAAGCAGCTCGTATTGCTGTAACAAGATATATGCAGCGTCAGGGTCAGATTTGGATCCGTATATTCCCGGATAAACCTATTACTCGTAAACCTGCTGACGTACGTATGGGTAAAGGTAAAGGTAATCCGGAAGGTTTTGTAGCTCCTGTAACTCCGGGTCGTATTTTGATCGAAGTTGAAGGTGTATCTTTTGAAGTAGCAAAAGAAGCTTTGCGCCTTGCTGCACAGAAACTTCCTGTTACTACTAAGTTTATTGTTAGACGTGATTACGACGCAAGTCAAAATGCTTAATTGATATGAAGATTGCAGAAATTAGAGAAATAGCTACCAACGAATTGGCAGAAAGAATTCAAACTGAAGTTGCCAATTACAATCAAATGGTTTTAAATCATTCGATCTCTCCGCTGGAAAATCCTGCACAGATCAAGAAATTACGCAGAACAATTGCGCGTATGAAAGCAGAATTGCGTCAGAGAGAACTTAACAAATAATAATGGTCCTCATGGAAGCTAGAAATTTAAGAAAAGAAAGAACTGGTGTTGTGGTTAGCAATAAAATGGATAAGACCATTACTGTTGCTGCTAAGTTTAAGGAAAAACACCCTATTTATGGTAAGTTCGTTTCTAAGACGAAAAAATACCATGCTCATGACGAAAAAAATGAATGCCAGATTGGCGATACTGTTCGTATCATGGAAACTCGTCCGTTGAGCAAAACTAAGAGATGGAGATTGATTGAAATTATCGAAAGAGCTAAGTAATTATGATACAAGCAGAATCCAGACTTACAGTATGTGACAACAGTGGTGCTAAAGAAGCTCTTTGTATCCGCGTTTTAGGCGGTACAAAGAGACGTTATGCCTCTGTTGGGGATGTTATTGTAGTTTCAATAAAGAGTGTTATCCCCTCAAGTGATATTAAAAAAGGTGCAGTATCTAAGGCCCTGATCGTACGTACAAAGAAAGAAATTCGTCGTGCTGACGGTTCTTATATTCGTTTTGATGATAATGCTTGCGTTCTGTTGAATAACGCAGGTGAAATTAGAGGAAGTCGTATTTTTGGCCCGGTAGCGAGAGAGTTGCGTAATGCAAACATGAAGGTTGTGTCACTTGCACCTGAAGTACTTTAATTTTGTAAAAGATTTAAGTAATGAGTAAATTACATATTAAAAAAGGCGATACAGTTTACGTAAACTCTGGTGAAGACAAGGGTAAAACTGGCCGCGTGTTGAAAGTTCTTGTAAAAGAAGGACGTGCATTGGTAGAAGGTATCAATATGGTATCAAAGAGCACTAAGCCTAATGCTAAGAATCCTCAGGGTGGTATTGTGAAGCAGGAAGCTCCTATTCACATCTCTAACCTGAATCCGGTTGACCCTAAGACTGGTAAACCGACACGTATTGGTAGAAGAGAAAGTTCTGATGGAAGAACATTTGTCCGTTATGCTAAAAAATCAGGAGAGGAGATTAAATAATGAGTAGTACTGCTAGCCTTAAGAAAGAATATGCAGAGCGTATTGCTCCTGCATTGAAGAATCAGTTCCAGTATACTTCATCTATGCAGATTCCTAAACTTAAGAAGATTGTTATCAATCAAGGTTTAGGTATGGCTGTAGCTGATAAAAAGATCATCGATGTTGCTATCAATGAATTGACTGCAATTACTGGTCAGAAAGCTGTTGCAACTGTTTCTCGTAAAGATATCGCAAACTTTAAGTTGCGTAAGAAAATGCCTATTGGTGTGATGGTAACTTTACGTCGTGAAAGAATGTATGAATTCCTTGAAAAACTTGTTCGCGTAGCTTTGCCACGTATCCGTGACTTCAAAGGTATCGAAAGCAAGTTGGACGGAAGAGGTAACTATACTCTTGGTATTCAGGAGCAAATTATTTTCCCTGAAATTAATATCGATAGTATTACTAAAATTCTCGGAATGAATATTACCTTTGTAACCTCTGCTCAAACAGATGAAGAAGGTTATGCTTTGTTGAAGGAATTCGGTTTACCGTTTAAAAACGCTAAAAAAGATTGATAAGATATGGCAAAAGAATCAATGAAGGCTCGTGAAGTCAGAAGAGCCAAACTGGTAGCCAAATATGCTGAGAAACGTGCTGCGTTGAAGAAGATTGTAAATACAGGTGATCCTGCTGAAGCTTTTGAAGCTGCTCAGAAATTGCAGGCTCTTCCTAAGAATGCCAATCCGATTCGCTTGCACAACCGTTGCAAACTGACTGGTCGTCCTAAAGGATATATGCGTCAGTTTGGTATTTCACGTATTCAGTTCCGTGAAATGGCTTCAAATGGTTTAATCCCGGGCGTTAAAAAAGCAAGCTGGTAAATATTTTTATTATTAAATATTGTCAGGGTAGTCCTGATTAATTTAACAATTATTTTTTATGACAGATCCAATCGCAGATTATCTCACAAGATTGAGAAATGCAATTAGTGCTAAGCACAGAGTTGTAGAAGTGCCTGCTTCAAACTTGAAAAAGGAAATCACTAAGATCCTGTTTGACAAAGGTTACATTCTGAACTACAAATTTGTAGAAGATGGTCCTCAAGGTACTATCAAAGTTGCTTTGAAGTATGATGCTGTTAACAAGGTTAACGCAATCAAGAAACTTGAAAGAGTATCTACTCCGGGTATGCGTAAGTATACTGGCTACAAAGACATGCCGAGAGTTATTAATGGATTAGGTATTGCTATTATATCTACTTCCAAAGGTGTGATGACAGACAAGGAAGCTGCTGCTTTGAAAATCGGTGGTGAAGTTCTTTGTTATGTATATTAATGTAGGAGGATAAGCTATGTCAAGAATAGGTAAATTGCCCGTTAGTATTCCTGCCGGAGTAACAGTTACTCTGAAGGATAACGTAGTAAACGTTAAAGGTCCGAAAGGTGAGTTGAGTCAGTTTGTAGATCCTGCTATTGAAGTAGAAATTGCAGACGGACATGTGGTGTTGAAAGAAAAAGAAGACGCTATGCTTGATAACCTGAAACAGCGTCACGCTTTCCATGGCTTGTATCGCGCTTTGATACATAATATGGTTGTGGGTGTTTCTGAAGGTTACAAGAAAGAGTTGGAACTTGTCGGTGTTGGTTACCGTGCATCTAATAATGGTAACATCATTGATTTCGCTTTAGGTTATACTCATAATATCTTTATGCAGTTGCCTCCTGAAATCAAGGTTGAAACTAAATCTGAAAGAAATAAGAACCCTCTTATCATATTGGAATCTTGTGACAAACAGCTGCTCGGTCAGGTTTGTTCAAAAATACGTTCTTTCCGTAAGCCTGAACCTTATAAAGGAAAAGGTATTAAGTTTGTTGGTGAAGAAATTCGTAGAAAGTCTGGTAAGTCAGCTGGCGCTAAGTAATTCACATAAAATCGTACAATTATGACAACAAAAATAGAAAGACGAATCAAGATCAAATATAGAGTACGCAACAAGATTTCAGGTACCGCTGAACGTCCGCGTATGAGTGTGTTTAGAAGTAACAAGCAGATCTATGTCCAAGTTATCGACGATTTGAGCGGTAAAACATTGGTTGCTGCTTCTTCTTTGGGTATGGAAACTATGCCTAAGAAAGAACAGGCTGCTAAAGTTGGTGAATTGATCGCTAAGAAGGCTCAGGAAGCTGGTATTACGACTGTCGTATTCGACCGTAATGGTTACTTGTATCATGGGAGAGTAAAAGAAGTAGCTGATGCTGCTCGTAACGGTGGACTTAAATTTTAATGAATTATGGCAGTTAATAATAGAGTTAAGATCACTAACGATATAGAATTAAAAGATAGACTGGTTGCAATCAACCGCGTTACTAAAGTTACAAAAGGTGGTAGAACTTTCAGTTTCTCTGCTATTGTTGTAGTTGGTAATGAAGATGGTATCATCGGTTGGGGACTTGGTAAAGCTGGTGAAGTTACAGCTGCTATTGCTAAAGGTGTAGAAGCTGCAAAGAAGAACCTGACTCGTGTTCCTGTATTGAAAGGTACTGTTCCTCACGAACAGTCTGCTAAATTCGGTGGTGCAGAAGTTTTCATTAAACCTGCTTCAACCGGTACAGGAGTAGTAGCTGGAGGTGCGATGCGTGCCGTTTTGGAAAGTGTTGGTGTTACTGACGTTTTGGCTAAGTCAAAAGGTTCTTCTAACCCGCACAACTTGGTAAAAGCTACAATCTTGGCTTTGGGTGAAATGAGAGATGCTCGCATGGTAGCTCAAAACAGAGGTGTAAGTATGGAAAAAGTATTTAGAGGATAAGGAGGATAGACATGTCAACTATTAAGATCAAACAAGTAAAAAGTAGAATTGGTGCTCCTGCAGATCAGAAGAGAACATTGGATGCACTGGGACTTCGTAAGATGAATCGTGTGGTTGAACACGAAGAAACTCCTTCAATTCTGGGTATGATTGAAAAGGTAAAACACCTGGTTGCAATCGTTAAGTAATATATTGTTAATAATAAAGGATTTTACAATATGAATTTAAATAATTTACGTCCTGCAGAAGGTTCAGTCAAAACTAGAAAGAGAATTGGTCGTGGTGCTGGTTCTGGTTTAGGCGGTACTTCTACAAGAGGACATAAAGGAGCAAAGTCAAGATCTGGTTATTCTAAGAAGATCGGTTTTGAAGGTGGTCAGATGCCTCTTCAGCGTCGTGTTCCGAAATTTGGTTTTAAGAATATCAACCGTGTAGAATATAAGGCTATTAACCTTGACACTATTCAGAAGTTGGCTGAAGCTAAGAATCTGTCTAAGGTAGGTGTTAATGACTTGATTGAAGCTGGTTTTATTTCTTCTAGCCAGTTAGTGAAAGTTCTTGGTAACGGTAGTTTAACTACTAAGCTCGATGTAGAAGCAAATGCTTTTTCTAAGAGTGCAGTAGCTGCAATCGAAGCCGTTGGTGGTAATGCAGTAAAACTCTGATTCAATGAGAAAATCTATTGAAACATTAAAGAACATATGGAATATTGAGGATCTGAGACAGCGGATCCTCATTACTATATTGTTTATTGCAATCTACAGATTTGGTTCGTATGTGGTTCTTCCAGGTATCAACCCTGATATGCTGTCAAAGTTGCATGAACAAACGAGTGAAGGTCTTCTTGCTTTGTTGAACATGTTCTCTGGTGGAGCTTTCTCTAATGCGTCTATTTTTGCATTGGGAATCATGCCGTACATCTCTGCATCCATCGTGATCCAGTTGTTGGCGATTGCAGTTCCTTATTTCCAGAAACTACAGCGTGAAGGTGAGAGTGGACGTCGAAAAATTAATCAGTATACTCGTATTCTGACTATCTTTATTTTGATATTCCAGGCTCCTTCTTATTTGATCAACTTGAAAATGCAGGCAGGTCCGGCTCTTAATGCTTCATTAGATTGGACTTTCTTTATTATTACTTCTACCATCATTTTGGCTGCGGGAAGTATGTTTATCCTTTGGCTTGGAGAAAGAATTACTGATAAAGGTATCGGTAATGGTATTTCACTGATTATTATGATTGGTATTATTGCCCGTCTTCCTCAAGCTTTCGGTGGTGAATTTGTTTCTCGTCTTGCGTCTCCAGGTGCTGGTGGTATCATTATGTTCTTGTTAGAAATTGTAGTGTTGATTTTGGTAATCGCTGCAGCTATCCTTTTGGTACAAGGAGTTCGTAAGATACCTGTACAGTATGCAAAACGCATTGTAGGTAATAAACAATATGGTGGTGCTAGACAGTATATTCCTTTGAAGGTAAATGCTGCAAATGTAATGCCGATCATTTTTGCTCAGGCAATTATGTTCATTCCTATTACAATTGTCGGATTCTCAAATGTTGCCTCGGCAAGTGGTATTGCTCGTGCGTTTGTAGACCATACCAGTTTTTGGTATAATTTGGTATTTGCAATTCTGATTATTGTGTTTACCTGGTTCTATACGGCAATTACGATTAATCCAACTCAGATGGCTGAAGATATGAAACGTAATAACGGTTTCATTCCAGGTATTAAACCGGGTAAGAGTACGGCCGATTACATTGATACGATTATGACACGTATCACTTTCCCTGGCTCTCTTTTCTTGGCTATCGTTGCTATTTTACCGGCATTTGCGGGCATATTTGGAGTTCAGGCTGAATTTGCGCAGTTCTTTGGTGGAACATCTTTGTTGATTCTTGTAGGTGTTGTTCTTGACACCCTCCAGCAGGTTGAAAGCCATTTGTTAATGCGTCATTACGATGGCTTACTCAGCTCAGGAAGAATTAAAGGTCGTTCTGGAAATGTTGCTGCATATTAAAAGAAGTCAGAATGATATTTCTTAAGACAGATGATGAAATAGAGTTGCTTCGTCAGAGTAATCTCCTTGTGGGGAAGACTCTGGCTGAAGTGGCTAAACTGATAAAGCCAGGAGTAACAACAAAACAACTTGATAAAGTTGCGGAGGAATTTATTAGAGATCATGGGGCAATTCCAACATTTAAAGGATTCCCTAATCCATATGGACCTCCATTCCCTGGAACTTTATGTACTTCGGTAAATGATCAAGTCGTGCACGGTATTCCTAATGATACACCTTTGAAAGAAGGAGATATCGTTTCCGTTGACTGCGGAACTTATATGAATGGTTATTGTGGTGATTCAGCATATACATTTTGTGTGGGTGAAGTCGATCCGGAAATTCGGGCGCTTTTAAAAACTACAAAAGAAGCATTGTATAAGGGAATCGAAAATGCTGTTCATGGAAAACGTTTGGGTGATATTGGTTATGCTATTCAGCAATATTGTGAAGCCCGATCATACGGAGTTGTCCGAGAGTTTGTAGGTCATGGAATAGGTAAGGAAATGCACGAACAGCCTCAAGTTCCTAATTATGGGAAAAGAGGTACTGGTGCCTTACTAAAGAAAGGTATGTGTATTGCCATTGAACCTATGATAACTCAAGGTGATCGTCAGATTGTGATGGAAAGTGATCGTTGGACGATAAGAACCAGGGATCGTAAATGTGCCGCACATTTTGAACATACAGTTGCGATCGGTTTAGATAAGGCAGATATTTTATCATCGTTTGAATTTATAGAACAAGTTTTGGGAGATAAAGCAATTTAATATGGCAAAGCAATCCGCAATTGAACAAGATGGAGTAATCGTAGAAGCATTGTCAAATGCAATGTTTCGTGTTGAGCTGGAAAACGGACATGAGATTACCGCTCATATTTCCGGCAAGATGAGAATGCATTACATTAAAATATTACCGGGAGATAAAGTGAGGGTAGAGATGTCACCCTATGATTTATCTAAAGGAAGAATCGTTTTTAGATATAAATAAAAGAAAATAAGATATGAAAGTAAGAGCATCATTAAAGAAACGTACGCCGGAATGTAAGATCGTTAGACGTAATGGCCGTTTGTATGTTATTAACAAGAAAAATCCTAAGTATAAACAACGTCAAGGATAATTTATTATTTTTGCAAAAAAAATAATTTAGTATATGGCTATAAGAATAGTTGGTGTAGATTTGCCTCAGAATAAGAGAGGTGAGATTGCGTTGACATACGTATATGGTATTGGACGCAGTAGTTCAGCAAAGATTTTGGATAAGGCAGGTGTTGATCGTGACCTGAAGGTTAAGGATTGGACTGATGATCAGGCTGCTAAGATTCGTGAAATTATCGCTGCTGAATATAAAGTAGAAGGTGATCTTCGTTCAGAAATCCAGTTGAACATTAAGCGATTAATGGATATTGGTTGCTATCGTGGTGTTCGTCACCGTTTAGGTCTGCCCGTAAGAGGTCAGAGCACAAAGAACAATGCTCGTACACGTAAGGGAAGAAAGAAAACTGTTGCAAATAAGAAAAAAGCTACTAAATAATAATTGTTAATATGGCAAAAAAAACAGTCGCAGCTAAAAAAAGAAATGTGAAAGTTGATGCTAATGGACAGTTGCATGTACATTCATCATTCAACAACATTATCGTTTCTTTGGCAAACAGCGAAGGCCAGATTATTTCATGGTCTTCAGCAGGTAAGATGGGATTTAGAGGTTCTAAGAAGAACACTCCTTATGCAGCACAGATGGCTGCTCAAGATTGCGCTAAAGTAGCGTACGATCTTGGCCTGAGAAAGGTAAAAGCTTACGTTAAAGGTCCTGGAAACGGACGTGAGTCTGCTATCAGAACAGTGCACGGAGCTGGAATTGAAGTTACTGAAATTATCGATGTAACTCCATTGCCTCACAACGGTTGTCGTCCTCCTAAGAGAAGAAGAGTATAATAAAGATAACCTATTTAGATGTAACTTGATTTTGTTAAATAATGGATTGCAATTCCTTTCTGTAATCGCGGCTGCAACAAATTAAGTTCATTAATAACAATTAAATTTAAAATAAGAAAATGGCTAGATATACTGGACCAAAAACTAGAATTGCACGTAAATTCGGTGAAGCAATCTTTGGAGCAGATAAAGTTTTGTCTAAGAAAAACTATCCTCCTGGACAGCATGGTAACACTCGCCGTAGAAAAACATCAGAATACGGTGTCATGCTGGCTGAAAAGCAGAAAGCAAAATATACTTACGGAGTTTTGGAAAAACAGTTCCGTAACATGTTTGAAAAGGCTGCAAGTATGAACGGTATTACCGGTGAAATCTTGTTGCAGAACCTTGAATGTCGTCTTGATAACGTTGTGTTCCGTTTGGGTATTGCTCCTACTCGTGCAGCTGCTCGTCAGTTGGTTGGTCACAAGCACATTACAGTAGATGGTAAGGTAGTTAATATTCCTTCATTCTCTGTAAAACCTGGACAGCTTGTAGGTGTTCGTGAAAAATCTAAGTCTTTGGAAGTTATTGCTAACTCATTGGCTGGATTCAATCACAGCAAATATCCTTGGTTGGAATGGGATGAAAACTCTAAGACTGGTAAGTTGTTGCACAAGCCTGAAAGAGCAGACATTCCTGAAAACATAAAAGAACACTTAATCGTTGAATTGTACTCTAAATAATAATTAATTTCATGGCGATATTAGCATTTCAAAAACCTGATAAAGTATTAATGTTGGAAGCGGATTCCAAATTCGGAAAATTCGAATTCCGTCCGCTTGAACCCGGTTTCGGTATTACCGTAGGTAATGCTTTACGCCGTATTCTTCTCTCTTCATTGGAAGGTTACGCTATCAACACTATTCACATTGAAGGTGTTGAACACGAGTTCGCAACTGTTCCTGGAGTAAAAGAAGATGTCACTAACATTATCTTGAATCTGAAGCAAGTTCGATTCAAGCAAATAGTTGAGGAATTCGAAAATGAAAAGGTAAGCATTACCGTTGAGAATTCTACTGAATTTAAGGCAGGTGATATTGGTAAGTATTTGACCGGATTTGAAGTGTTAAATCCTGAATTAGTTATTTGCCATTTAGATTCAAAAGCAACTATGCAGATAGATCTTACAATCAACAAAGGTCGTGGTTATGTTCCGGCTGACGAAAACCGTGAATTCTGCACCGATGTGAATGTAATTCCTATCGACTCTATTTACACTCCGATTCGTAATGTCAAATATGCGGTAGAAAACTATCGTGTAGAACAGAAGACCGACTACGAAAAGTTGGTTCTGGAGATTACAACGGATGGTTCCATTCACCCGAAGGAAGCGCTGAAAGAGGCTGCTAAGATATTGATTTATCACTTCATGTTATTCTCTGATGAAAAGATTACTCTTGAGACTTCAGATTCAGATGGCAATGAAGAATTCGATGAAGAAGTATTGCACATGCGTCAGTTGTTGAAGACCAAATTGGTTGATATGGACTTGTCAGTTCGTGCATTGAATTGTTTGAAGGCTGCCGATGTTGAAACATTGGGCGACTTGGTTCAGTTCAACAAGACAGACCTGTTGAAGTTCCGTAACTTCGGTAAGAAATCGCTCACTGAGCTTGATGATTTGCTCGAGAGTCTGAATCTGTCGTTTGGAACAGATATTTCTAAGTATAAATTAGATAAAGAATAAAAAATGAGACATAATAAGAAATTCAACCATTTAGGTCGTACTGCTTCTCACAGAAATGCAATGTTGTCAAACATGGCATCTTCTTTGATCAAGCACAAAAGAATCACTACGACTGTTGCGAAGGCTAAAGCTTTGAAAAAGTTCGTTGAGCCTCTGATTACAAAGTCTAAAGAAGACACTACAAATTCTCGTCGTGTTGTATTTAGCAACTTGCAAGATAAGTTCGCTGTAACTGAACTGTTCAAAGAAATCTCTGTAAAGGTTGCAGATCGTCCGGGTGGTTACACTCGTATTATCAAGACTGGTAACCGTTTGGGTGATAACGCAGAAATGTGTTTCATCGAATTGGTTGACTACAATGAGAATATGGCTAAGACAGCTGCTAAGAAAGCTACTCGTACTCGTCGTTCTAAAAAATCTGCTGCAACTGAGGCACCTGCTGCTGAAGCAACTGCAGAAGCTACTACAGAGGAAGCCCCTAAAGCTGAATAATTCTGTAAACGCTATATATATTAAAAGCCGGAGTTCATTTGGACTTCGGCTTTTTTTATGATACGGGATATCTATAACTTCCTGAAGAATGATAAAATTTCACTGTTTTTTAGCTCTCTGAGGGGCTTTTATGTGTAATGGCTTCATTTATTGTCTTCACTCCTTATCGTTTTGCAGGAGGCTTTTCTGTGTCTTAAACGGATATATTTATAAACTATTTCCATACGAAGGGGGGGATTGTAGACTTTATTGGGCTTTTTCATTGAAAATATTACTCGTTTTTACCCTTCACGCCCTTCACATGTTTCATTCATCTTGTATTATGATTCCCATTTTTCTCATAAGGAAGCAAGCATTCATATTTTGTGCTACGCCTTCCCGTAATTTATAAGAAAAGCTAAGTTCGTTTTCCTTTATGTCAGCCTCGAAGCAGTAATTACGTATCTTGTCAGGGAACTGTTCAGCAAGGGTACCCAACAATAAATCGTGTGTGGCAATAATACCATTAGTTTGCAGATGCATAAATTGGCGTATCAAGTCGAGCGAGCCTTTCTGCTTGTCGGCCGAATTGGTTCCTTTCAATATTTCATCCAGGATGATGAATAGCTCATGCCCTTCATTTAGTAAATCGATGATACGTTTCAGTCGCTTGAGCTCGGCGAAGAAATACGATTCATTATCCGTAAGCGAGTCGGATGTACGCAGACTGGTAATTAACTGTGCAGGATATAGAGTCAATTGTTTGCAACATACCGGACAGCCGATACATGCAAGTAAATAATTAACCCCAATCGTACGCAGATATGTACTTTTTCCTGCCATATTAGCTCCGGTTATAATTAGGAAAAACGGTCGTGACGGTATCAGGGCATCGTTCTTTACACATTGTTCGGCAGGCATCAGCGGATGCCCCATAGCGGTCGCTATAAACTGGAAGGGCTTGTCTGAAATAGAAGGATAGCTATAGTCCGGATGATTATAGGCAAAAGTCCCTAACGAGCAAAGAGCATCAAGCTCTCCAACGGTTTCCAGCCATTGCATCAGATGATGACCGTATCGCTCTTTCCATCGCTCGATACGTACTACCTGTCGTAGCTGAAAGAAAATACTACCTTCCAGTATGACATAAAGTAACTGGTTGTTACGCAGATCCAGTCTGTCGAGTTCTTTGGATAGTTGCATCAAAGCCTCGGCCGGCGAATGTCCGTCAATGTTCAGTCGCTCTATTAGTTGTTGTACTTCGGCAGATTTCCATACTTGTTGGCGGGCAAGTGCAATCAGTTTGGCATAACTGTTCAGAGTTTTCAATTTCTCGCCATATGTTTGCTGTACAAGAGTCGCCTTTTTGATGACGGCAAAGCTGATAATCACAAATAGCATAAACATTAATCCGAACCAGCTTATAGAGCAAATACCCGTCAGTCCTCCTGCAAGCAATGCGATGTTGATGAGGGGAACTCCCCATAAGGTTAGCTTTACCCATGTGGCATGCAACAAATTGGAGGGGCTTTCACTCCATCGGCGTATTTCCTCTACGTCGGATGTCTTTCCGTGATTAACCAATCCCGTGATACGGAATTCTTCGCGAAACTCGTTTCTTTCGCTCATATCCCTTACACCCTGCTGGCGAAGTTCTATCAACTCTTTTTGAGTCAAGTGCTCCTGCATCCATCGGGCAAGAGTTTGTTTTCCGATGTGCGTACATGTACGGTTTATGGCCTGAAACAACGAATTTCGTCCAAACAAATCGAGGTCGAATGAGTATGGATGTTCTGGGTTGACAAATTCTTTTCCCTCATCGAAGCCGGAAAAATCACCTTCCAGTCCTTTCAGTTCATTGCGGTTGATTTGCTCTTGAGTTTCCAGCCATTCCTTTCGTGCGAAGAAACGGTTGTGTAGTTTTATAAGAGCCAGGAAAGGAAGAAATGTACAACATACCGCACCAATCAGTACCCCTGTTCCGGCATGAAATAATGCGATGACGGCCGTTATTCCGGCAAGAAAAAATACGATGCGTAGTAAACTGATATGGAGAATGCGTTTCTTTATATTAGTCAGTTCTTTTGCCGTTTCGGCTATTCGAGAAGTGTACCAGTCATTGGGAGTTATCATATGAAATAAAAATTGATTATTCACTGGCAAATGTAATGAAAGGAAGTATATCTTACAATCCTCAGTCATTAAACCTTATCAAATTGGAAGCAAGAAGCAACAAACTTTCATGATGTTTCGTGTATGCTGTAATTATGAATGGTTTGACACAGGATAAACTTTCTCAGGAAAGCCGAGGAGATGCATTCTGATTTTTTCTGTAAGGTAATAGAGTTGTTCTCGGTTTTTGTACAAAACATTTTGGAATTTGTACAAATTTTCTAAAAACGTCCTGACGTTTTTGGCAAACTGTCAGCTTCTTTTGCAGGCAATATGCAGAGGGTTGAAGAACAAGAAGAAGTTATAATCATCATATAAATCTTCAGGCGATAGCAATAATCAAAAAAGGCCGTTTCCGTATTGTCTGAAAAATACAGAAACGACCTTTTGATCGGTTATACGTATACCTTGATGTACATTAAATGTATTGCATAGCTTGATTCAAATCTGCGATGATGTCATCTACATTTTCGATACCTACCGACAGACGTATCAAATCGGGAGCTACACCAGCCTCTATCAACTGCTCGTCGGTCAACTGGCGGTGTGTATGACTTGCCGGATGAAGCACACATGTACGTGCGTCGGCAACGTGTGTAACAATACAAGCCAGTTTCAGCTGATCCATGAACTTGATAGCATCTTCACGGGTACCTTTCAGTCCGAAGGCAATGACACCACACGAGCCGTTTGGCATGTATTTCTGAGCCAGTTCATAATATTTGCTACTTTTCAGCCCACAGTAGTTTACCCATTTTACCTTCGGGTTTGCTTCCAGCCATTCGGCCACCTTCTGTGCGTTCTCACAGTGACGTGCTACACGCAGGTGCAATGTTTCCAGTCCCAGATTTAGCAGGAAGGCATTTTCGGGCGACTGTATGGAACCGAGGTCACGCATCAGCTGTGCGGTTGCTTTGGTTATATAAGCCATCTTGCCGAAAGCCTTGGTATAAGTCAGTCCGTGATAAGAAGCATCCGGCTGAGTCAGTCCCGGAAACTTGTCGGCATGTGCTTCCCAGTCGAAGTTACCACTGTCTACTACGGCACCTCCTACACAAGTTGCATGTCCGTCCATATATTTGGTAGTAGAATGTGTTACGATGTCGGCTCCCCATTCAAACGGGCGGCAGTTGATAGGAGTAGCAAATGTATTGTCCACAATCAAGGGCACTCCATGTTTGTGTGCGATACGTGCAAACTTTTCAATATCGAGGACATTGATGCTCGGATTCGAGATGGTTTCGCCGAACAGACATTTGGTATTCGGGCGGAAAGCTTTTTCAATTTCCTCTTCCGGTGCATCGGCATCGACAAATGTACACTCTATTCCCAGTTTCTTCATTGTTACACCAAAAAGGTTGAATGTGCCTCCGTAGATAGTTGATGAGCAGACAAAGTGATCACCTGCCTCACAGATATTGAATACAGCATAAAAATTGGCTGCCTGACCAGACGAAGTCAGCATAGCACCTACACCACCTTCCAGCGCAGCAATCTTGGCAGCTACGGCATCGTTTGTCGGGTTCTGCAAGCGGGTGTAGAAATATCCGCTCTTTTCCAGGTCGAAGAGTTTAGCCATCTCTTCGCTGGTATCGTATTTGAATGTTGTACTTTGATAGATAGGTAAAACACGGGGTTCTCCGTTCTTCGGAGTCCATCCAGCCTGTACGCACAGGGTCTCCTTTTTGAATTTCTGTTCCATATTGTAATGCTTAAATTTACTTTTTCATTTAGTTGACGAGCAAAAGTAAGAAATAATCTTCCTTTATAGTAGGTTTTCGGGAAAAAAGATTTATATTTGAGATTATATAAAAACAAATGGATATGGCAGATGATATGAAATTTAGGCATGCATTGCCTGTACAGATTCGCTTCAGCGACGTCGACCAGTATGGTCACATGAATAATTCTTCGTATTTCTCTTTGTACGATTTGGCAAAGACTTCGTATATGCGTGATGTGTTTGGTAATAAAGACTGGAGTCATCTGGGTATTGTAGTTGCCAATATCAATGCCGATTTTCTGGCACCGGTGTTTTTTTCCGACGATCTGATAATAGAAACCACTGTCGTACATCTGGGACATAAGAGCTTTACCTTGCTTCAGCGGGCGGTCAATAAGGCGAGCGGTGTGTTGAAATGTCAGTGTCGTACGGTCATGGTAGGATATGATGTTGCAACCAAGGAACCGGTGGAACTTCCGGATGATTTCAAACAGGCTGTTTGTGACTATGAAGGCAAGTCGTTGGACGAGCTGTCGCAGCCTTTAAAATAATATTACGGATAAAGAACAATTGAGTTTTTCATATGAAAGTAGCAATTATCGGAGCCGGCAATATGGGCGGAGCTATTGCACGCGGGCTGGCACAGGGACATTATATTAAAGCGAGCGAAATAGTAGTTACTAATCCCAGTACGGCAAAGCTGGATAAGTTGAAGGCTGAATTTCCCGACATTCATACCTCTACCAACAATAAGGAAGCTGCCGATGCCGATGTGGTGATTGTTGCAGTCAAGCCCTGGAAGGTAGAAGAAGTGCTGAAACCTTTGCGTCTTCGTCAGCCGCAGATACTTGTGTCGGTTGCTGCCGGGCTGACTTTCGAAGATTTGGCTCATTTTGTTGATCCGGAAATGCCTATCTTCCGTGTAATTCCGAATACGGCAATAGCCGAACGTGCCAGTATGACATTGATAGCCCGGCGGAATGCTACCGACGAGCAGACACAAGTCATGTTAGGGGTTTTCAATGAAATGGGACTTGCGATGCTGATAGAGGAAAAACAGTTTGCGGCAGCCACTTCACTTGCTTCATGTGGAATAGCCTACGTCATGAAATATGTACAGGCAGCTATGCAGGCAGGGGTAGAAGCCGGATTACGTCCGGGAGAGGCCAAGAAAATGGTAGCACAGACATTAGATGGCGCTGCTCGTTTGCTGCTGAGTGATGAAAATTCGCATCCGGCTGTCGAAATAGAAAAGGTTACAACACCGGGTGGCATTACAATCAAGGGAGTTAATTCACTGGAACACGATGGATTTACCTCTGCTGTAATTAATGCCTTTAAGGCAAGTATGTGATAAATGTTCTACACTTAAATACGATATTTATGAAAAACAATATTCTGATAACGATGGCTATTCTGATTCTTGTAGGGCTTGCCGTACAAGGTATGTTGGGTGTGGCAGCCGGAATATTGGTTTCTGCTATCATCGGCATTATTTATGGAGCCGCGAAAAAAGACAAACAGTTTATTAGATGGTCGGTGACAGCCCTTGTCATCGACCTGATTTGTGTCCTTTTGATTTATGTAGGGATGGGAAATCTGTGATTTATTTCACAAAGCCTTTCTTTGCCCATTTCAGGCTGTTCCAGCGTTTGACGAATATAAGGGCACGTATATTCTCGTCCAGCAGGAAGGCACACCACATGCCCGGAAGTCCCCAGCCCCAGTGAATTCCTAAAAGATAGCTGAAACCTACCGAAACGGTCCACTGTACGATTAATCCCACGTAGAACGGATAGTTTACGTCGCCAGCCGAACGTAGTGCGTTGGTGGCGTAGATGTTTACGGCACGTCCGATTTCTACTACCACATCGATGATCATAATGGTAACTCCCATTCGGATGATCTCTTCATTGTCAGTCAGAAGGCTGAAGATGAAATGTCCGCCTGCTGCCCAGATACAGGAGAGGATGAGTGATACGAGGATAGAGAGTCGCATGACATATTTGCCCAACAAATAAGCAGCGTGTATTTTCTTCTGTCCAACCAGATGACCGATGCTGATGGCTCCTCCTTGCGCCATGGCTATGGCAAACAAGTATACAAACATGATAATGTTTACGGTGTAAGTACGGGTTGCCAGCGCATTGTTTCCCAAGATATTAATCAGATAAGTAATTACTACCTGAGAAAAGCTGTACGAAAGGTTCTCACCGGCAGAGGGCAATCCTACTTTTAACAGGTTTTTCAGTTCTATCCAGGGGAAAGGACGGAAATAGGCCAGTGGAAATTTAGGTATATGCTTGCGAAACAGAATGATGAACAGTACGATCATACTTACTCCTCGGGCTATGGAAGTCGATATAGCAGCTCCTTCGGCTCCTAATGCGGGCATACCGAATTTACCGAATATCAGTGAGTAGTTTCCGATGATATTCATAATATTCACCAAAACGGTGACCAGCATCGGATAGATAGCTTTGTTGGCACTGCGCAGTGCAGCCGAAATGGTCAACGATATTGCCTGAAAGAAAGCAAAGGCACCTACTATCTCCATATATCCGATACCATATTTCAGCAATTCAGGACGAAGCCCCATCCAGCCCAGTAAGGTTGTTGCTCCGAAGTGTAAAATCGCACTTATAAGAAGTCCTACCACAAGATTCAGAAGTAAGGCTACTCCTACGACCTGCACCATATTCTTGTGCATTTTGGCGCCGAGGTATTGGGAACAAAGTACGGACGTTCCGATATTGATAACTTCGAATACGAGGAAAGCAAACATTACTATCTGGTTGACTACTCCTACGGCAGCTACACTTTCATCCGAATACTGGCTCAGCATGATTGTATCTACTGCTCCCAGCATCATAATCAATAACGTTTCGATAAAGATCGGGACAACCAGTTTAGTCAGTCCCTTACGAATATTAGTCTGTTGAATTGCCTGTTCCACGAGATGATAAAAAAATTCCGCGTGCAAAGTTACGACTTTTTTTACACGCGGAGACTTGACTTAAATCATTTTCTAATCTTGGAAGTACAGTAGTTTTACCTGCCAATCAGTGTCATAAACTCCTCACGAGTCTTTGCGCGATTGAAGGCTCCGGTAAAATCGGAAGTAGTAGTTACAGAGTTTTGTTTCTCTACTCCTCTCATCTGCATGCACATGTGCTTGGCTTCTACAACAACCATTACTCCTAATGGGTTGAGTGTCTCTTGTATGCACTCTTTAATTTGCAGGGTCATGCGTTCCTGTACCTGAAGGCGGTGTGAAAATATATCGACTACGCGCGCTATCTTGCTTAAGCCCGTAATATATCCGTTGGGAATATAAGCTACATGGGCTTTCCCGTAAAAGGGCAGCATATGATGCTCACACATGGAGAAAAAGTCAATATCCTTTACGATGACCATCTGACTGTATTCTTCTTTAAATTTGGCACCCAGTAATACGGCTTTGGGATCTACTTCGTAACCGCGTGTTAAGGTCAGCATGGCCTTCGCCACACGTTCTGGTGTTTTCAACAAGCCTTCACGTTCCGGATCTTCTCCCAGCAGAGAAAGTATTTCCTTGTAGTGCGACATCAGTTTCTGCACCTTCTCTTCCGGAAAGTGCATCAAGTTCGTATCAATCATTATTCAATGGGTATATTAATTTGTTCGCGTACGATTGCCACTTCTTTAAATTCACCGCTCTCTTTCAGCTTGCGCATGGCTACATGTGCTTCTTCTATACTTTTGAAATCGCCTATGCGGCATAGCCAGCGGGGAGGTTGAAAATAAGTATATACCGGCATATCGGGAAATTCCCTTTTTACTTTATTGGCTACGGCAGTTGCTTCATTGCGGGCAACTCTCGAATTGTTTCCAGCATACACTTGGACACGGAATCCTCTTGCTTTTAATGTCTTGCCAGAACCGGAAGTCGCTGCATTGTTTACATAGCGCAATCCTATCAGTGAGGTAATGTAGGCATCTTGATGGATGTTGACTATACCCTCTCCCGGGGTTCGGGTCTGCAGGCTTTCTACAATATTGCGCTGTGCGCTTGCCATATTTGCTGTAAGCAGGAACACAAGGGTTAATAAGTACTTCATCATACCGGTTGTCTTTTAATAAGTGAGTTTAAATAATCACGGAGAGGAGGGAAGGATTTTCCCTCTCTTCCGTGAAAAATAATATAGTTCGCTTAATTATTTAAAAGCATCGATGATACCTTTGAAGTCAGCAGCTTTCAAAGCAGCTCCACCAATCAAACCACCATCTACGTCAGGATTAGCGAACAATTCTTTTGCATTGGTCGGCTTGCAGCTACCACCATACAGGATAGAAGTGTTTTCAGCAACTTCTTTGCCGTATTTAGCAGCAACCAAAGAACGGATGTGAGCGTGGATTTCCTGAGCCTGAGCAGGAGTAGCAGTCTTACCTGTACCGATAGCCCATACCGGTTCGTAAGCCAGGATGATCTTGCTGAAGTCTTCAGCAGACAGAGAGAATACAGAAGCCAACTGAGCTTCTACAACTTCATTCTGTTTGTTAGCTTCACGTTCTTCCAGAACTTCACCGATACAGAAGATAGGTTTCAGGTTGTTAGCCAAAGCCAATTTAACTTTTTCTGCCAGGATTTCAACAGTTTCGTGGTAGTAAGCACGACGTTCTGAGTGACCCAGGATAACGTACTGAGCACCAGTTGAAGCAACCATTTCTGCTGAAACTTCACCTGTATAAGCACCAGATGCTTTGTCTGCGCAGTTTTCTGCACCTACACCGATAATGTTTTTGTCTACGATCGGAGTTACAGAAGCCAGGTGAATAAACGGAGTACAGATGATAACGTCGCAGTTAGGTTTGTCTGCAGTCAATACTTCGTTCAATTCTTTAGCCAAAGCGATACCTTCTTGCAGGTTCTTGTTCATTTTCCAGTTACCTGCTACAATGTTTTTTCTCATTTTGTTTAAATTTTAAAAGGGTTTATATAATATTAGTTTTCTGTTTTTTCTTCTTCTTGCTTCTTTTTCCGTTTATGCCATTTCAGCCATGCCAGATCGCATAAGGTCAGAAATATCAGTGGTCCGGTAAACCATCCTATCACCTCTGCCAGTTTATGGCTGACGGTTTTCGGGTTTAGTGTCCCGATGGAAAGTTTATCCAGAGGAGCTCTCAGTACATATTCGTCCGGCAACTGGTTGTTGCTCCATTTATTGATGACGACTCCTTTTTTCAGCAATACCAGTCCGGGATTGGAACGAATTATTGTTTTCAAGGTAATTTCGTCTGTCAGAGCAAATGGATATTCCGCTCCTGTGTTGTCTTGCCACATGGCAATATCTTCATCCGGTGAAGAGGTCAGGCAGAGGAAGCGATAGCCATGTTCTACACTGTAGTCGTATACCTCATTTATCAGATCGATTCCGCTATCATCTGCATTTTTCAAATAAGGCGCTACCAGCAGGAACGTATAATTATCATCATCCAGTACCATGTCTGTCAGGTCTGTTCCGTCTTCTTGCGAGATTATGGAGAAATCGTGAATAGGCGGCTCGTAACCTTTCTCTTTGATACGGGTTTTAGAGTCAACGAATGTCCATGTCGAGTCTGAAGGGAAATTATCAATCGTAAATTCCTTTTCTACTCCGTCTTTTGCATAAATGAAGGTTGTTTCGTAAGTTGTTGGCTTTTCTCCTTCTGGAATTTCCATGCCTTTACGTATATCTGCCCCGATATGGTAAGGGCGGAAATCGAATACAGGAAGTTCGCGTATGCAGTATAATGTATAAAGGATAATAAATACTACGCCATAGAGAGCTACCAGCCAGTCAACTTTTTCACTGACAAGTTTAACGATGCCAGTCTTTCTCCATTTGAATACAGTAATGGCAGCAATAAGCAATACGATATTTTTCCCGAAGGTTTCCCAGTTGGTCAGAACTACGGCATCGCCAAAACAGCCGCAGTCGGAAATAGGATTCGAGATGGCAAGCCACAATGTCAGAGGTGTCATAAACGACATCACAAGCAACATCAGGGTGGGGGCCACTTTACGGTGTATTCCGAAGAGCATATAAAATCCCAATGCAAATTCAAATACGCCCATTACCATTGCGCCCAGATAAGGAAATGCGTCGGGAATTAGCTGGGAAAGTCCCCAGGCTTCTACATAGTCTTGTATCTTATATGCAGTACCATATGGGTCGTTGGCTTTGATGAATCCGGAAAAGATAAAGACACCTGCCAGCAGGAAGCGGCAAATGTTAACCCACACGAAAATAGCTCTATGTAAATGCTTATTCTCCAAATTCCAGTTTTATTAAAGCGAATACCGAATAGTTTATCATATCCATATAGTTGGCATCTATACCTTCAGACACCAATGTATTGCCGCTCAAGGCTTCTATTTGCTTGGTACGGTAAATTTTCATCAGAATCAGGTCGGTGTACGAAGTGATGCGCATGCTTCTCCACGCTTCATCGTAGTCATGATTCTTTGCCAGCATTAGTTCCAGTGCAGCTTTTGCATACTTGTCGTACAGGTCGAGAGCCTGTTGTTCGGTCATATCATCTGTTTCTGCATATCCCAGTTCCAGTTGGATAAGCCCGATGATACCATAGTTTATGATAGCGATAAATTCCGGTCGTATGCCTTCGTTGACCAGAGCAACACCTTTGATCTCGATACTCCGGATGCGGTTGGCTTTGATAAATATCTGGTCGGTAACCGAAGAGGGACGCATGATGCGCCATGCAGCACCGTAATCGTGCAGCTTCTTTGCAAACAAATCGCGACAGATTGCTATTACATGTTCAAATTGCTGTTTCGTATCTTTCATACACTTATATCCGAATATATGTCGCAAAGTTACGATTTTTCGGAACAACCGCGCAATAAAAATGCAACATTTGTCTAAAACTTAATATTTACTAAGGGTTTAAACAAAGGATGTTTTCCGGCGTTATATCTCAAAAAACGATTCCTAATTTGTATAGTTGAAGCTTTATGAAGACTCTGAAAATTACATTTATGATGTTGGCGGCAGCTTTATTGTTTGCATTGCCTTCGTGTAGTAAGGACGATGAAAATGTTGTTATCACTCCGGCCGCTGAGGTGGTCAGTGCCTTCAGTCAGAAATATCCGGATGTGAAGGATGTCAGATGGAATATTCTGGTAGGTGCCTACGAAGCTGAGTTTATTTATGATGGGGTATATACGGAGAACGGGCAACATATTTCTTTAAATAAAGTGGAAGCATGTACATATATTAGCCAGAAAGGTAAATGGCAACGTTCCGACTTTGATTTGACACGCGATTATTTGAATACTGCTTCTACAGTTATTCCACAAGCTGTAAGAGAGGCTGTAATGGCAAAAGGATGGAAGGTGGAGGAAGTTAAGCTTTTCGATTGGGCTGATCGTACGGATTATTTTTACATAAAGTTTCATCAGTCGGATTCTGAACTTTTATTAAACTTTGATGGTACGCCTGTAAACTGGTAAAAATAACCGGAACTTGGGACTGACGAAATAGTATATTGTATTCTATGTTTAATATGCTTATGTACAATTTGTTATGTTGGTAAAACGTAGTGAAAAGGTGGTGCGGTTATCGTAAAACGTATTCTTGTAGTAGTTACTTATAAGTAGAGGTAACGGAAATGTGTTTACATTTGATGCAATAAATTATGTAACTATGAAAATGAAAACACTTTTGTTGCCTCTTTTTTGTGTCGTGTCGGCTATGCCACTGAAAGGTCAAAGCACTCGTATGGAAACTTTTTGCAATCCTCTGAACGTAGATTATACATACATGATTTACAATTCGGATAAAGATATTTCTTACCGTTCGGGAGCCGATCCGGCTGTTGTAGAATTTCGTGGTGAATATTATATGTTCGTAACCCGCTCGCATGGTTACTGGCATTCGACGGATTTGCAGAATTGGGAATTTATTCCGGCTCCGTCTAATTGGTATCCACAGGGGTGTAATGCTCCAGCCGCACATAATTATAAAGATTCTTTGCTTTACGTATGTGGAGATCCGTCGGGCTCGATGAGCATTCTTTATACCGACAATCCGAAAAAGGGGAAATGGAAGGGAGTACCTGCCATTTTACATGATTTGCAGGATCCGGATTTATTTATAGATGATGACGGTAAGGCCTATATGTTTTGGGGGTCATCGAATGTTTTTCCTATTCGTGGTATGGAATTGGACCGTAACCATCGTTTCCTTCCCAAGGGAGAGAAAAAAGAACTTTTCGGACTGAATCTGGAAAATCATGGTTGGGAAAGATTTGGAGAAAACCATGTGAGTGATTCCGATCTGGGTGGTTTTATAGAGGGACCCTGGTTGACTAAGCATAATGGTAAATATTATATGCAGTATGGTTCTCCGGGGACGGAGTTCAATGTATATGGCGACGGCGTATATGTAGCAGACAGCCCAATGGGACCATATACTTATCAGCAGCATAATCCGGTATCGTATAAACCGGGAGGCTTTATGAATGGTGCAGGACATGGAAGCAGTGTGCTGGGACCTGATAGTACATACTGGCATTTTGCTTCGATGTCATTGTCTATCAATGTTAATTGGGAGCGTAGACTGTGCATGTTCCCTATGGGATTTGATCGTGACGGGATTATGTTTTGCGATACTCGCTTTGGCGATTATCCACATTATGCTCCGGCCGTTCCGGGTAAGAAGGGGGAATTTCGCGGGTGGATGTTGCTTTCATACAAGAAGCCGGTAACAGCATCGTCACAAGTTGGAACGTATAGTCCTGAAGGGCTGACCGATGAAAAGACAAAGTCCTTTTGGCTGGCTGAGGCTAATGATGACGGGCAATGGGTGATGATAGACCTGCAGAAAGAGGCTGAGGTGTGTGCTGTACAAATAAATTATCATGATTATCAGAGTAATATGTATGGTCGTTATGAAGGATTATATCATCGTTATTATGTAGAAGGTTCATCCGACGGACAGGTGTGGAAGATACTGGTTGATCGTCGGAGAAGTTATAAAGATACTCCAAATGATTATGTGGAGCTTACTCATCCTGCCAAAGTAAGGTATGTTCGTTACCGTAATGTTCATGTTCCTACTCCTCATTTGGCCATATCGGAATTACGATTGTTTGGTAAAGGGACAGGAAAAGCTCCTCATAAAGTGGAGGGACTGAAGTTAGTTCGTCAGTCGGACCGTAGAGATGTAGCTGTTAGTTGGAAACCTGTTCAAGGGGCACAAGGGTATAACGTGCTATGGGGTATTGCTCCCGATAAATTATATAGCTCATGGATGGTATATGATGTAAATGAATTGTTTATGCGTTCGTTGACGACAACTCAGGATTATTATTTCTGTGTAGAAGCATTCAATGAGAATGGAGTAGCCGAGCGTTCAGAAATTGTGCATTGCAGGTAAAGGTAAAAAGATAGAGATCTGTTTTTGATTGAGAGTCATCTGTGGTAAAAACGGCTGCAGGTGGCTTTTCTTTTTATCTTAAAATCTGTAAGTCGGATAGGGGATTGACTGAAATCGTGTATCTTTGTACTTAAATTTTTATATAAACTCCGATGAGACTGGTACTACTGAAAATATCTTTGCTGTTGTTGTTTCTCTATGCTATTCCGGCCTGGGGAGCTGATTTCATTCCTGCTATAACGAATTATACTGTGAAAGATTATAGAGGTGGACACCAAAACTGGGCATGTGCACAAGGGGATGATGGAGTCATGTATTTTGGCAATAATAACGGATTACTTGTGTATGATGGTTTTTCCTGGGAACTTTATAAGGTACCGGGAGGATATATCGTCCGTTCTGTATTTGTAGACAAGGATAAAGTTTATATCGGCTCATTCGAAGAGTTTGGTTATTTCTCCCGTGGGGTGACAGGGAAAATGGAGTATCACTCTTTAAGTGAACAGCTAAAGGATGAAATTACTCCTAATGATGAAATCTGGCATATTGTACGGCTGGGAGAAAAAATCTATTTTCAGTCGTTTACCTGCTGGTATGCTTTTGATGGGAAGAATGTGAGCAGTATGAACCGGAAAACTGGTATCCGTCCGTTGTATTTTTATACCTGTCATAAACGGGTATATGCGCAGATGATTGACGGTGGCTTTTATGAGTTTGATGGAAATCGCTTTCATCTTTTGCTGGATAGGGTTGCTGTTGGCAATGATAATGTAGTTTCCATACTTCCAGATGGAAAGGAAGGCATGATATTGCTGACGGTCGATCATGGGCTATTTTCCTATCGGGACGGAGTCGCTTCGGCATTACATACGGATATTGACAAGCAATTGAACTGGGCAAAAGGGAATCGTGCAGTCATGCTGGGAGATTCTATACTTGTGGTCGGTACCATTCTGGATGGTATTTATGGCTTAAATAAGGATGGGCATCTGCTTTGGCATCTTAGTCGTGATAATCAGCTGAATAATAATTCTGTGATGGGACTGTTCTGTGATAATGAGAATAATCTGTGGGCAGCACTGGATGATGGAATTTCTTTTGTACATACCAATACTTCGGTTACACTGTTAACTCCTTCTGTAAAAGACTTGAGTATAGGAATGGTATACGGTGTAGAAAGAGTTGGAGAAAAAATATATCTGGCAACCAATCAGGGGGCTTATGAGTATAATCAGCATACCCGGGAAATTCGGTTACTTCCTCATACTGCTGGACAGAACTGGTATGTCAAGCAAATTGATTCACAGATTTTTATTGGTAATGATGCTTCTACGATGCTTGTTGGAAAATATGGGGATATACAGGCGGTTCCGGGAACTCTGAATAGTACGTGTATTGTAAAGGCTTCTATCAATGGGCAAGATGTACTGGTGGAGGCTTCGTATGCAGAATTGCGAATCTGGAAAAAGAAAGAAGGAATCTGGTATTTGTCGCATAACGTGAAAGATTTCTATGCGCCGATCAAGTCGCTGGAAGTGGATGGAACGGGGGTTATATGGGCTTCACACATGTATAACGGGCTTTATCGCATCAAGTTGGACGATGATTTGTATCGTATTAAAGATATTGAGCATATTCATACTCTCGGTGGAAAGAAGACATCGGGTAAAATTCATGTAATGAAAATCAGAGGGCGTATTGTATTTTCCAGTGTTGAGGGGTATTTTATGTACGATGACATCGATCGTAAGATAAAGCCTTATGAACAGTTGAATAATTCAGTTCCGTTTTTAATGGATGCGCATACAGCTGTAGATGTGCATAACAATGAAATGCTTTGGCTGATGAATTCGCATGAATATGTGCTTTTGGCATATCATGAAGGTAAGTTCATAATTAAGCGTCGTATACCAGTAGAAATGTTCAACTCTCCTTGTATTGAAGGGAATAATAAAATTTATGTAGATGGAAATAATTGTTATCTGAATTTGAATAATAGCATTGCTTGTTTGCGGCTAAACGAACAATCTGTCACACAGCATAATTTGTCGGGCCTGCAAATTCGTCGTGTTCTGGCATCTTCTTCTTTTGGTAAGGAACTGGCTCTGAATGTCACACAAAAGGTGTCTGTGGCAAGTGACTGTCGTGATATTTCGGTCTTGCTCTCTTATCCGTGTTATGATCAGCCGGCTATTCGTTTCAAGTTTAAGTTGCAATCCGGTCATCAGATATTATCAGAAGAATCTGCATTTCCGTCTGTACATTTTGGAAGCCTTGAATTCGGATCGTATACATTATGGGCTGGAGTGTATAGTGATGACGGACGTTTGCTGGATGAAACGAAGTATGAATTCGTCATTAATAGACCTTTGTGGATGTCTTATCCGATGTTGTTGCTGTATGTCTTGTTTTTGTCTGGATTGGTTTATGGAGTCGCTCGATGGAGAGGAAAGGCTGTTGCAGAAAAGAAGCGAAAGGAATATGAAGCACACAAGATTGAACAGAATATTAAATTGAGTGAACAGCAGCGGTTAATTGCAGAGCAGCAGAAAAAATTATTGGAAGCTGAATTGTCATTGAAAGGAAAGGAACTGGCAAGTATGGCATTGGGTACGTTTGCCAAGCAGGAAATGTTGGAAAAGTTACGCACTGTAGTACAAGAGCAGTTGGCAAAATCACAATGTGGGCGTAAGAATATGGAACTGGTGCTGAAGCTGATTAACGAGAACATCGCCGGAGAGGATTCTTGGGAAGTTTTTCAGCAGAATTTTGATTTGATTCACCAGCGTTTTTTCCGTACCTTGCGTGAACGTTATCCCAATTTGACAGCAACCGATTTGCGTTTTTGTGCCTTTTTGCGTTTGAACCTTTCAACGAAAGATATTGCTCAAATGACAAACCTTACCATTCGGGGTGTTGAGGCTGCAAGATATCGTATCAGGAAGCGGATGGAAGTTCCAGACGGAGTAAGTCTTGTTGATTTTCTTATAGAATTAAAGTAATTTATAAATATCTGAAAATGAATGGATATTATTTTGAAAAAGTAGTAAAAAAGTAGTATTTAAAGTGTCCAAAGTAGTAACGTCGTATTACTTTTTTTGTGAATCGTTAAGTTTATGTTCACCTTTGCCACCGTTTTTTGAATCATAACTTTAATCAATTCATGAAAAAACAATTAGTATTCATTCTGATGTCATTATTGTTCGTTGCTACAACTTATGCACAACGAACGGTAACGGTTCAAGGTGTCGTAACCGACGCTAACTTTAACGAACCTGTAATTGGTGCTAATATTTTAGTGAAAGGCACAACGCTCGGTACCATCTGTGATGTGGATGGTAAGTATCTTCTTGAAAATGTTCCTGCAAATGGAACTTTGGTCTTTAGTTTTATTGGTATGAAAACCGTTGAAGTGAAAGTAGACGGAAAGAAAACCATCAATGTCGAACTCTCGGACGATGTACAGAAATTGGAAGATGTAGTTGTTATTGGTTATGGTACCAGTAAGGCAAAAGACTTGACGGCTCCTATATCGGTTGTAAAAAGTGATCAGATTGCTTCGCAGGCAACCACTTCACCTATGTCGGCTTTACAGGGAAAAGTTCCTGGCATGAATGTCGTGGCATCGGGTACTCCGGGAAGCGGTCCTAAAGTTACCATTCGTGGTTTAGGGTCATTTGGCGACACTTCTCCCCTTTATGTAGTAGACGGCATGTTCTACGATAATATCAATTTCTTGAACAATTCCGATATACAGGAAATCTCTGTATTGAAAGATGCATCTGCTGCTGCCATCTATGGTGTGCGTGCAGCAAATGGAGTTGTAATTATTACTACCAAGAAAGGTAAACGCAATACGAAAGCACGGATTACCTACAATGGTTATGTAGGTGTACAGACTGCTACCAATGTGCTTGATATGGCTAATTCTCACGAGTATGCAACTTTATTGCTTGAGGCAAATCGTGAGGCTTATGATCCATTGATTAAGTCGTCTATCGAAAAGTTTGGTGGTGATTATGATTCGTTGACATTTGGTGCAGATACCGACTGGTATGACGAATTGTTGCGTCCTGCCTTGATGACTAATCATGGAGTCGATATCAGTGGCGGTAGTGAGAAAGCAACTTATGCAGTAGGTATCAACTATCTGTATCAGAATGGTATCATGGATACACGTAATGATTACAATCGTTTGAACTTCCGTGCGAACTTTGATTTTGAAGCAACCGACTGGTTGAAGGTTGGAAGTAACATTGTAATCAGTAACTCGGAACAGTATAATCCTGAAAACTCAGCCTGGCTGGCTGCATACAATATGCCTTCATTACTTCCGGTATATGATTATACTCGTTCGGATGATGAGGCTTTTCCTGAAAAGTTTGCTTCTCCTCAGCAAATAGGGCTTACTAATAACTTCTCAAATCCGGTTGCTATTGCCAAATACAATAACAATAGCCTGAACGAGAATTTTCAGGTAATGGCTAACTTTTTCGCTGAGTTGAGCTTAATTCCTAATAAGTTGAAGTTTAAGACCAGCTATAGTCAGGACTTCTCTTTGATAAGAGGACGTGTATACGTACAGCCTTATCTGGTGAGTTCATTGCAACAGAACTCTGAATCAAGATTGACCAAGACAGACACAAACTATTATAATTACATTTGGGATAATACATTGACTTATACAGACTCTTGGGGTAGTCATAACCTGAATGTCTTGCTGGGACAATCTGCACGTCAGGAGCAGATGCGTAAGCTGGAAGGAAAAGCAAGCAATGTTCCCGGAGATTATGATGAGTATTTATACCTTACTCAAGGTAACTCTACCGGACGTGAAGTAAGTGATGATGGTTCTTGCTATCGTGGATTATCTTATTTTGCTCGTGCAAGTTATGATTATGCTGGAAAATATTTGTTGTCTTTGACAATGCGTGCTGATGGTAGTTCCAAGTATCAAAATAAATGGGGATATTTCCCTTCTGTTGGAGCTGCTTGGGTTATGAGTGACGAGAACTTCTTTAAGAAACAGGAGGTAATCGACTATTTAAAGGTTCGTGCAAGTTGGGGACAACTTGGTAATGACCATGTTTCTGCAAGTGATGGTTTTGCTTCTATTACTACCGGAACTTCTGCTTCGGGTGTATTCGGTAATACGACATTGCCTGGATTCCAGAATACAAGTTATTTCAGTTGGTTGGGCTGGGAAAAGGTAGAAGAGTTTAACGCCGGTGTAAACTTTGCTTTATTAGACAGCCGTTTGAACGTGGATGTGGATTACTATAACCGTATCACTAAAAATGCTGTTATCAGTACAACCTTGCCTTTCAGTACACAGACTTTGGCAGGTAATAATGGAGAAATACGAAACAGTGGTTTTGATATCCAGCTGAATTGGAGTGATAAAATAGGTAAGGATTTCAGTTATTATGCCGGAGTTAACCTGTCTACTCTGCGTAATCGTGTAAAGAGTCTGAATGGTGCTCCTTATATTTATGGTGGTAGTGCAGAAAGCCGTACCATTAATCTGGTGGGCGAAGAAATGCAGTCGTATTACGGATATAAAGTGTTGGGAGTATATCAGAATCAGGCTCAGATTGATGCTGATCCGATAGCTAAGGCTAATGGATTGGAACCAGGAGATTTCATTTATGAGGATGTGAACAACGACCAGGTGATTGATGATAAGGACCGTCAGATCTTAGGATCGAATATACCGACACTGACTTATAGTTTCAATTTAGGTTTCCAATATAAGAATCTGGAATTCTCTTTGTCAACATTCGGACAGGCAGGAAATGAAATTTATAACCGTAAGCGTGCCGTACGTTATACTCAGGCTAACTTCAACTTCGATAAGGATTTCTATGATAACCGTTGGACGGGTGAAGGTTCTACCAATTCATATCCTTCGGCAAAAGGTATGTTGAAGGCTTGGAATAACAGTCATACCAACTCCTTCTTTGTGGAAAAAGGAAATTTCTTCCGCATACAGAATGTCATGCTGGCATACAATTTCCGTAATATCCATATGGGAAGTTACACATTGCCGGGTGTAAAAGTAAGTTTGACTGCCGACCGTCCGTTTACTTACTTTACTTCGAACGGATTTACTCCTGAAATTAGCCAGAGCTATGGTTGGGACGAGGGTGTTTACCCGCTGGCTGCCACTTATACTTTTGGTTTGACTATCGATTTCTAACAAATTGCTAAACACGCTGATTTATGAAAAGTATTAAGATAAAAAATATATTACTATGTGCGTTTGCTGCCACAACATTATTATCCTCCTGTTCCGATTATTTGGATAAATTGCCGGAGAATAAGGTGGATGAAGAAAAGGTTGATTATACAAACCTGAATAATATGTATCAGCCGGTATCTGGCGTTTATGCAAAGTTACGCCAGAGAGGTTCTCACTGGATTGTATGGGGAGCGACAGTTGTCCGTGACGATGATGTTTCTACAGGTCGAATTGACGACCAGGCAGACTTGGTTGCTATCGATCAAAATTATACTTATAATGCCGGCTTTTGGGGAACAAACGAGGCATGGATGGTTTATTATGACATCATTAAGGTGGCAAATGCTGCACTGGAAGCTCTCGACGGTTATGCTGCCAACATCGTTTCGGATGCAGATGAAAAACGTTATGAAGAATATACAGGCGAAGTAAAATTTATCCGTGCTTATTGCTACTATCGTCTGACAGAATTGTTTGGCCCTGTTACCATTTTGCGTGACAATAAGCAGACCGATATGACTCGTTCTACGGTAAATGCTGTATATCGCTATATATTAAGCGATTTGGAATATTCTATGACATATTTGCCCCGTATCCGTCCGAACGAATATACCGACCGTATCGGAGCTGTTTCTTTGTTTACTGCTGAAATGCTGGCTGCTAAGGTTTATATGGAACAGGAGAACTGGTCGAAAGTTGAGCTACTGACAGATGATATTATCGGAAGTAAAAAGTTCTCTTTATACAGTGATTTTAATAACTTGTTTAAAATCCCCGGTAAACTCTGTGATGAATCTTTGTTCGAAATGCAGTTTACCGATTTTGGCAATGGCTCGGGAGAAGTTGTAGTACCGGACAGTTGGTTTGTATTCCAGGGACCTTTGAATGATGGTAATATTTCAGGATGGGGCTTTATCAGTCCGACAAAAGCTTTCCGTCAGTGGGCAGCCGAACGTGGTGAAACCGTTCGTGCTACTACAACCTTCCTGATGGCAGGTGAAACGACTCAAGAAGGTGATTTCATCAAGGCACCGGCCAGTAGTGTTGCACCGGATTGTTTCAATGGAAAGGCTTATACTCCATCGAATCAGATGACTGAAGGACGTACAGAGTATGGAACAAATAATAATATCCGTGTATTCCGTTATGCAGAAGTGCTTTTAATGAATGCAGAGGCAAAAGTGCGTCAGAATAAGGATGGTGATGATCCGTTTAATCAGGTTCGTAAGCGTGCAGCAATGCCTGAGCTGGAGGATGTGACACTTGATCAGATTATGGATGAACGTCGTATGGAACTTGCACTGGAATGGGGTGAACGGTACAATGATTTGCGCCGTACAGGTAAGTTAAGTGAAGTCCTGGGACCTTTGGGATGGACTGCTGGAAAAGAATACTATCCGGTACCTACAGCTCAGATAGATATCTCTTCGACGTTGGCGAATGAGCCGAAAGATGAATAAAGGTTAATAGTTTTTTAGAAGGTAACTTTCGGGAGCTAACGTGTGATATATACGTGATGCTCCTGAAAGGATTGTTACAATTATCTGTAAATACTTATGTGGAAATATTTTTATGGCTTGTGTGTATTGTTTATGCTTTCATGCACATCGGCTAAAAAAGGTGAAAACCTAAGCATTACCGAACAAACAATTGCTCGTCCGGATTCTTTCCCATCGGATAGCGCAATGTTGGATTATATACAGAAAGTACATTTCAATTATATGTGGGATGGAGCGGAGAAAACATCTGGTCTTGCTCCTGAACGTATTCATTTGGATGGAAGTTATCCTCAGAATGATTCATCTGTAGTTACTACGGGAGGTAGTGGATTTGGTATTGCTGGTGTCTTGGTTGCTATCGATAGAAAGTTTATTTCTCGTGAAGATGGTGTGGAACGCTTGCATAAAATTGTCGATTATCTGACTCGTGCTGACCGCTTTCATGGAGTTTGGCCTCACTGGCTTGACGGTCCGACAGGAAAAGTGAAACCTTTTGGTATGAAAGATGATGGTGGCGATTTGGTAGAAAGCTGTTTTGTAATGCAAAGTTTGCTTTGTGTTCGCCAGTATTTTGAAAATGGAAACCCAAAAGAAAAAGAACTTTGTGAGAAAATTAATAAATTGTGGCATGAAATGGAATTTGACTGGTATCAGAACGGTAAGGATGTTATCTACTGGCACTGGTCGCCCAATTACGGCTGGGAAATGAACTTTCCTCTTGAAGGCTACAATGAAGCTTTGATCGTTTATGTGTTGGCTGCATCTTCTCCAACACATCCGGTTCCTGCTTCTGCTTATCATAATGGATGGGCACGAGGAGGAGATATCAAGACATCGGCTGCTCCTTATGGGTTACCTCTGGAGTTGAAACATAATGGAGCCGAGGAGCTGGGAGGTCCGCTGTTTTGGGCACATTATTCTTATATCGGATTGGATCCACGCAAAATAAAAGACCGTTATGCTGATTATTGGAATGTTGTACGGAATCATGCTCTATCTGATTATCGGTATTGTGTGGAAAATCCGAAAGGTTATAAGGGTTATGGTGAAAACTGCTGGGGACTGACTGCCAGTTATTCTGTGAATGGCTATGCGGCACATTGTCCGGGTGACAATGATCTGGGTGTAATTACTCCTACAGCTGCTTTATCGAGTTTCCCGTATACTCCTGAAGAATCGATGCGTGCCTTGAAATATTTCTATTCAAAGGGTAATGCTATTTGGGGTACGTATGGTTTTTATGATGCATTCTCGGAAACGGATAACTGGACGGTACCGCATTATCTTGCTATAGATCAGTGTACGATTGCTCCAATGATAGAAAATTATCGTACCGGATTACTCTGGAACTTGTTTATGAGTTGTCCTGAAATTCAGGAAGGACTGAAAAATTTAGGTTTTGAAGTTAAAAAGTGATTTATTTTTAATTAGAAAGAAATAATGAAAAAGACAACATTCCTTTTAGTGACTTCTTTGTGTATGTCGGCTACACTTTTTGCCGGAAACAAAAAATCACTGTTGCCTAAAGATGAAGGTAATATGGATAAGTTTGTGACCGAACTGATGAGTAAAATGACTCTTCAGGAAAAATTAGGTCAGTTAAACTTGCCTGTAACTGGTAATATTACGACAGGTCAGGCTAAGAGTAGTGATGTAGCCGGAAAAATCAGTCGAGGAGAAGTCGGAGGCTTGTTCAACCTGAAAGGGGTGAAAGCTATTCGTGAAATGCAGGAACTGGCTGTTGAAAAAAGCCGTTTGGGTATTCCATTGCTTTTTGGTATGGATGTGATTCATGGATATGAAACTATATTCCCTATACCTTTGGCACTTTCTTGTACTTGGGATATGGAGGCTATCGAGAAGTCGGCTCGTATTGCAGCTGTAGAGGCAAGTGCTGATGGTATTTGTTGGACTTTCAGTCCGATGGTGGATATTTGCCGTGATGCTCGTTGGGGACGTGTTTCAGAAGGTAATGGAGAAGATCCTTATCTGGGAGCTGAAATTGCCAAAGCAATGGTTAAAGGCTACCAGGGAGAAAAAATGGAAAAGAATGATGAGGTTATGGCATGTGTGAAACACTTTGCCTTGTATGGTGCCATTGAGGCCGGAAGAGATTATAATACGGTCGACATGAGCCGTAACCGGATGTTTAATGAGTATTTTCCTCCTTATAAAGCTGCTGCTGAAGCAGGCGCCGGTAGTTTTATGAGTTCATTTAATGAAGTGGATGGAGTTCCTGCTACAGCCAACCGCTGGTTGATGACGGATGTTTTGCGTAATCAGTGGGGATTTGATGGCTTCGTTGTTACCGACTATACGGCAATTGCTGAGATGGTGGATCATGGAATAGGAGATTTGCAAGAGGTTTCCGCACGTGCATTAAAGGCTGGTACAGATATGGATATGGTGGCTGATGGATTTATCGGGACACTGGAAAAATCTTTGAAGGAAGGTAAAGTCAGCATGCAGGATATTGATACAGCTTGTCGCCGAATGTTGGAAGCAAAATATAAACTGGGCCTGTTTAAGGATCCGTATAAATATTGTGACCTAAAGCGTCCGGCTAAAGATCTTTATAATGCAGAGCATCGTGCCGAAGCACGTCGTATTGCTACAGAATCATTTGTTTTGCTGAAAAATGAAGGTAATTTATTGCCTCTGCAGAAAAAAGGTAACATCGCATTAATTGGTCCGTTAGCTGATACACGTACTAATATGCCGGGTACATGGAGTGTTGCTGCAACTCCGCAGCGTTACAGTACTTTGCTCGAGGGATTGAAAAAGGCTGTGGGTGATCGGGCTAATATCCTTTATGCACAAGGTAGTAACTTAATGTATGATGCGGACTATCAGACTCGTGCTACCATGTTTGGGCGTGAAATACCTCGTGGCAATGATCAAGAATTGCTGGATGAGGCTTTGCGTGTTGCTTCACAGGCAGATGTTATAGTTGCTGCTTTGGGCGAGTCCTCTGAAATGAGTGGTGAATGTAGTAGTCGTACAAATCTGGAAATGCCGGATGCACAGCGTGACTTGCTGGAAGCTTTGTTGAAAACAGGTAAGCCTGTTGTACTGGTTCATTTTGCAGGCCGTCCAACAGTCATGACTTGGGAACAGCAGCACGTTCCGTCTATTTTGAACGTTTGGTTTGGCGGAAGTGAGTCGGCCGATGCTATATGTGATGTTTTGTTTGGCGACGTTTGTCCGAGTGGAAAACTTACAGCAAGCTTCCCACAGAACGTAGGTCAATTGCCTATGAATTACAACCATAAGAACACAGGTCGTCCGTTGGCTAAAGGTAAATGGTTTGAAAAATTCCGCAGCAATTATATTGATGTATCAAACGATCCTTTATATCCTTTTGGATTTGGTCTGAGTTATACAACATTTGCTTACTCCGACATGCAGTTGAGTGCTGATTCCATGAATAAGCAGAATGGTGAGTTGACTGCTTCTATTACAGTTACCAATACAGGAAAGTATGATGCAGATGAAGTTGTTCAGTTGTATATCCGTGATCTGGTAGGAAGCATTACTCGTCCGGTGAAGGAATTGAAAGGTTTTCAGCGTATACATTTAAAGAAAGGAGAAAGCAAGAAAGTATCTTTTAAAATAACTCCAGAACTACTTAAATTCTATGATTACGATTTGAATTACGTTTGCGAACCGGGAGATTTTAATGTAATGATTGGTCCCAACAGCGAAGATGTATCGACATTGAAATTTGCCGTAACAGAATAATAAATAGCAAAAAGAGTTCATCCTTGGGGGTGAACTCTTTTTGTTTTACTTTATCGGACCATGTGAATGGTCGCTTCTCTTTTAGATGATTAACAGACTAAGTGAGACCTTTATTTATAAGATTGTTTGTAGATGTTCAATACTTCTTCGTCTGTAAGCGGACGTGGGTCTAAGGTGAACAGACCACCCATTGTATCGCGTGCATTCTGAACCATTTTCGGAAGATCCTCTTCTTTCAATCCCCATTTGCTTAATTTGATGTCGTCTACATGGCATTCTTTTTTCATGCGTACCAATGCGTCGATAAAATCACTTGGACGATTACTCTTCTGCTGAGTCATGATATCAGCCATTTTCATGTAACGCTTCATGCAGTCATTACGGAATGTTTCAAAATAAGCTTCACTTAATGCTATCAATCCTGCTCCATGAGGCAATTCCGGATAATAGGCACTCATTGCATGCTCCATTGAGTGTTCGGAGGTACAGCTGGAAGTTGCTTCTACCAGTCCGGCAAGTGTACTGGCCCATGCAACTTTAGCACGTGCTTTTAAGTTCTTGCCGTCGTTTACGGCTACAGGAAGATATTTATAAAGTAGGCGAATTGCTTCTAATGCGTAGAGGTCACTGATTGGAGTTGCATAATTGGCAATGAATCCTTCAGCAGCATGGAAGAAAGCATCGAATCCTTGATAAGCTGTTAGATGTGCAGGAATGGAAACCATTAATTCCGGATCGATGATAGAGAGAGTAGGGAAGGTAAGTGGGCATCCGAAACCAATTTTTTCTTGTTTTTCTTCGTTGGTAATTACTGCCCATGGGTCGACTTCTGTTCCTGTACCTGCGGTAGTTGGAATGGCTACAATCGGCAGTGCTTTTGTTACTGGGCGTCCTTTACCGGTTCCACCTGTTACGTAATTCCAGAAGTCTCCCTCATTGCATGCCATAACGGCAATAGCCTTGGCTGAATCGATTGTACTGCCGCCTCCTAATCCGATAATAAAATCGCAGCCTTGTTCGCGGCAAATAGCTGCAGCTTCCATTACATGCGATTTGATGGGGTTAGGAAGAATTTTATCGTAAACGATAGATGCAACATCATTCTCGGTCAAGAAGCCGGTTACCTTATCTAAATATCCGTATTTTTTCATCGAAGTTCCACCGGAAATTACAATCATCGCTTTCTTTCCCGGAAGTATTTCGGTTGCTAACTTCTTTATCTCACCACATCCGAACAAGATTCTTGTCGGGATGTGCAAACTGAAAACAGGATTTGCGTTCATAATATTCACGTATTTAAAGTTTGTGTATTTTCAAATATAGAGAATAAAATGGTATTATGTTATAAATGAAATGTTAAATTTTATAATCACAGTTATTGCTGCTTCCGATAACTATAAATTGCCCATCCATATAATATTACAGCAAAACAAGATAAAATGCTTAATTGTGATGCGATATCGGTTATACTGCTCCCTTTTAGATAGACCATACGCATTATTTCCATGAAGTATCGTAAAGGATTGATATAGGTAAGGTATTGCGCCCATTCTGGCATACTGCTGATGGGGGTAAATAGGCCACTCATCAGTATGAAGGTCAACATACAAAACCACATAACGAACATAGCCTGTTGCAAAGTTGCTGAATAATTGGAGATAACCAGACCTAATCCGGACATGACCAGAACAAATATCAATGTTGCAAGATAAATGGTAAGTATACTACCTTCTGGTATTAAATCGTATACGAGCCAGGAAAGTATCATGCATAAGTTTAATACGATAAAGCCAATAAACCAATAAGGTAATAATTTGGCTAAGGTAAATGTAAAACGGCTTACTGGACTGACATTAATTTGTTCGATTGTCCCGGCTTCTTTTTCGCTAACAACATTTAATGCGGGGAGAAAACCGCAAATCATCACTAATAACATAGTCATTAGGGCTGGGACCATAAATACTTTATAATCTAAATGTTGATTAAAACGGTACCGGACTGATATAGATGTGTTTTGTGGATTAAGTATCTGTTGCAGATAAGTACTGCCCAGTCCACCTTTGCTCCCGTTTACTGTATTTATAGCTACTAAAGCAGAAGCCGGACGTCCGTTGACTTGCTCTTTTTCGAAGCCTTTCGGTATTTCAAGTAACATATCTGCCTGATTCCTTTCAATATGTTCTAATCCTTTTTGATATGTTTCGGGAAAGGCTACTAATTTGAAATAGGGTGATGCCTCTATGCGATGAGTCAGCCGGATGGAAGACGGACTATGATCGTGATCGATGATGGCTATACGTAGGTCTTCAATTTCCAATGTAGCAGCCCATGGCATAATAAGCATGATGACACAAGGAAATATCAGTATCAGTCGAGGTAAAAAGCTGTTTCGACGGAGTTGCTTAAATTCTTTTTCTATGAGATATTGTAATATCATGTACTTTATTCTATTCTAAGTGATTCTTGAACATTTTAATTGTGATTCCTATAAGAATGGCTGCCATAAGCAGAAGAATACAGATTTCTTGCCATACATAAGATATCGGAACACCTTCTATCATCAGTTTTCGTACTATTGCTACATACCATCGTGCTGGAATTATACAGGATAGCCACTGTAGGGGAGCTGGCATGCTTTCTATGGGAAAGATAATGCCTGATAAAATGATTGTAGGAATCAGTAAAACCATAGCCGATGCAAGTAGGGCTGCTACTTGAGTATGAGTAATGCATGAGATAAGCAGACCTAAAGCGAGTGAAACAAAAATGAACAGGAGTGATACTCCTAATAAACTGAATAAATTGCCTGCAATAGGAACATCAAGGACAAAAAAAGATAGCAGTAAAATTGTAGTTAAGTTGACGATAGATAATACAAAGTAAGGGACAGTCTTTGATAAAATAACCCATATCGGGCTTATTGGAGAAACAAGCAAGATTTCCATTGTACCAGTTTCTTTTTCCCGTACGATGGATATAGATGTCATCATAGCACAAATGAGCATCAGAATTAATCCCATGACACCAGGTACAAAATTATAGGCACTTTTCATTTGAGGATTGTAGAGTAGTTTTCCAGAAACTATGATTTTCCCTTTAGGATTGTCTTGCTTCAGTGCTGCCAGTGCTTTCGATAATATTCCGTTTGCATAAGCACTACGGGTGATGGCTAAGTTGGGTTCAGTGGCGTCAGCTATAATTTGTAGTTGTTCGGAATCAAAACGTAACCGGTTTAAATCATGACTTATAATGACAGCAAGTTCTATCTTATTTCTTTTCAATAAATGCTCTATTTCATCGGGAGAATGTACAATATACTTTACGGTAAAGTATTCACTTGCATCCAGCCGGTCAACGATACGTTGTACGTCAGCATCTGCCGAATTTACAAGAACAGCAGTTTGTACGTTGCGTACTTCTGTAGAGATGGCAAATCCGAAAAGTATAATTTGTATGATAGGCATTCCAATAAGTATCAGCATTGTACGCTTATCGCGCAGAATGTGATAAAATTCTTTCCTGATAAATGCAATGAATTGTTTCATACTCTTAGTATAATGTACGACAATGTAAAATGTTAGTTATGATTTCGTTTGGCTTCTCGCGCAAGCATTTGAAAAACTTCGTCCATGTTCTGAGCTTGAAAATGAGCTTTTAAGCCTGTTGGGGTATCCAAGGCCCGGATACGTCCGTCTACCATCATCGAAATTCGGTCACAGTATTCTGCTTCATCCATATAGTGAGTAGTAACGAATATCGTGATTCCTTGTTCGGCGGCTTGATAGATGAGTTCCCAAAACTGGCGTCGTGTAGCAGGATCCACTCCTCCTGTTGGTTCATCGAGAAAGACGAGTTGTGGGCGATGAAATATTGCAACCGAAAAAGCCAGACGTTGTTTCCAGCCTAAGGGAAGGGATTGGACTACAGTATTTCGTTCTTCGTATAATCCGATACGCCGTAGCATTGCTTCTGTTCGCGCTGGAATTTCTTTTTTAGGGACTCCATATATTCCTCCAAAAAGACGTACATTTTCGCTGACTGTTAAATCTTCGTATAAAGAAAACCTTTGACTCATGTATCCTATATGCCGTTTTATGTTTTCGCTTTGTGTCCTGACATCGTAGCCCATTACTTCGGCATATCCTTCTGTCGGCAAACTTAAACCACATAAGATACGCATTGCAGTTGTTTTACCTGCACCGTTAGCTCCTAAAAAGCCAAATATTTCTCCTCGTTTTACTTCAAATGAGATATGGTCGACAGCCGTAAATGTACCAAAGCATTTTACCAGATTGTCTACTTTTATAATAGGTCGTTCGTTTTCTTCGGTGTGGTTGTGTTTCAAACCAGGAGGACAAAGAATATCTTTAAATTGTTCTAATATGACACTGGGAGTATTTATACCTCTTATTCTGCCTTCGTATAAGAAAGCTATTCGGTCGCATTTCCGGGCTTCATCCATAAAAGGAGTAGAAACTAAGATTGTAATACCTTTATCACGTAATCTCTTCAGCATTACCCAAAACTCTTTTCTTGAAACGGGATCCACTCCGGTTGTTGGCTCATCGAGGAATAGAATCTTGGGAGAATGTATTAAGGCACAGCAAAGAGCCAGTTTTTGCTTCATTCCTCCTGATAATGCTCCTGCACGGCGCTTTCTGAAAGGAGCTATTTGTTCGTATATTTCCCGTATCTGATCATAGTGCTCCTCTATGGTCGTCTGAAAGATCGTAGCAAAAAAATTCAGATTTTCTTCTACTGTCAAGTCTTGGTAGAGAGAAAAACGTCCCGGCATGTAGCCTATTTCTCGTCTGATGCAACGGAATTCGTTTTGAACATCATATCCTAATACAGAAGCCTCGCCTGAATCAGCATTTAATAAGGTCGTGAGGATGCGGAATAATGTAGTCTTTCCTGCACCGTCAGGACCTATTAGTCCAAATAGCTCTCCTTGCTGTATATTTAGTGAAATGTCTTGCAGCGCTTTAACTGTTCCGTAGCATTTACAGAGATGTTGTGTGTCGATGACAGGATTCATATTTTTATTCATGTTGTTATTGATCGAATTTTACTTCTCCATACATTCCTATTTTAATGCTGCCGTCATTTCTGACAGCTATTTTTACAGCATATACCTGATTGGCACGTTCGTCTTCTGTTAATATTGTCTTAGGAGTGAATTCCGCCTCGTCGGCTATCCAACTTATTGTTCCTTGATATTCTTTTTGATTGCCATTTCCAAAGTCTGCAAATACTTTGACCTGTTCACCTAATTTGACTTTTTCTAACTGTGAGGAAGTGACATAGGCCCGTAAGAAAATATTTTCAGTATCGGCTATTTTGAAAAGAGGCTTTCCTGCAGCAGCCAGTTCGCCTGGTTCTGCATATTTGGCAAGTACTGTTCCGCTGATAGGAGAAAGAATATGGCATTTGTTTAACAGATCTTCTGTTTGGAGAATCTTGATAGCTACAGAGGAACTTTGCTCATTTAAACTTTGTGTATTGTTGGTGAGAGAAGATATCTGTGCTTCCAACTGACTTTGTAATACGGCAATTTGAGCATCCCAGTCGTCAAGTTGTTTGCGGTTAGCTGCATTTGCTTTCAACAAATTATCGACTCGCGTACGTTCACGATGTGCTGTTGCAAGTTGTTTTTGGGTAGCAGCTATTTGCTTGTGGATATCAGGACGCAGTTTATCCACCGATTTCATGTTTGCTTCTAACTGAAGCTTTTTCAAATAGAGCTGAATCGTATCTATGAGTCCGACTTCTTCTCCTTGAGTGAGATGCGTGCCTTCTTCTGCATTAAGGTAGAATAATTTACCGTTCGATTCTGCGGAAACAATAATTTCTGTAGCTTCGAATGTACCTGTTGCATCAAAGTCGACATTGGGCCGACAGGCAGAAAAGAAAATAGATAAGGCGATAAATGAAAAATATTTTTTCTTCATAAGGCTGAAACATATTAATATGTTGGGGAATTGGTAAGGTGTTTTCTGTTATACAGATTCATGAGTAACTGAATCTTATGAATAGCCTGAGTTTGTCGTGCCAGACTTTCGGATGTCACTTCACGTAACATTTCAGTAACTGTTAATGTTCCGTTGGCTACTTTGGCTTCGGCTGCCTGACGAATGTTGGAACGCAGGCGAATCATTTCATCATCTTCTATCATTTGTTGACGTAAGGCTTTGATTATTCCATCTTGTTCAGTCAATTTCAATTGTGTCTTAAAAAGAAATACATCTCGATTGTTCTGAATTTGCCGGTGTAGTATATCGAGTTTCTGCTTGTCATTTTTCAAGGTATATAGACTACCAAAGTTCCATGTCAGCCGTGCACCTACCATATAGTAAGCTGTAAATTTATCTTTTAACATGTCCAATCCGGGATTACCATATCCCCCTTGGGCGAAAAATCCTAATTGTGGCATATACCCGGCACGAAGGTTGCGTTGTCGGATATAGAGCGTTTGCTCTTGGGCCTCGTATAGTTGAAGTTCCGGTCGGTTGATGCTTGTGTAACTATCATTGTTTTCTATCGCTTTCGGAACCACGAATTGGGTATTATCATCAATCGTTTTTCCTGTCAGTAATGCAAGCATATGCAAATAAGCATGACGGTTGGCAGAAAGTAAAGTACGTTGTTGTTTGGTATTTAGTATTTCTACTTTTACAGCGTCTACATCTGCATCATTAGCTATGCCATTGTTTCGGTAAGCTTCTATATTTTTCAGATTCCGTTGCAGGTTTTCGTTAAGCAGGGAATTTTGGTGTAACTGTTCGTTTAAAAGCAGAATCCCAAAGTATACCTGATTAACCTGTTCGTGAAGTGCATACATACTAACATCCAGCTGACGCTTGTTCTCACGACTTACGGCTTTTATCTCTTCTTTTTGATTATGAATCTTTCCACCGTCCCAGATGTTTTGTTTGACTTCTATTATGGCTTGGTATTGATCTTTAGATAATCCTCTAAATCCGATACCTGGTATTTCAAATGGCAGAGTTGTAGCATCGCTTTGATAAGATATTTTTCCACTGACACTGATTTGTGGAAGGTTCCCTTTTTCTACGTTCGATACTGTGTATTGTTCCGAAAGTTGAATGAGATTATATTGTCGGACGAGGGGATAATTTTCTTGTGCAGCCTGCTGGCATTCGTCTAATGTTATTTGTGCCTTTGTATTTAAAGTAATGATGGCAAACAGAACGAATAAGATTATTCTAATCATGGCATGTTGTTTTATTGTTGTTATACAAAGTTAAAGCCTTTCTATCTATCCATGAGGTCCTATTGGTTTTTGTAAATGTTCTGTTTGTTCGATTATATATCGATTTTACCCCTTTATTGGATGCTATTATTATCTTTGCAGGAAATAAATGTATTTTGTTATGAAACAAAATAATCTTTTGCTTTTGGCTTTAAAGCAGATTTTTGAGTTGTCAACTATTTCTTGCAATGCTTACCGGTTTGTTTCTGCAGAGTTGGGACTGGTACGTTCTATGAGGGGAACTTTGGGTATTCCGGAACAAATCTTGACATTGGGACAGCCCTATCGTCTGACTGAAGGTCGTGTTTTGTTTATGCATGCAGGTTATATCCGTGTCAGAGCCAATCTGATAGAACTGACACTTTCAGCACGACAATTGATAGTAGCCTCTCCGGGAACGATTCTTCAGATTTTGGAAGTATCGAAAGATTGTGAATTAGAAATGCTTGCCTTTACAAATAGTTTGATGGAGGGGTGGCAAAAAGAAATGCTTTTACAAATGTTTTTACAGGGAAGGCTTTATGTACAACTTGACTTGGATGAAAAGGAAGAGAAACGCATTCAATCGTTTTTTGATATGTTGTGGAATGTTGTACACGATGAGCCTTTTCCTCGTGAAATGGTCAGAAGCCTGATTTCAGCATTGTTTCATCAAATACATGCTTATCGTATGCAGGAAATGTCAGAAGACAGACAGCAACGTACGCGGCAAGAAGAAGTTTTCAACAGGTTTCTTTTACTTGTTAATAAGTATGCCATCCGTGAACGAAGTATTGTATTTTATGCCGAAAAATTATACCTGACTCCCCGTTATTTAAGTACGCTAATAAGGCAGACGAGTGGTCGTACTGTTATGGACTGGGTGAATGAAGCTGTTATACAAGAAGCTAAGTTATTACTTCGTCATTCAGATAAACTGGTTTATCAGATTGCCGATGATCTTAATTTTCCTAATGCATCTTTCTTCTGCAAGTATTTTCGGAGATTGACAGGAAAGACACCTCATGAATATCGGTTAGGCGAATAAAAAAACAGGTACGGAGATGAAATCCGTACCTGTTTCAGTATAGAGACAGTTTTTAAAACTTATTTCTTATCTTCTTTTTCGATGCTGATTAATTCAACTTCAAAAATCAGGGTAGAGAAAGGTTTGATCTTGCCAGTTTCACGTGAGCCGTAAGCCAATTCCTGAGGAATATATAATTCCCATTTAGAACCAACAGGCATCATAGTCAGAGCTTCAGTCCATCCTTTGATAACCTGGTTAGCACGGAATGTTGTCGGTTCGTTACGTTCGTATGAACTATCAAACTGAGTACCGTCAATCAATGTTCCTTTGTAGTGTACTTTAACTCTTGCTGTTTCAGTAGGCACTTCTCCTTTACCTTCAGTGATTACTTTGTACTGCAAGCCACTAGGAGTAACTTTAACACCTTCTTTGCTCTTGTTCTTAGCAAGGAACTCTTCATTCTGTTTCTTATAGTCGGCATATTGAGTTTCCAATGCTTTTTCTTTGATAGCTTCTGCCTTTGTATTAACATATACAGCAGCAGAATCGGTCGGAACAATAGCTTGTTTCTTTACAGCAGCAACGAAACCAGCCAGGAAGTTTTCTTTGCTCAAGCTCTGAGTAGAATCACCGTTGAAAATACGGCTGCTGATAGCATCGAACATATCTCCACTGATTTGCTGTCCAATTTGGATACCAGCCATATAAGCTTTCTGCTTAGCATCAGTCTGTTTCAATCCTTCTTCAATACCTCTTACAAAGTCAGCCATGTGAGTTGAGTCTATACCCAGACGTCCCATAGCATATTCTTCCAGTCCCTGAGTATTGCTGACACCCATCATATAAGAAAGAGTATCAATGTCGCTTTTCATGTTTGCCTTTGGGCTTTGAGCTGTACATGATGCCAGTCCAGCTGCGGCTGCAAACATCATGATTAAAGTACTTTTTTTCATTTACTTTTATTTTTAAATTATAATTTATCGATTTTAGGTTTCTTAGAGAACTTCAATCAGTTCTACTTCAAAAATCAATGTGCTGTGAGGAGGAATCATTTCACCTGCTCCCTGTGCACCATATGCCAGTTCTGAAGGAATATAAAGTTTCCATTTTGCACCTTCAGACATAAGCTGAAGTGCTTCAACCCATCCTTTAATAACTTGGTTGACGCCGAATACAGCAGGTTCACCACGCTTGATAGAACTATCGAACAAGGTACCATCTATCAATGTTCCTTCATAGTGGCAGCGTACACGGTCAGTTGCTTTCGGCTTTTTACCGTTGCCTTCCTTGATAACTTCGTATTGCAGTCCGCTTGGTAATGTTACAACGTTTGGGTTCTTTTTGTTTTCTTCGAGGAATTTCTTTCCTTTTGCTATATTTTCAGCATTCATCTTTTCTTCCAGCTCGGTGAAATATTTGTTCACAATATCACGAGCTTCGGTATGAGTAATAGCTGTCTGGTTTCCCTCTAATACGTCTTTGATAGCCTGTGCAAAGTCGTTTACTTCGATGCCGCGGGCACCCATGCTTAACAGATTTTGGCCTATACCCAGACCAATGGCGTAACTAAATTTATCCATGTAATTATATTTATTAGTATGTAATATTCTTTAAAAGCATGGCAAAGGTATCTTTTTTCTTTGAATATGAGCATCTTTAAGCGATTAAAAATTCTTATTTTTGTCACTGTATCTAAAATAGAACGAAAATATTTGTGTATGAAAAAGCTGGTAATACTCACTGGTGCGGGAATGAGTGCTGAAAGCGGTATCAGTACATTCCGTGATTCGGGTGGCTTATGGGATCGTTATCCTGTAGAGCAAGTTGCTACACCCGAAGGTTATGCTGCCAATCCGAAGTTGGTAATCGATTTTTATAATGAACGGCGTAAACAATTGCTGACAGTGAAACCTAATCGAGGACATGAGTTGATAGCAGAACTTGAAAAATATTTTGATGTGACAGTTATTACACAAAATATTGATAATTTGCATGAGCGTGCAGGCAGTCACCATGTTATTCATTTGCATGGAGAACTCACTAAAGTTACATCCAGTTGGCAACCGAACAATCCTAAGTTTATAAAGGAATTAAAGCCAGAAGAGTATGAAGTAAAAATGGGGGATGTAGCTGCTGACGGTTCACAACTGCGTCCGTTTATAGTCTGGTTTGGAGAAAGTGTGCCAATGATAGAAACAGCTATTGATTATGCAGAACAGGCTGATATATTTGTCATTATTGGCACATCCTTGAATGTTTATCCTGCTGCCGGTTTGCTGAATTATGTCCCTTCTCGTGTTCCGGTATACCTTATCGATCCGAAAGAAGTCGCCATTGCTTCGGGGCGGCAAGTACATGTTATTCGTAAAGGAGCGTCAGAAGGTATGGAAGAATTAAAAAATATGTTACTAAATGAAACAGTGTAAACAAATTCTTTCTATATTTGTTTTCATAGTAGAGTAACAATAAATACTAACTTAGAATAAACGATAAAATTATGAAAAAGTACATTTGCACAGTATGCGATTGGGTTTATGACCCAGAGGTTGGAGATCCAGATGGTGGTATCGCTCCGGGAACAGCGTTTGAAGATCTTCCTGATGACTGGGTTTGCCCGGTTTGCGGTGTAGGAAAAGAAGATTTCCAGGAAGTTACAGAATAATTTCCGGCCGAAAAATATAATATAGCCCGACTTGCATGCGGATTTATCCGAAACAAGTCGGGCTATTTCTGTCTGGATGCTTGTCCCTTGTTATTGGTAACCTGCTAATGAAGGGCGGCGTTTCAGTCTGTTACTTGTGACTTGAGTTACTTGGTTGCATAAAAAAAAGGTTGCCCTTAGGCAACCTTTTTTATTAAAGATATATGAAGGATTATTGTTTTTGTTCCTTGTTCTGTTGAGGCTTACGTTCACGTTTTGCGTGGTTTCCTTCTGCCATACCTTCTGGTTTCGGTAACAATACCTTGTGTGATAATTTGAATTTACCTGTTTTCGGATCGATATCCAACAATTTCACTTCGATGTCGTCACCTTCCTTCAGACCAGCTTCTTCGATAGTTTCCAGACGTTTCCAGTCGATTTCTGAAATGTGCAACAAACCATCTTTGCCAGGAAGGAATTCTACGAATGCACCATAAGGCATGATAGAACGTACTTTACCCTGATATACTTCACCAATTTCAGGTACAGCAACAATACCTTTGATCAGACGCATAGCATCATCGATAGTCTTCTTGTTATTTCCAGCAATTTCGATACGTCCTGCACCGTCAACTTCTTCGATTGTGATTGTAGCACCTGTTTCTTCCTGCATACCCTGAATGATCTTTCCGCCCGGGCCGATTACAGCACCGATAAATTCTTTCGGAATAGTCATAGTTTCAATACGCGGAGCATTTGGTTTCAGTTCCTTGCGTGGTTCTGCAATACATTCTGTCAGTTTGCTCAGAATATATTCACGACCTTCTTTTGCCTGCATCAGTGCTTTTTCAAGAATGTCGTAAGTCAAACCGTCACACTTGATATCCATCTGTGTTGCTGTAATACCGTTCTTCGTACCTGTAACCTTGAAGTCCATATCTCCCAGATGATCTTCATCTCCCAGGATATCCGACAAGACAGCATATTTTTCTTCTCCGGCATTTTTGATCAATCCCATTGCAATACCTGATACCGGATTCTTGATAGGTACACCAGCATCCATCAAGGCTAATGTTCCGGCACATACCGTAGCCATAGAAGAAGAACCGTTAGATTCAAGAATATCTGAAACGACACGTACACAATAAGGATAGTCAGCAGGAATCTGACCTTTCAATGCACGCCATGCCAAATGTCCGTGACCGATTTCACGACGACCTACACCGCGTTGTGCTTTTGCCTCACCTGTTGAGAAAGGAGGGAAGTTATAATGCAACAAGAAACGTTCTTTATGCTGATCGAGTACATCGTCTACAATCTTTTCATCAAGTTTAGTTCCCAAAGTAACGGTACTTAATGATTGTGTTTCACCACGAGTGAAGATTGAAGAGCCATGTGGGTAAGGCAACGGACCAACTTCGCACCAGATTGGACGAATTTCAGTTGTCTTACGACCATCCAGACGTTTACCTTCATCGAGGATGCAACGACGCATAGCTTCTTTTTCTACATCATGATAATAACGGTCTATCATAGGTGCTTTTTCTTCGAGTTCTTCTTCTGTGAACTGAGCTTTGAATTCTTCACAGATAGCATCGAAAGCATCCTGACGTTCATGTTTGTTGTGATTTCCTGATGCTGCAATGGCATAAGCTTTGTCGTAGCAAGCATCGTGAACAGCTTTACGCAAATCCTCATCGTTTTCTTCGTGGCAGTATTCGCGTTTTACAGTAGAACCAACTTCTTCCATCAGTTCCATCTGTGCCTTACAATGTATCTTGATAGCTTCGTGAGCGCATTTCAAAGCTGCCAGCAAATCCTGTTCGCTTACTTCGTTCATTTCGCCTTCTACCATCATGATGTTGTCGTAAGTAGCGGCTACCATCAAGTCCATATCAGCCTTTTCAAGCTGTTCGAAAGTCGGGTCGATAACGAACTGACCGTCGATACGTGCTACACGTACTTCTGAGATAGGGCCTCCGAACGGAATGTCAGAAACAGCCAGTGCGGCAGAAGCAGCCAGACCGGCTAATGCATCAGGCATGTCTACGCCGTCTGCTGAAAACAGAATGATATTTACATAAACTTCTGCATGGAAGTTATCGGGGAACAACGGACGCAAAGCGCGGTCTACCAAACGGCAAGTCAGGATTTCATAATCAGAAGCTTTGCCTTCACGTTTGGTAAAGCCACCCGGAAAACGTCCGAATGCTGAATATTTTTCTTTGTACTCTACCTGAAGCGGCATAAAATCTGTACCGGGAACTGCATCTTTTGCTGCACAAACAGTAGCCAGCAACATGGTATTACCCATGCGTAGCATAACAGCACCATCTGCCTGTTTTGCCAGCTTTCCCGTTTCGAGTGTAATGGTTCTTCCATCACTTAACTCGATCGTCTTAACAATAGGATTGATCATAAAAAATGTTTTAATATAAAAGTCTTCTTAAAGTTCGCGCAAAGATACAAATATTATTGTAGTAATTGGGTGAAAATGAGATAAAAGTTTCGTAGTATGCCCCTTTTTTATATTATTTTGTTTCGTCCTGACCTTACATTATGTAATATCACAAGGAAAAGCAGGCTAAAAAAATTATGTCATTTTGTAAGAACTTGAATAAAAACTTTGTGAACTCGTAAAAAGCCGTATCTTTGCATCCCGAAATGAATAATAATCGCTAATGAAAAGAAATGCTTATATCGCTGCAGCTCTGTTGTTCGCGGGCGTAGCAGCCTGCAACAACGAGCCTGCTTTTAAAGTGCAGGGAGAGGTAACCGATGCTGCCGATAAAATGTTGTATTTGGAACAGACCGGCCTGGATGGTATTGTTGCACTCGATTCTGTAGAATTGGGAAGTGATGGAACTTTTAGTTTTTCTGCTGCTCGTCCTGAAGCGCCTGATTTTTATCGGTTGCGAATCGAGAATAAAGTTATAAACTTCTCGGTCGATTCTACTGAAACTGTCGGTGTTAAGGCTGATTATAAAAACTTTGCAACGGATTACGACATACAAGGTTCAGAAAATAACCAGAAAATCAAGGAACTGGTCCTGTTGCAGGCCGATTTACAAGAGCGCGTCAATAAGCTGGCACAATCAGGAATGCCAGTTGGCGTTGTACAAGACAGTCTGGCGCACATGGTAAATGCATATAAGGATAATGTAAAGCGAAAATATATTTTTGTCGGTCCTAATAAATCCTATGCATATTTCGCCTTGTTTCAGGTGTTGAACGGATATATGATTTTCGATCCGTTGAACAATAAAGAGGATGTAAAATGCTTTGCAGCGGTAGCTACCAGTATGAACAACATGTATCCACATGCCGATCGTTCGCGTAATCTATATAATATGGTGATAAAAGGTATGAAGAATACCCGCGCTCCCCAGGTAAAGCCTTTGGATATTCCTGCTGACAAGATACAGGAGACTTCCATTATCGATATCCCTTTGAAGGATATAAATGGTACGACACACCATCTTACAGACTTGAAGGGAAAGGTTGTTTTGATAGACTTTACAGCATATGGCAGTGCTGAATCGGGAGCTCGTAATCTCCTGTTGCGTGAAATATATGATAAATATGCTTCACAAGGCTTGGAAATATATCAGATTTCACTCGACACTGATGAGCATTTCTGGAAAACCGCAGCCGACAATCTGCCATGGATTTGTGTACGCGATCCGCAGGGGCCTTATTCTACTTACGTAAACTTGTATGGCGTAACCCAGTTGCCTACAGCCTTTCTTGTAAGCCGGAATAATGAATTGAGCATGCGAATTGGTGAGAAAACCAACTTGGAGGAAGCAATTAAGAAATTATTATAACATGTTGAAAAGCATGTGAAAATAGTACGCTTCGGTACTTGACTGGTATCGTAAAAAGGCGTATCTTTGCCAAAGTCATAACAGAGAAGGGTTCCGATACATTCTTTTGTGTATCGGGATTCTTTTTTGTTTTATAAGCAAGAACAATTTAATTAATAACCGAATAATAAGGAGGAAAAAACTATGGCTTATATGTCAGAAGAAGGCTACCAGAAGTTGGTAGCAGAACTAAAACAACTGGAGGCAGTTGAGCGTCCGAAAATTGTAGCAGCTATTGCCGAAGCACGTGATAAGGGTGACTTGTCGGAAAATGCAGAGTACGATGCTGCAAAGGAAGCTCAGGGTATGCTGGAAATGAAAATAAACCAGTTGAAAGCCACCATCGGCGATGCAAAGATTATCGATACATCAAAGTTGAAGGCTGATACCGTACAGATTCTTAGCCGTGTAGAACTGAAGAATGTGAAGACGGGTATGAAGATGGCATACACTATCGTATCGGAAACAGAAGCCAATCTGAAGCAAGGAAAGATTTCTGTAAATACTCCGATTGCTCAGGGCTTGCTGGGCAAGAAAGTTGGTGATATTGCCGAAATCACAATCCCGCAGGGTAAAATCAGTCTTGAAGTAACAGGAATATCGTTTTAACTATGAGGCGAGTCTGCTTTGTCGCAGGCTTGCCTTTTTTAATATATACAGATTATGGCAACTATATTCAGTAAGATCATTGCGGGCGAAATACCCAGCTACAAGGTAGCAGAGAACGAACAGTTCTATGCTTTTTTGGATATAAATCCGTTGGTAAAGGGACATACTTTGGTAGTTCCGAAACGCGAAGTCGACTATATTTACGATTTAAGCGATGAAGAACTGGCTGCTATGCATGTATTTGCCAAACATGTGGCACTGGCTATTCAGAAGGCATTCCCTTGTCGGAAAGTAGGTGAGGCCGTTATGGGTCTGGAAGTTCCCCATGCTCATATTCACTTGATTCCTATGCAGAAGGAATCGGATATGCTTTTTTCTAATCCGAAACTGAAATTGAGCGATGACGAATTTAAGGCCATTGCCGAAAGTATTCATAAAGCCTGGGAAGGCAAAGCTTGATACCTCCTCCTATAGATATACACAAGAATGAAAGCCATCCTTTTTCACAGGATGGCTTTTTTTGATTTATGATAATCCTAAAGAAGATATTATGGCAAAAAGAACAGTTACTTTCTTCATGCTGCTGGCTGTTTGTATGCTGGTGCATGCTCAAACCTACCGGATAGAAGGTACAGTGATAGACAAGACAAGCCGAAAGCCGCTGGAGTTTGTCAATGTACTGGTTGTAGGTCTGGGAATAGGTTCGTCTACAGATGCCGAAGGACATTTTGCAGTCGAGCAGGTTCCTCCAGGTATTTACCGTCTGCAAGCGTCCATGCTGGGCTACAAAACAGTTTTTACATCCGAGTACCGTGTTAATCACCGCACACCGCACATTCAGATAGAAATGGAAGAGGAGGGAACCCAGTTGGAGGGAGTAACCATCACAGCTTCTCCTTTTCAGCGGGTACCCGAAAGTCCGGTCAGTCTTCGGGTTATCGGCTTGCAGGAAATAGAGAAAGCTCCCGGGGCAAATCGTGATATTTCGCGAGTAGTGCAGAATTATCCGGGAGTCGCCTTTTCGCCGATTGGCTATCGAAACGACCTGATTGTGCGCGGAGGCGGACCGTCGGAGAACCGTTTTTACCTGGATGGCGTAGAAATTCCGAATATTAACCACTTCAGTACGCAAGGAGCTTCGGGAGGTCCGGTGGGACTGATTGATGCCGACCTGATACGAAATGTGAAGTTCTACAGCGGAGCTTTTCCTGCCAACAGGGGAAATGCCTTGAGTTCGGTGCTCGATTTCAGCTTACGCGACGGCGATATGGAGCACAATTCCGTAAAAGCAACACTGGGAGCTTCGGAAGTGTCACTTACTTCCAACGGACATCTGGGCGACAAAACCTCTTATCTGGTTTCTGTCCGGCAGTCGTATTTGCAGATGCTCTTTAAGGTTTTGGGATTGCCGTTGCTTCCGGCTTATACGGATGCTTCGTTCAAGTTGAAAACCCGTTTCAACGATCAGAATGAACTTACCCTGCTCGGATTGGGAGGCATAGACCGCATGAAACTGAATTTTGACATCGAAGGTGAGGATGCTGAATACATTTTAGGGTATCTGCCGAAAATCAATCAGGAAACCTTTACGCTGGGAGGCGTCTATCGTCATTATGCCGGACCACATGTGCAGTCGGTTACCTTGAGTCACAGCTATCTGAACAACCGTAACCTGAAGTATCTTAACAACGACGAAAGCTCGGAAGACAACCTGACTCTCCGCCTGCGTTCGGTAGAACAGGAAACGAAACTGCGGATGGAGAATACGTCTACATGGAACGTGTGGAAGCTGAATGCCGGCATCGAGCTGAATTATTCACAATACTCCAATACGACTTATCAGCGAGTCTTTACCGATGAGGCACAAGTATTCGACTACCGTACTGCCCTGGATCTATTCCGTTGGGGACTCTTTGCTTCAATGGACTATACGGCACCCGACGAACGTTTCACGGCATCGCTCGGCGTACGTACCGACGGAAACAATTACAGTGACAAGATGAAAGAACTTTGGCGGCAGCTTTCGTCCCGTCTGTCGGTGTCTTTCCGCCTGATCGATAACCTGTTCCTGAGCGGACACATGGGCTTGTACTACCAGCTTCCGCCTTATACGGCACTGGGATTCAAGGGAAACGACGGGACGTACTTGAACCGTAACCTGGATTATATCTCTGTATCGCAGGAGAGTGTCGGACTGACATGGCAACCGAATGAAAACATGGAACTGTCGGCAGAAGGTTTTTATAAGTTCTATCACGATATGCCGCTGTCGGTAACCGACGGCATCCCCTTGGCCTGCAAGGGAAATGACTACGGCGTGATTGGGAACGAACGTCTGGTATCCACAGCCGAGGGCCGTTCGTATGGTGTGGAACTGATGTTCAAATGGTTGCTGGTACAGCGTCTGAACTTGTCTTCGTCATTGACTCTTTTCAAAAGCGAATTCCGCAACGGTGAGGAAGGCGGTTATGTCCCGTCGGCATGGGACAACCGTTTTATCTTCAACGTGAGCGGTACCTACAATTTTCCCAAGCAGTGGAGTGTAGGAATGAAAGTCAGTTGCATAGGAGGTTCCCCGTATACACCCTACGATGTGGAGAAATCGTCGCTGGTAGAAGCGTGGAATGTACAGGGAAAAGCCTATTACGATTACAGTCGTTACAACACGGAGCGTCTGCCCGCATTCGGTCAGTTGGATATCCGTGTCGACAAAATGTTCTACTGGAAGAAGTGTATGTTCGGAATTTACCTCGACATCCAGAACATTACGGCGAGCAAACTCCGCCAGCCCGATGTGCTGATGAGTACGGGACAGATAGAAAATCCGTCGGCACCCCTTTCCGAACAGCGTTATGTCATGAAGTCTATCAAGCAGGAAAGCGGAACATTATTGCCTACTATCGGCATTACCTTCGAGTATTGATGCGGTTCCGGAATCATCCTGCGGACAATTGCTAAAAAACGTGCCCACGTTTCGTTTGGAACGTGGGCACGTTTTCGTTTATTTGTCGGGACGTTTTTTTATTTTTTGTACAAAAACAAAAAATCTTTGTACAAAAACTTTTTATACCCTTATAATCTTCCTTTCTTCGCATTACCACACGCAAACGCAAAGTTGACGGAAAGGTATGTATGGAGCTGAAATCAGGAGTATTTTTCTTCGAACTTCATTTCTACATCATTCACAAACTTTCGGATGGCATCCTGATCGTCTTTCTTGCAGATAAGCAGAACATTATCGCGTGAAGCTATCAGATAGCCGTCCAGATCCTGTACTACGGCAAGCTGTCCCTCCGGCATCAGGATGATATTGTTCTCGCAGTTGTACAGCAGCGTATTGCTGTTGATTATAACATTATGGTTGGCATCTTTAGGAGAAGCATCGTAAAGTGCATCCCATGTACCCAGATCGGCCCATCCGAAATCACATAGCTGAACGTATACATTGTTTGCCTTTTCCATGATGCTGTAATCGATGGATATGTTGGGGCACGAAGTAAAGTCGGGAACATCGCATTCCACACGCGGGCAGATTTCCGACATCATTTCGTGGAAAGCTTTCAGGATTGTATTCACATGCCATACAAAGATACCCGAGTTCCAATAGAACTCATTGCTCTGTACGAATATTTCGGCGAATTCGCGTGCCGGCTTTTCAATGAATGTTTTAACCTTATAGAAATCTCCCTTCTTTTCCTCGTCAATCTGTATATATCCATATCCCGTTTCAGGTCGGTTGGGCTTGATGCCCAGCGTAACAAGCTTGTCGTTTTCGGAGGCGAAATCCAGTCCCTTCAGGATAGCTTCCTTAAACTCGTCCGCCTTCAGAATCAGATGATCCGAGGGGGCAACTACAATCGTTGCATTGGGATTGATTCTTTGGATAACGTGTGATGCATATGCAATGGAAGGTGCAGTATTGCGTCTTTCCTCTTCAATAATCAGTTGGCTCTCTGTTATTTCAGGTAATAAGTCGAGTACGATTTGTTTATAATCGGTATGAGTCGTAATATAAATATTACTTGCAGGAACAATTTTCTTGTATCTGTCGAAAGTTTGTTGCAATAAGGTCTGTCCGGTGCCAAAGAAATCGAGAAACTGTTTAGGTAATGCTTTGCGACTGTAAGGCCAGAAACGGCGTCCCATTCCTCCGGCCATGATGATACAGTAGTAGTTGTTATTCATGATATTGGCGTAGCTTTAAATGTTTATGCTAAGATAACCTTTATTTTTCGAACATAGCTTGGAAAGAGTTCTAAATAGTGTTAGATGAAAAATATTTTCACTTTTTTATCTCAAACGCTTGTCATTTAAAAATATTTGTCTACCTTTGCACCGCAATTGAGGGGAAACATTTTCCCAAAGCAAGTTGCCCAGATGGCGGAATCGGTAGACGCGCTGGTCTCAAACACCAGTGGAGTAACATCCATCCCGGTTCGACCCCGGGTCTGGGTACAAATAAACCCTGATAATCGACTGATTATCAGGGTTTTCTCTTTCTGTAAGGCGTACTAAATGTGTACTGAGCGACAAAAACAAGAATAGAGTGTACTTTTGTGGTTTTCATCCTTTCATCTTTATGATTTCTTAACTCTTATGCGTTCTTTTCTGTCTTATTATTGCTGATGTTTTCTCGGAAAATGCGATTTCCACCTTATATTTGTATCTGAGAACAAATTTATATAAGGTACAGTTATGGAAAATCATATAGAAACCAATTTCAGAGAGATACAGAAGATATTAGATAGTTGCGTATCGCATGGCTATAAAACTAAGGTTGATGCACTATTTTTAAAGCGTGAATATCTGACACAGGCTCAGCTAAAGGATTATTTGCGACAGGAAATTTTCCGTGTTACCGAAAATATAGTAGCCATTCAGCAAAAATACCGTGTCGTGCGTGATATTGTACAGGATATGGATGTTCCCGATTTTTTGTGGGAAAGCGGTTATTTTGAGGACTTAAACTCTAATGAGAGGAAAAAGTACATCGTTTTCCGCTGTTCTGATTTTGATATGGACGCATATTTGCATGAACCGTCTTGCTATGATGAACGACTTCCCTATTTTTCCATCATTGTTAGCCTTGTGGTACTTTCTAAGTATTTGTACTTTCTGCAAGAACAGGAAAGCAAATACTATACAGATTCTATTGCCCCCCAAGAACAAGTCTTGCCAAAAGAAAAAGATGAAAGTGTAGAAACCACTCCAGCCAAGATTGTGGGTAAAAGCAATCCCTTCAAATCCACTTTGAAAGCCAATGAAATCAAACTTCTGACTGAATGTGTGAACGAAGCGAATATGTTTACTACTACTGTCAGCACCAAAATACTTACCGATTTTTTCAACTGTAAGTTGGACGGTGTATTGAAAGTTAATAATACCCGTCTGTTGGCTTACCTAATGATGCAACTCAGCTGTTATAACTACATCGTTTATGAGTGGCAGTCAGTTATAGCAAACAACAAGTTGATATTGAAGAAGATAAAAGGAGAACCGCTTACACGCACTGACTTGTCGAGTGCGACAGACCAGGCGAAGAACATCTATCCGAAAGGATATGAAATTATAGACAAATACATCAAACAACTGCAAAAAGGTTGAGCATAGATTGAACGCTCAAACAAAGGTCAATTAGACTTCATTTTCAACCTCTTAACTTTGCTCCCGTTAACACAAAAGACGAGGGTGCGCACCTTCATATTGTTTCACCTAAAATCCCAAACGATATGGAAAAAGACTTGGAGTTAAGAGTTTCCGAACTCGAAAAGATGTTGTTCCTTTCAAAGAACGTGCTTAGCTTCGATGAAGCGAGCAGGTTCTTGAACCTTTCTAAAAGTTACCTGTACAAGCTGACTTCGGGTAACTTGATACCCCATTACAAGCCGCAGGGCAAAATGCTTTATTTTGAAAAGGCTGAGCTGGAAGCATGGTTGCGTCAGAACCCGGTGAAGACGCAGGCGCAGATAGAGCAGGAAGCGCAGAAGTATATCCTTAACCGTCCTCTAAAGAAATAATGGCTATGGAAAACAAGACGAAAGAGGAAATCGGACAAGGTACAGCCATGACGAAAGAAGATTTTGCAGCCCTTTGGAAAACCATTCGTCTAAAGGTGACGGACACTTATGAAGTACCGCCCGAAATTCTTTGGGTGAACGGTTCTACTATCGGCACGTTGGGCAATTTCAGTGCATCCACAGGCAAAGCCAAGAGCAAAAAGACATTCAACATTTCCGCCATTGTTGCGGCAGCATTGAAGAATGACGAGGTTTTGAAGTATTCGGCATATCTGCCACCGAACAAGCGCAAAATTCTCTATGTTGATACCGAGCAGAGCAAGTACCATTGCCATAAGGTCATGGAACGTATTTTGCGCCTTGCCGGACTGCCGACCGATAAAGATGTGGACGATTTTGTTTTCATTGTGTTAAGGGAGCAGACCCCCGACAAACGTAAGCAGATAATTGGCTATATGTTAGAGAATATGCCCGATGTGGGGTTGCTCATCATTGACGGAATCCGTGATTTGATGTACGACATCAACAGTCCGAGCGAATCGACCGACCTAATCAACCTTTTGATGCGCTGGTCAAGTGGGTATAATCTGCATATCCATACCGTACTGCATTTGAACAAGGGGGATGATAACACAAGAGGACATATCGGTACAGAGCTGAACAACAAAGCTGAAACCGTCCTGCAAATCACGAAAAGCACGCAGGACGGCAATATAAGTGAAGTAAAGGCGATGCACATACGTGACCGGGAGTTTGACCCGTTCGCATTTCGCATCAATGACAACGCTTTGCCCGAAGTCATGGACGGTTATGTATTCCAGCAACCCAAACAAGACAGGAACTTTCCGCTTACAGAGCTGACGGAACAGCAGCACCGGGAAGCATTGGAGAACGGTTTTGGCAAGCAGGTTGTACAAGGCTATTCCAATGTGATAGCGGCATTGAAACAAGGTTACGCAAGTATAGGTTACGAGCGTGGACGCAATGTCCTTGTGTCGCTTAACAAGTTCCTTGTGAACAAGCGCATGATTGTGAAAGAGGGTAAGGGCTATCGCTACAATCCCGATTTTCATTATTAAAAGTCGGTTTGGTTTAGTCCGGGTGTATATATAAGCGGAACGGACTGTCTGTTTCCCGGTATCGACAGCAGGCAGGTTTAGTATGGTACGGGTATATATATGACGGACTAAACAGGACTGGCGCACTTTTCAACTATTTTTTAATCCCCAAAAAGAAAATATTATGAACATCGAAGATGTGAAACAAATACCCATCGCAGATTATCTGCATAGTTTAGGTTATTCGCCCGTCAAGCGGCAGGGTAACGGTTTATGGTATAAATCACCATTGAGAGAGGAACACGAAGCGTCCTTTAAGGTGAATACAGACCGCAACCTTTGGTATGACTTTGGCGCAGGAAAAGGCGGCAACATCATCGCCCTGGCAAAGGAACTTTACTTTTCCGACAGTCTGCCCTACCTTTTAAAGAGGATAGAAGAGCAGACCCCGAATGTTCGCCCAGTCAGTTTTTCTTTTCCCCAGTGTAGGACAGAACCAAGTTTCCAACATTTGGAAGTCCGGGACTTAACTCATCCGGCATTGCTCCGTTATTTGCAGGGACGGGGTATCAATATTGAGCTGGCAAAAAGAGAATGTAAGGAACTTCATTTTACCAATAACGGGAAGCCATTCTTTGCTATCGGGTTCCCGAACATGGCAGGAGGTTACGAGGTTCGCAATTCCTTTTTCAAAGGCTGTATTGCCCCGAAAGACATCACCCATATACGGCAGCAGGGAGAGCCGAGAGAGAAGTGTCTGGTATTCGAGGGATTCATGGACTACCTCTCTTTCCTTACGCTCCGCATGAAGAACTGTCCGACCATGCCTGACCTTGACAGGTAGGACTATGTTATTCTTAACTCGACTGTCAATGTGCCGAAAGCCATTGATGTGCTATACCCGTATGAACGCATCCACTGTATGCTTGACAATGACGAGGCGGGGTATAAGGCGACACGGGCTATCGAATTAGAATACTCCTACCGTGTGCGTGACTTCTCGCACAATTACAGGGGGTATTCGGACTTGAACGATTACCTGTGCGGCAGGAAGCAGGAACAGAAAAACGCAGCCAGCCAAGTACAGGAAATAAAGCAGAAAACCGGACAACGTGCCGCCCCAAGACAAAAGAAGGGCAGGGGTATTTAATCCGGCAGGATTGCCAGCGGCTGGCGGTTTCATAGGGAGAGCAAGGTTATGTTTCGGTAGACCGAAACCACCTTGCTTTGCTCACCGCAAAGGAAACCGCTCCCGTTGGTCGCAATTTCTAAGATACCATCAAAAAGTAAAAAGACATGAAAAGGATACAGGACAAGCCGGGCGGTCGTCCGGCAAAGAAACGGACGGAAAAGCAGAAAAAGGTAGTCAGTACGAAGCTGACCGAGTTGCAGTATTACGCCATCAGGAAGCGAGCCGGGGAAGCCGGGGTGCGCATCAGTGAATATGTCCGGCAAGCAGTTATTTCGGCAGAGGTCATACCCCGGCTGAACAGGCAGGATGCAGATGCTATCCGCAAGCTGGTAGGGGAAGCCAACAACATCAACCAGCTGGCGCATAGGGCAAATGCCGGAGGTTTCGCATTGGTGGCGGTGGAATTGGTGAAACTCAAAGATAGGATTGTTGAAATCATAAACCATTTGTCGGATGATTGGAAAAATAAAAAAAGGAAGCGGTTTTAAGGGCTGTGTGAACTATGTGCTTGGTAAGGAGCAGACGGTTTTGCTTCATGCGGATGGGGTTCTGACCGAGAGCCGGAGCGATATAATCCGCAGTTTCTGTATGCAGACCGGGATGAATCCCGACTTGAAAAAGCCGGTTGGACATATTGCACTAAGCTATTCGGCAGTGGACGCACCCAAATTGACAGACGAGAAGATGGTACAGCTTGCACAGGAGTATATGCGTGAAATGAAAATCACCGATACGCAGTACATCATCGTGCGCCATCAAGACCGGGAGCATCCACACGTGCATATCGTGTTCAACCGTATAGACAACAACGGCAAGACTATTTCGGACAGGAACGATATGTACCGTAACGAACAGGTATGCAAGAAGCTGAAAGCCAAACATGGGCTTTATTTCGCCAAGGGGAAAGAGCAGGTGAAACAGCACCGATTGAAAGAGCCGGACAAGTCGAAATACGAGATTTACACGGCTGTGAAAAATGAAATCGGCAAATCCCGCAACTGGCAGCAGTTGCAGCACAGGTTAGCGGAAAAGGGTATCACTATCCAGTTCAAACGAAAGGGACAGACTGATGAAATACAGGGTATATCCTTTTCCAAAGGAGAATACACATTCAAGGGTTCGGAGATAGACCGCAGTTTCAGTTTTTCCAAACTGGATAGATATTTCGGAGATACAGGTTTGAATGTTGCCGAAAGTCAACGGCAAACAGCTTTCGCACCCATCCGGGAACAAATACCCACACGGAGTAACGCAGAAAGTCCGTTTATAAGCGGTTCGCTCGGTCTGTTTTTTGCATCACCGTCCCCGGTGGATGAAGAGCCGAACTTGAATTTGAGAAAGAAGAAGAAAAAGAAAAAACGACTTAAATTGTAAAGACATGGAAGACAACTTGATTTTAGAGGGGCTTCTCTCTATGGTAACAGAACTGAAAGAGAAGTTGGAAGCGCAGGTAACGCCAGCCAGCCGGGAGGAAACTCTCGAACGGTTTGGAGCGATTGAACAGGCATTGTCGAGGCTGCATAGTAATCCGGCTGTTCCTGTGGAGAAGTTGCAGACTATCCAAAGTCAACTTGACGATGTACGGAACAGGATGCAAGGTCAGCAGCAGCACATCGAGGACACCAAGAGAATATCATTGGAAATCTATCGTAATTTTAAAATAATGGTTGATACCTTGAATTCCTACAAGACGGATAAAGAGGAAGTTGCCCCCTTGCCGTTCTATCAACGGATTTACAACAAGGTTACTTCTTGGATTCGTCCGGGATTGTTTATTTTTTCGGCAGTGCTGGTTCTCTGTTCCGCTTCCATATGGTTAAATATCCGTTTGGCTACACGGATGCAGCAGTTACAGGACAATGATATGAAATACCGTTTTTTGCTGATGCAGGGTTGGGCAAACGGAGAAGTCCTTGATATACTGGAAACCAAATTCAACTGGCAGAGGGATAATGATTTCATTCAAATTCTGACCGATTCTGTGATAGATTTTGAATATCGCAGCAAGAAACAGGCGGAAGCATTGGAACGTGCAAGGCTGTTGAACGAGCAAGCCGAACAGCTAAAGAAAGAAGCCGATAAGTTGGGTAAACCATAAACGAAGTAAAGCTGGAGTGATGAAATGAAAACTTTCTTACTCCAGCTATTTCGTTTTTGATATGTAATTTTGTGCTTAGCTTACTAATCAACAATTTCAAAACGCACCAGCATGGAATAGTCCTTTTTAATGGTACGGAAATTGTCGAATGAGGCAACATTCGATGATAGGACATTGCTTTGCGCTATCGGAAAAGCATTACCGCTATCTTTTTCCACAATGCGTATGACATTGCCTAATCTTTTACCCAAGGCTTCAACCAAATAAGTAGCTTTTCGCTGTGCAGCTTTTAGTGCTTCTATCTTTCCTTTTTGGTGATATGCCAACATATCTTTATTTTCCAATTCACCGATGCGCATCGTATTAATGCCTTTCGTATCTATGTGCTTGATTATTTCATCTATCTGTTTGAAATCAGTCAGTGTAATATCAAATTGCTTGGATATTAAAAAATCCTGTCCTTGCTTTCGCCAATAATCGCCAATCTCTTGTGTACGGATTACATCTTGCGTAATACCTACTTCGGAAAGTTTCTTTCGCAATCCTTGTTCTATTTGTGACAATGGCACTTTGGTGTGATACTCTTCGGGCTTAGACTTTCCATCAAATTCTTCCTCGAAGTATTCACGAATTTCAATGATGTAGTGAATTTTGTCCGGCATGATTTCTATTTCCGATGTACCTGTCACTTCAATGTAGTGTTCATTAACTTCTTGCGCTTGCGCAGTTAGAACCATAAAGAAGACAATAGCGGATAAAAATAGTTTTGTTTTCATGATGGTTAGGTATTTATTTGTTTTTAATCAGTTAAACGCCTGTTTTTCTTATCTATATAAAACCAAGTTTCGCTTTCCCAATAATGTTTTTCTCCGTCTGATTCAGGAACTACCTTTCGTTCACCTTTTAAAGTTGCTTTGGCTTTTCCTCCTTTAAATGGGTAGGCAAACTTAAATTGAGGTTCAATTATTACATTACCCAATGAATCGGCAAAACCTACCAATCCATCCTCGTCCATTATACGGAAAAGCCCTTCTTGTATGTAGTCGGGACCATTATCATATTTGAATACATAGAAAAGTTCTTTGCCCGCATCATTGATGCAGATTATTCGAGCGTCCTTTGGCTTGTTCTCATAAACAAAACCTATTTTTTTGATAGTATCTGTTTGACAGTATCTGTACTTGCCGTATGGCACAATGGTATCGCCCCGTTCATTCAGATAACAGACCGGAACACCCACCTCCAAATAAGGCTCTGTGGTATGGGCAGTCAGTGTGGCGTCATATCGCATCAGAATTGGAGTGTCACAAGAACTGTAGCCGATTATCAAAACATCAGTATGAGGGTTGATAGGAGTTGTCGGTCTATCCAATTTAAATTGAAAAACAAGAGTGTCCTTTGGGGCTGGTAAAGTTATAGAAATACCCGTTACAGCATTGAATGCATTTAGTGCAGCTCTTTTGAATTTTCGGTTGTTACACGAAATAACTTGGGGGTTGGTAATATATCCGTTACCATCTAATTTATATGTAACATAGACCATCCCTTCTCGATTCTTTTTCTGTAATTTAGGTGGATACTTACATGATTTGCTTAGAGTTTTGATAAGCCAATTATAGTTATTAACTTCATTTTTTGTTGGACTATCATTCTTGAATAAAACAGGTACAGTCCAAACAGAGTTCCGATATTCACCTTTACCATGAAAATTGATGGTAGGAGTCCACCGTGGCATACCTTTTATGATTTGCAATACTTGGTTGTCCCATTCTTGTATGCCACAACCTCGTAAGGTCTCTACCTTTATTATTTCTCCGTAAGAATCAATGCGTATCGTATAAATCCCTTTGATTTCTTTTTTACCGTTTAATAGATTGGAATCGTATGTTAGGCGTTCATTAATGTAGTTGGTAATTGCATACGGATTTGCTTTTTCAAAATAAGACACAGCTTCCCATTCCACAAAACTTTGTTTCAATTCTTCTTCCCTAACGCTGTCCGCCTTTACCCTATCCCTATAATGTTGGGGCAGGAAAGGGACATATACCGTATAAAGACACTCCATTCGTTTGCCGTTTTTGTTCCTGCAAGGCAGGCAGTGTGGAAGCTCTTTGGTCAGTCTGATGACCTCTTTGTCAAAATCTTCATGGATGGTCGTCAAAATGGTATTCCAGCGTGGTAGCCCTAATGTGTCAAGAGCAAACATCACTACGGAATAACCTGCCACATTCTTTTTTAGCAACTCTTCTGGGTATTTCATTTGGGAAACATAGTATTTTGTCAAATCGTAATCCCATACCGCCCATCGGGGAGGTTCTATCGTGGATAAATCTTTAATTGGTTCTCCGGTTATTTTAGCAACACCTTTATTCCAAATATCCTCTTTACGCCAAATACTATCCAAGCGTTCTTCGTTCTGCCTTTGTCCTTGAACACTGTTATCTGTTGTACATCTGACAGGTGTAACTCCGATTGTCAAACTTTCCGGCAGATATTGGAGAACCAACGTACTATCTGTCAGTTCTTGAATAATGTAATTCTTTTGAAAAGATTTTATTGTATCTCCATGCAAAGAGTAAGAATCGCATATTTCAGTTTGTTTTTCATCATATAGAAAGGTCTGTTTCCATCCAGCGCTGCGGAATTCCATTTCCATAGCATAGTGTTTGTCTTTGGGAAGTTGCACTTTCCATATTTTATTCTCTAATAAAGCAGACATATCTGCCGAATTCTTGTCTTGGGCTAAAAGTGGGCTGACAAGATTGAGAGAAAATATAAATAATATGGATAGAAAATATTTCATTCAACCAATTATATAAACAACATCCAAATATAATGTAAATGAGTAATAGAATAGCGTATTAAATAATTTATTTCTTCCTGTATTTGAATAAATTAACTTTTAATATTCAAGTAAAAATCAGTACATTTACAAGTTTAGTTCATACCTTTGTTTATATATCCAAAACGGACTAAACCTATTTTTTGTCGGCAGATTATATGTTGCTGGCGAAAAGAAAAACAGTATTCTTCTTTTCGCCAGTATTACTTTTTATGATAGGTTAGTAATTTGAGGAAGCAATGAACTCCTTTATTTCTTCCTCGCTTGGAAGTTCTATCATGTACTTCTGTACGAAGATATTCGGGTCTAATCCGGCAGTGGCATACTTAACCAATGTATCTCCCTTTTCTGTGCAAAGCAGAATACCGATAGGCGGATTATCATCCGGCTGCATCACTTCCGCTTTAAAGTAGTTAAGGTACATATTTAGTTGCGAAGCGTATTCATGGCGAAATTTGTCTATCTTCAATTCCACAATGATATGGCACTTCAAAATGCGGTGATAGAATACGAGGTCGGCAAAGAAATAATCTTCATCAATCAAGATACGTTTTTGCCGGGCTTCAAAGCAGAAACCATGTCCCATCTCCAACAAGAAGTGTTGCAGGTTATCAAGAATGGATTGCTCCAAGTCGTTTTCTGTTACTAAGGCTCGTTCATTCAATCCTAAGAACTCTAAAGTAACAGGGGTGTTGATAACATCTTTGGGTTGCAATAAGGTTGCTTGTTGCTGGACTAAAGCGGAGAGGGCTTCTTTGTTTTTAGATAGTCCGCTACGTTCGTAATATAAAGATGCGATTTGCCGCTCTAACTCTTTTACAGACCAGCAGCCACGAATAGTTTCCATTTCATAGAAAGCACGTTTTACCGGGTTCTCAATTCCCGATATAGAATTTAAATGGGTGGAAGATAATCTGTTGAATAATCTATCAGCTGGAATCATCCATGTTTCGGTTTGTGGGTATTCTGTTGATAGCTTCCAAACGCCATTTTCAGATTCGGCGGTCACCAACCGCCGAATTGGTTCAGTGAATTCGGCGGTCAATGACTGCCGAATTTGAATTTGTGATGCAATGTATTGTGTAACAGGTTTTTTCAGTTGTGGATAAACAAGGTACAGCCGCCTAAATTCACGGAATCTACGTTCATTCAGACCTTTTGTTTTCAGCCGTTGTTCCAGCTTTTTCAACAGTTGTTCACCGTATGCGGCACGGTCTTCTCCGTTCTGCTCAAACTCTACGATATAGCACCCCATAAGCCAGTTACGGGAAGTAAGTGCAAGGTTTACAGCGTGTGCGGCTTGTGCCTGCAACGTGTTCTGTATCGTACAGATATGTTTTACTAATGCTTCAAAGTCCATAGTTACAAAGATAAGTCTTTTGTGGTTAAAACTTTAGTTCGGGTAGGCTGTTTATTGCTTCCTCTTTCAATTTATCCACGGCACGGGTGTATTTCTCGGTATGCTTCAATCCGCTATGTCCTAAAAGACTGGCTACCGTCTTGATATTTGCCCCATTGTTCAGAATGTTCACGGCAAACGAATGGCGGGCGCAATGCCAGCTTATATGCTTGTCTATTCCGGCTCTCTTTACCCAACGTTTTACTGATTTGCAGCAGCTTTCGTATGTAGGCAAATCGAATATCAAACAGTTCTTATCTGCCGGAGCTTCGCCAATAATGGATAATAGACCGTCATTCAAGGGGATAACCACACCGCTACTGGCTGAATGTCCCTTGGTCTTGCTTTGCTCGAATTTCAATAATCGGTTGGCATAATCCACATTTTTATAAGTAAGGTCTTTTACATCACAGAAGCGCAGACCGCAATACAGACAAAAGATAAACGCTCGTCTGATTGTGGGGGTTTCGTTGTCATAATGACAAGCTATCAGCTTTTGTATTTCTTCGGGAGAAAGCACATCTTTTCGAAGCATTTGGCTATCCACTTTACAGGTAACACTTTTACATGGGTCTTTCAACATTACATCATGGTCAATCGCATATCGAATAACTTTCTTGAAACGCTGGTAAATGCTTTTAGCACCTTCACCCACACTTCGGGATTGCAAATAGGCTACAAACTGCTCCATCATTTCTTTGGTGATAAGTTCCGGTTTGATACTAAACTCATTCATGGGGTATTGCTCTTTTAAGAAGTCCTTAAAACGGCTAAGCGCAATTTGCACCATGCGAATATCTTTCTTGGTATAGCTATTGATATAGGCTTGAAAGTAGTCCAAGAAATTAACAGCCCTGTCTTTCTTTAAGCGGTAACCCAACATGCTTTCTTTAAACTCCTGTTCACGCTCTGCACGTATGCGCATGGCGAGTTCCAAAGTTTCCTTGTTCTGTTGCCGTTCCGCAGGAGTACGGGGTTTGTCTATCAGATACAGGCTAAGGTTTTCTTTTCGCCTGTTATGCTTTACTGCAAACTTGGGCTTGCCTTGCATTTTCCCACTATCGTAATACACCTGATTACCGTTTTCATCCAATACGGGCTTTTCCTCTCTACCTAAATAATACTCTAAGTAAAGGCTTATTCTACCGTCCGAGAGCTTATTTTGCTCCAACTTGGGGTTCTCTTTCGTTTTATTTTCTAACTTTGCCATTGTTTAGAGGTTTTATCCCGATTTAGGTACCGTAACCGGGTAATTACACTAAATAGTTGATTTTCTTTTGTTTTCCGATATTGCAAAGGTACAAAAGAAAATGAGATTTCAAAGTGTACTAAAAGTGTACTGAATAACAGAAAACGGGCAAAATAGGGCAAAAATGGAGAAAATAGGAAATATGCAAATAACTGATAATAAGGAAAATAAATTCTTTTGTTTTCCTATTATTTCTATGGCTTGTACCGGGTCTGGGTACCAGGAAAAGAGCTAAGCAGAATGAGTAATCAGATGCTTGGCTCTTTTCCTTTTTCTATATTTCTCAGGATTTTCATCTTTTCCTGTACTTGAGTGGAGAAACTCCTGTCATCTTGACGAAGAATTTGCCGAAGACAGACTGGTCGGAAAAGCCGAGGTTATCGGCTATCTCCTTTATTCCCATATCCGTACTTTCGAGCAGGCGTCTTGCCTCTGCACAGAGCAGTTCCGATACATGAAAGCGTACCGTGCGTCCGGTTGTACGTTTTACGATACGAGAAAGGTAAGTGGTCGATATATTCAGTTTGTTGGCATAAAACAGAATATCATGGTGTCTTTTGTAATTGTTGATGAGTAATTTCTTGAAATTACGGAATATCTCGTCCGTACGCTTGATGCAGACCGAAGCATTTTGGGTATTCCGGTAAAGAATGTCGGCTATTTGCAATAATAGGAAATTGCACAGATGACTGGTAATGCTGTTTTGGTAAATCCGGAAGCATTTCAGTTTGTCCGAGAACAACTCGGCTGTTTGTTGCAGATAGCAGAATGTGTCCGTTTCCAGATGAAGTGCTGGAATATTGTATTTGTTGATAAATCTGGCCAGTTGATGATACATTGCCTGTCCGTCCGAGAGCGTATCGAAATAATCAGGATAGATATAAATGCACGTCATGGCAAAATCGGAACTTTTCTCGTGCAGGGTGTTGGTCATACTTGGAGTCAGTATGATCAGATCGTTTTTCCGAATAAGGTGACTGTCGTTGTTGTTCGATAACAACGCTGTTCCGTTTGCAACTAAAATAATAAAGAATCCTTTTTTCAAAACGACAGATCCCTCTTTCTCAAAAGAACATTTTACAACATGATAAGGAGGATTTTCTTCACCGGAAACAGGGAAACCGTTTTTGTCAGGATCAAATAATTTCATAAAAAGGTTTTTTCTTTACAAAAATAAGATTTGTTTCGTTTTTAACCAACAACAGTTATTCTTTTATGAATGGAAATAAAAAAAATAGCATGAACTTTGCGCCAATCAATAGAAGGCTTTATGAATAAATTCATGTATAGACGGTATGGTTTGTTTGCCGTTTCCTTGTTTGTCAATGCCATGGGTATCGCCCTTATAACGAAGGCTTTGCTGGGTACATCTCCAATTACGAGTGTTACCTATGTGCTGAGTATGTTTACTCCACTTACCATAGGGCAGTGGACAATTGCCCTGAATCTTTTGTTCGTACTTCTCGAACTTCCTTTTATGACGTGGCGGGAACTGAAAGACGACTTGCGGATGTTTTTACTTCAGATACCGATTTCTTTGTGTTTCGGTACGTTTATCGATGTGTGTATGAACATGCTTTATTGGGTGGAGCCTGTGACGTATATAAGCCAGATTGCTTACTTGCTTGTAGGATGTGTGGTATTGGCGGCGGGAATTACGCTGGAGGTAAAGGCCGATGTGGCAATGATGGCTGGGGAGTATTTTGTCCGTGTCATATCTAAACGCTTTCACGGTGAGTTTGGCTATGTAAAGTTGTGTTTCGATATTACGCTGGTCTGTATCGCATGCGTGCTGTCTTTGTGTTTCCTGTCGGGCATCTATGGGGTGCGTGAAGGAACGGTAGCCGCAGCTTTGCTGGTTGGACCGATCGTACATTTTATCAGTCCTTACTACCGTTGTTTCGATAAATGGATTAATGAAGGGGCTGGTAAGGTTACGGTTACTCTGAAGAATGCACAGCATGTTATCATTACTATTGCAAGGGAGTATGGAAGTGGAGGACATTTGCTGGGTGAAATGCTGTCCAAGGAGTTGGGAATTAAGCTGTATGATAAGGAGTTTATTCATCTGGTGGCACAAAAGAGTGGCATAGACGAACAATATATCAAGAAAAACGAGCAGTCTATTCCTTCTTTCTGGCTGAAATGTATTTTAGGTAAAAGTAGCGAGCAGGCATTGGAACGCAGCCTTTCGTCGGATGATGTATTGTTTGTTGCAGAAAGTAAGATTATCGAAGAACTGGCTGAAAAGGAATCGTGTATCATTGTGGGCAGGTGTGCCGATTTTGTTTTGAAGAATTATCCAAATCTGATTAAGGTTTTCTGTTATTCCGATTTGAAGGGTGCATGCGCACGTTGCGTGCAGGAATATGGCATTGCGGCAGATAAGGCTGAAACGGAAATCAGGCGGATCAACCATAACCGTATTGCTCATTATGAATATTATACAGGAGAAAAATGGGGCGAGCCGCATCATTATAACCTGATGATAAACACGGGAAGCATTGATTTGCCTATGGCTTGCAATTTGATAAAGAGTATTTACCGGAACAGGGAAAAAGAAGAAAAGCAGAATTAGGGGGATAAAAGTAAGAGTGATAAGGCATTTGATGCGGTTCGGGCGATTTTATTTTCTAACTTTGCATCCGTTTTATTAAATAGTTATTGACAGATGCAAATTATGATGATGAAAGTGATCCGAAAGGTGATGTTATGGGTGTTCGTAATGCTTGTCTTATGCCCTGTTAAGGTAAAGGCGCAAGACAAGGTAGAGGCGGGCGTCGGTATGGATTTGGTGAGTGGTTATGTCTGGCGTGGTCAGGATTTAGGAAATGTAAGCGTTCAGCCGGAAGTATCATTGGCTTATAAAGGACTTTCCTTGACGGGATGGGGAACGGTTGGATTCGACAAAGATGATACAAAAGAATTTGACTTGACGTTGGGTTATGAAGTAAAAGGTTTTAGCGTTTCGGTTACAGATTATTGGATCAGCGGCGGACCGGGATATTTTCACTATGGCGCTCATAATACCAGCCATACTTTTGAAGCTCAGGTAGGATATGATTTCGGAATTCTTGCCGTAAACTGGTTTACAAACTTTGCCGGATATATTGGCTATAAGGCAGATGGCAGCAAGGCTTACGCTTCTTACTGTTCGGTTGCGGTTCCTTTTGTATTGGGCGGTCTGGACTGGAATGTAGAGATTGGAGCAACTCCTTGGGAAAATGATTTTTATACGGGTGGAGAAAACTCCAGTTATTCAAAGGAAATGATAAATGGTTTTGCTGTATGCGAAGTGGCTGTCGAAGCTGCCAAGGAAATAAAGATTACTAAAAACTGGTCGTTGCCTTTGTTTGCAAAGGCGATATGGAATCCTTCTACTGAGGGATTTTACTTTGTAGCTGGATTGAGCTTTTAAAAGTTATCCGGAGCATTATGGAAACTGTTTCTCAAAAGAATTGAATATTTTTGAGAAACAGTTTCTTTTTTAGGATGTTCTGAATGATTGGATTTCGGTTTGTTGATGTTGGTTATAACCCCATCACCATTTGTTCGAAGTTATCTTTGTCACCTTTTGCCTTATTGCGTATTTTGCTTCGGTAGTTATAAACCGTAGCCAGTGAGTATCCAAGGAAATGAGCGATACGGTTGGCGTCGGTTACTCCCAGGCGTATTAAGGCAAAAATACGAAGTTCCGTATTGAGTATTTCACCGGGCTTGGGATATATTTTCCCTTCATCGTTCAGCAGATTATTGAAATCGGTAATGAAGTTGGGGAACAACTCTAAAAACGATTTGTCGAATTCATTGTAGAAATTTTTCCGTTCGTCGCGCAGGAATTGTTCAGAGCGTATAGCTTTGAACAGGTCGTCGATGCGTGAAGCCATTGCCAGTTTTTCGAGCGAACGGCGATATTGTTCAAGTTTGTCCAGATAGCTGACACAGCGGTCCAGGTAACGGGCTATATATACTTCCTTGATTTTACCGGTCTGTGCCAGATTCATATTGGCTGCCTGCAACTCTTTGTTGGATATGTACAGGTTCTTTCGCATAACCGACAGTTTCTTTAATCCGTAATATAAGTATAAAGCCAGTATGATCAGTAGGATAGCCAGTACACCCATACATACCAGAAGTATGACAACCATTCTTTTTTCTTGCGCTTCTTTTTGCGAATATGCATGATCAATAATCGGATAAAACTCTGTAACTTCCGCAAAACGTAGTCGGGCATTGCAAGCCACTGCATCTTCCATAGAGCAGCTTAGGTAGCTGTATGCTCTTTTCAAATCTCCATGTCGGTAAAGGAGTCGTGCCAGTTTTTGCAGCGAAGCATATTCTCTGACTGGCATACTTAAATCGATGATGGCAGTTTGTGCCAGATAATAGATTTGCATATCGATTTCATTCTTTGCTTCGTATGCCAGTGACAGCGTATAGTTTACATATGCTTTCTGCTTCATGTCGAGGGAAGTGGTAAGCATTTGGTTTAACATTGGAATTGCTTTGTCGGGATGCGAAGAGAGTATGAATCGTTCGGATAGAACAATGTTGCGGTCTATGCAGGAATCTATATTATTCATTATCGAATCACGATATTGATCTGTCAGTTGCAGGTATTTTTGTTTAGCTTTACGGTCTACGGTATAATCGGCCAGCCATCCATAACATGTGCGCAGAGTAAAATAATAATATGTCAGATTTTTCTTGCCCAACTGTTCTGGTTGTATTTTTTGTAATTCGGTTAATGCTTCACTATACATTCCCATAACTCCCATTACTTCTGCCCGGTTGATAATTATTTCATTGTATAATTCCGGTTTGTTCAGCAGTGCAGCGTATTCTGCCTTTTTGTTTATATAATGAGAGGCGGAATCCGCCTGATAGTGTAAATACAGCCCGAATAATTCATTGGAAAGTTCGTATTTATCCTTTTCGGTTGTGGCGTAATAAAGGCGTTGTTTAAGCTGATAGAGAGTTCTTTCACGTTCTGTACGATATAGTGCTTTCTGCGAGATAACCTCATCAAGCTGCTCCAATACCTTTTCGTGGGATAACTCTTCTGCTTTAGCAGGCAAAATGAATAAAATCATTCCAGCCAGCAACCAGAAAAATCTGTATTTGATTCTGAGCATATTTTGTTTCATTGTTATTTATTGTATGTTTTTACCAAGTAATAATGCAAGAACAAAAGTTAAATCCGTTTATATTATTGGTATGTTATGTTGATAACAAGATTCTTATTTTCAGTAATTTACTTTGATAAGACATTTATATTTTAATTCCAAATATAACAAAAAAATTAACAGAGGTATACTTTTGCATTGAAAAACATTTTAAATCATATTAATCTTAAATATCATGAAACAGATATGGCTTTTATTTATGGCTGTCTTTAGTCTTTTCGGAATTTGTCGTGCGAATGGGGCTGTAAAGATTCATAAGGTTGCTCCTGCGTATTGGTGGGCCGAAATGAAAAATCCTGAACTACAGATTTTATTATATGGTGATCATATTGCTTCTTGTGATGTGACGCTGTCTGGAAAAGGAATTATCCTGAAAGAAGTGGTAAAGCAGGATAATCCGAATTACTTGTTGCTTTATCTGGATTTGTCGGAGGCAAAAGCACAGACCTTTAATATATTGTTGAAGGAAGGGAAAAAAACACAGACGATTCCTTATGAGCTAAAAAAGCGTATACATAAGGGAGATGATATAAAGGGATTTACTTCGGAGGATGTTCTTTACTTGATTATGCCCGACCGTTTTGCCAATGGAAATCCGGACAATGATATTATTGAGGGGATGCTGGAAAGTAAAGTCGATCGTACTGATTCGTTTGCTCGTCATGGAGGCGACTTGCAGGGTATTTCCGACCATCTGGATTATATTTCCGACTTGGGGGTAACAGCAATCTGGTTGAATCCTACTCAGGAAAATGATATGAAAGACGGATCGTATCATGGTTATGCCATTACGGATTATTATCAGATAGACCGCCGTCTGGGAAGTAATGAAGAATTTAAAACACTGGTTGACAAGGCACATCAGAAGGGATTGAAGGTGGTGATGGATATGATTTTTAACCATTGTGGCAGTGAAAACTATTTGTTTAAAGATAAGCCTTCGAAAGAGTGGTTTAATTTTCATTCGGAATATGTGCAGACTTCATTCAAGACTGCCAGTGTGATGGATATACATGCCAGTGATTATGAACGTAAGATTGCGACGGATGGATGGTTTACTTCGGTTATGCCTGACTGGAACCAGCGTAATCGTCACGTTGCACGTTATCTTATCCAGAATAGCATCTGGTGGATTGAATATGCAGGAATCAATGGAATCCGTCAGGATACGCATCCGTATGCCGATTTCGACTTTATGAGCGAATGGTGTAAGGAAGTACTTGAAGAATATCCTTATTTCAATATTGTGGGTGAAACATGGTTGAACAGTAATGTGCTGGTTTCTTACTGGCAAAAGGATAGTAAATTGGCTGCTCCAAGAAATTCTAACTTGCCGACAGTTATGGATTTTCCATTGCAAAGTCTGATGAATCAGGCATTCGATGAAGAAACTGGAGAATGGGGAGGAGGACTGTATAAGTTGTACGACTATCTGACACAGGATATCGTATATGCCGATCCGATGAACCTGCTGGTATTCTTCGATAACCATGATACCTCTCGTTTTACAACGACTGATGAAAAGGCTCGTAACCTGACACGCTATAAACAAGCAATGACTTTTTTGCTGACTACGCGTGGTATACCGCAGATATATTATGGAACTGAAATCTTGATGACGGGTGATAAGGGTAATGGTGACGGAGAGTTGCGGAAAGATTTTCCCGGAGGATGGCAAGGAGATAAAGTGAATTGCTTTGTTCCTGAAGGACGTACCACTTTGCAGAATGAGGCTTTCGAATTTACCCGTAAGTTATTAAACTGGCGTAAGGGAAATGAGGTGCTTGCCCATGGTACATTAAAACATTATTCCATCAGTCAGGGTACTTATGTATATCAACGTACGTACAATGGCAAGTCTGTTGTTGTTGTAATGAATGGAACGGATGCTCCGCAGGAATTGAACCTTGAATCTTATCGGGAGGTATTACCTCAATCGGAATGTACGGATTTTCTAAGTGGAAAAAAGGTGGATTTAACAGAGAAATTATCTTTGAAAGGACGTGAAATCTTGATATTCTGTTTATAAATGGTTTATATTTATTCTTACCTGTTTAAATGATAAATCGTTGATATGTAGTGCATTGATATTTTGACATATTTGTATTTTTCGTATGAAGAAAATATAAGCGTATTATGATATCTAATTTTGTTTTTGAGCAATTTATTAATCAAAACCTTAAAGCTATGAACATAAAAAGAACCTTTGCCTTTGTAGCTATGTGCTGTTGCGCATTTGCAATGCATGCACAAAATCTAACATCACCAGATGGCAATTTAAAAATGAATTTTAGTTTGAATAGTAACGGGGCTCCTGTATATGAGCTTTTCTTTAAAGATAAAGCTGTTATTAAGCCCAGTACGCTTGGACTTGAACTGAAAAGAGAAGATCCTGAAAAGAGAATCGGATTTGAGTGGACAGAGCGGAAAGATAAGGAACGCGTGGATGAAAAAACAAATCTCATGACTGGATTTAAGATTAAAGATACGCGTACTTCTACTTTCGATGAAGTCTGGCGCCCGGTATGGGGAGAGGAAAGTGAAATCCGTAATCATTATAATGAGTTGGAGGTGACTCTCGACCAGCCGGAAAATGACCGTTATATCGTCATTCGTTTCCGCTTGTTTAATGATGGCTTAGGCTTCCGCTATGAGTTTCCTCAGCAGAAAAATCTGAACTATTTTGTGATAAAGGAAGAGCATACTCAGTTTGCTATGACGGGTGACCATACGGCTTTCTGGATTCCGGGAGATTATGATACACAGGAGTACGATTATACTACTTCTCGCTTGTCTGAAATTCGGGGAAAGATGAATGCGGCTGTCACCGAGAACTCTTCACAATATGTATTCTCTCAGACTGGTGTTCAGACAGCTCTGATGATGAAGACTGACGACGGACTTTATATTAACTTGCATGAAGCTGCTTTGAAAGATTATTCTTGCATGAGCTTGAATTTGGATGACAAGAATCTGATTTTTGAATCATGGCTGACTCCTGATGCAAAAGGGGATAAGGGCTATATGCAGACTCCGTGTACTTCGCCTTGGCGTACGATTATCGTAAGCGATGATGCCCGTAACATTCTGGCTTCTCGAATTACACTGAACCTGAATGAGCCTTGTAAGATAGAAGATACCTCATGGATTCATCCGGTAAAATATATCGGAATCTGGTGGGATATGATTACCAATAAAGGTACATGGGCCTATACAGATGAACTTTCGAGTGTGAAACTGGGCGAAACAGATTACTCAAAAACAAAACCGAATGGAAAACATTCTGCCAATACGGCTAATGTAAAGCGTTATATCGACTTTGCTGCTGCAAATGGTTTCGATGCTGTCTTGGTGGAAGGCTGGAATCAAGGATGGGAAGACTGGTTTGGCAAGAGTAAGGATTATGTGTTCGACTTTGTAACTCCGTATCCTGATTTTGATGTAGAAGAAGTGCATCGTTATGCTGCAAGCAAGGGTGTAGAAATGATTATGCATCATGAAACTTCTGCCTCTGTACGCAATTATGAACGTCATATGGATAAGGCTTACCAGTTTATGGTAGATAATGGTTACCATGCAGTGAAGAGTGGATATGTGGGTGATATTATTCCTCGCGGAGAACATCACTACGGACAATGGATGGTCGATCATTATCTGTATGCCGTAAAGAAAGCTGCTGATTACAAGATTATGGTCAATGCTCACGAAGCTGTACGTCCCACAGGACTTTGCCGTACTTATCCGAATCTGATTGGCAATGAATCGGCTCGTGGAACTGAATATGAGTCTTTCGGTGGTAACAATGTAAATCACACAACGATTTTGCCGTTTACTCGTCTTATCGGTGGTCCGATGGATTATACACCGGGTATCTTTGAACCGGATTGCAGTAAGATGAATCCGAATAATAAATCTCATGCTCGTACAACGCTTGCACGTCAGCTGGCATTGTATGTAACCATGTATAGTCCGTTGCAGATGGCTGCTGATGTTCCTGAAAACTATGAACGTTTTATGGATGCTTTCCAGTTTATCAAAGATGTGGCTGTCGACTGGGATGAGTCTAAGTACCTGGAGGCAGAACCGGGAGAATACATAACCATTGCTCGTCGCGCAAAGAATACAAACGACTGGTATGTAGGATGTACGGCAGGTTATAACGGTCACGTTTCTAAATTGTCATTCGACTTCCTCAATCCTGACAAGAAATATGAAGCAACTATTTATGCTGATGCCAAGGATGCAAGCTGGGATAAAAATCCTCAGGCGTATACCATAACAAAGAAAAAAGTCACAAACAAGAGTAAAATAACTCTGAAAGCAGGTATTGGAGGCGGTTACGCTATTTCAATCAAAGAAATCAAGTAATATTTATTATGTAAACAAGCGTTCAAGGAAAACTTTCCTTGAACGTAGCCTTTCGTATATTTTTTTTGATAATGTAAATGTAATAGATTGTTTTTTAGAAGTTTCAATAGGTGCTGATACAATAAATGCTGTGATAATATAATACTTAAATTAATAATATGAAAATGAAAACAATGAAACCACGTGGCAGATTCTTCTTGCTATGGCTTGTGGGAATGTTACTTTCTGTACAAGTGTTTGCTCAGGAAATTGCAATAAAGGGATCTGTAAAAGATCGTCTTGGTGAAGTCGTTATTGGTGCTAATGTCATTGTAAAAGGTACAACTAATGGTACCATTACTGATTTTGATGGAAATTTTGTTTTAAATGCAAAGCAGGGAGATATTATTGTTATCTCGTTTATTGGTTATAAAACTCAAGAATTACCGGCAGCTACTACCATGAATGTGGTGTTGCAGGATGATTCTGAAGTATTGGAAGATGTTGTTGTAATTGGCTATGGATCGGTAAAGAAAAGCGATTTAAGTGGTTCTGTTGTGGCGGTAAAAGCAGAAGAAATGAATCGTGGAGCTGTAACGTCTGCACAAGAATTGATGCAGGGCAAGGTACCTGGATTGTATGTACAGCAGGGTAGTGGTGAACCTGGAGCCGGACAGACGATGCGTATCCGTAGTGGAGCGTCTTTGAACGCCAGCAATGATCCGTTGATTGTGATTGATGGAGTTCCTGTTTCCAATTCGGCTGCTCCTGGAGTATCCAATGGACTTTCTACTATAAACCCGAATGATATTGAAACATTTACGGTATTGAAGGATGCTTCTGCTACTGCGATTTATGGTTCGCGAGCATCAAATGGAGTGATTATCATTACAACTAAGAAAGGTACTCAGGGTAAAATTAAGGTTGCTTATAATAGTACTTATACAGCTAAAGATCCATATAAGCGTATCAATAACTTGAGTGGAGATGAGCTACGTGCGACTTTAACGAGTATTTATCCGGAAAATACAACGAACGGAGCCTATATCTCACAGATATTGAATCAGTACCCTGACCAGAGTACAGACTGGCAGAATGAAATCTTCCAGACAGGTTTGAGTACAGACCAGAACATATCAATTTCTGGAAAAGCTGGTTTTCTTCCGTTCCGTGTTTCATTGGGATACAATACAGAAAAAGGTACTCTGAAGACTTCAAAATACGACCGTTATACGGGAGCGATCAATTTAAGTCCGAAATTCTTTAATGATCATTTGAGTGTTGATATTAATGTAAAAGGCTCTATCAATAAGACTCGGTTTGCCGATTCGGGAGCTGTAGGGGCTGCTGCTTTTTATGATCCTACTAAGCCTGTTTATGCCGATGACTATCATGGCTATAATGGATATTGGAACTGGACTGCTGTATCGCAGGATACAAGTGGAAGTACTGTATATAGTCCTAATACACAAGCTGCAACCAATCCGTTAAGTTTGTTGTTCGATCGTGATAATCATGGTACAACTAAGAGAAGTATTGGTAATATTCAGTTGGATTATAAAATCCATGGACTGGAAGATTTGCATGCAAATCTTAATCTGGGTTACGATGTCGCTAAAGCAACAGGTAGTAATTTTACAAATGCTGGTTCTTTTATGGCTGCAAAAGATAGTAATTTCCCAGGATATGGTTCAGGAAATACGTGGAATAACTTGCGTCGTAATCACTTGTTAGATTTCTATTTGAACTATGTAAAGGATATTAAGTCTATCAAAAGCCATATCGATGTGATGGCTGGATATTCATGGCAACATTTCTATTATAAGGATTTCTCTCCGAACATGTCTAATGTCATGCCCGAGAGTGAGAAAGATATCAATGGATGGACTTACAATGAAACCGAACAGCGTTATTATAAAGATGGTGATTATGCAGCACCTTATGAAAACTATTTGGTTTCTTTCTTCGGTCGTTTGAATTATAATTTGATGGATCGTTATTTGCTTACTGCTACACTCCGTCGTGATGGCTCTTCTCGTTTCAGTGAGAATAATCGTTGGGGTATGTTCCCGTCTGTTGCATTTGCATGGAGCATTATTAACGAGCCGTTTATGAAGAAGACGACAGATGTGCTTTCTAATTTGAAATTACGATTAGGATATGGTATTACGGGTCAGCAGGAAATCAGTGACTATTTGTATCTGACTACTTATAAGTTTAATGCAAATCCGAATAGTACCTATCTGGGTAATTCTTTATTGAAACCGCAAGGATATAGTCCTGATTTGAAGTGGGAGCAGACCACTACGTATAATGTGGGTATTGATTTTGGTTTCTTGAATAATCGTATCAATGGTACCATTGAGTATTATCAGAAACATACAAAAGATTTGTTGAATACGGTAAGTGCACCTGCTGGTACCAATTTTACGAATGAAATTACAGCCAATGTCGGTAAGATGAAGAATAAAGGTGTTGAGTTTAATATCAATGCCGTAGCAGTTCAGACTAAGGATTTTAGCTGGGATTTAGGATACAATGTAACGTGGAATACCAGTGAAATCACTCAGTTGACAGCGTCCTATAATCCTTCTTACCCGGGTATTAATGCCGGAAGTGCTTCGTATGATAATGGAGCAGTACTACAGAAGCACCAGGTGGGAAGCCAGCCTTCTACATTCTGGCTTTATCAACAGGCGTATGATGTAGACGGAAATCCGATACAGAATACGATGGTAGACCGCAATGGAGACGGTCAGATAACAGAAGCCGACCGTTATATGACGGATAAGAGTCCGATGCCGAAAGTCTTTATGGGATTTAGTTCACAGTTTACCTATAAGAATTGGGATCTTGGTTTTAATTTGCGCGCCAACTTTGGAAATTATGTATACAATGCATTTGCAGCCAATAACAGTACAATTGGTAATATCAATCCTTCTTTGGGTTACCTTTGGAATTATGATGAATGCATTTATCGTACAAACTTTACACAGGTTAATGAGAGTATCCAGCGTGCCAGCGATTATTTCCTGGAGAATGCATCGTTCTTGAAAATGGATAATATTACTTTGGGATATTCATTCAAGAAGTTCTTTACGGAGAAACTTTCTGGACGTATCAGCTTTAGCGTACAGAATGTATTTACAATAACCAAATATACAGGTCTGGATCCGGAATGTAGTGCTATTGATGAAAATCTATGGCCGAATTCAAGAACGTATACCCTTGGATTAAACCTTAATTTTTAATATCAGTTTATTATGAAAACAAAATATATATTTACGTTGTGTGCAGCCGGTTTGTTAGGACTATCAGGATGTGTTGGAGATTTGGATGTACAACCTCTTGATAAAAATGTAATTACTGCAGAAGAAGCCTATAGTGATCCTGAAAGTTACACGAAGGCTTTAATGAAGATTTATTCTATCTGGGCCCTTCATAGCCAAGATGGAAAGAATGGAACATGTGATATATCGGGCATCGATGGGGGTAACTCACAAATCTTACGTTCATGGTTTAATTTGCAGGAAGTTTCAACCGATGAGGCTAAATGTATATGGCCTAATGCCTGGTGTAACGCCATTAACTGTCTGGCCTGGGCCGATGAAAAGAATGAAGCAGAAGAAGGTGTTTATCAGTTTGGAATGTATATTGTTTCACTGGTGAACGAATTTATGAAAAATGTGGGTAATGCGCCCGAGGAGATGAGAAGCCAGTATGCGGCTGAAGCACGTTTTAACCGTGCCTTAGCGTATTATATACTGATGGATGCGTTTGGTTATCCTCCATTTATTACAGAAAACAATTATTCAAACTCTCCGAGCCAGGTTTCACGTGAAGAACTTTTTAATTTTATTGAAAGTGAATTGAATGATATCAGAGGTAGTTTGCCTGAAGCACGCCAGGGAGAATATGGACGAGCCGATCAGGGAGCTGTAGATGCGTTACTGGCTCGTATGTATCTGAATGCGGAAGTTTATACTGGTAAGAACAGATATACCGATTGTATTACTGCCTGCAAACGCATTATAGCAGCGGGGTATGAGTTGGCTGGTAACTATGCAAACTTGTTTAAGGCTGACAACGGGCAGAATTCCGATACGCGTAAGGAGATTATATTCCCTATCTGTTTTGATGGTACGTTGACTCAGACTTGGGGAGGAACTTCTTATATTATCTTGGCTTCGAGAGCCATTACTCCAGATGATCCGACTTGCGGATTTACGGTAAGTGGCTGGGGGGGCTTGTTGGCAACAGGCAATTTGTTACGTCAGTTTGAATATGCCGATCCGCAGGCTCCTACTTCTGATAATATTCTCGATAAACGTGGTATTTTCAGTTCTAAATATACTGATGAGAATGGAGAATGGGTACAAAGATCTTCGATGGATATTACGAATCTGACT
>NZ_JBBKBJ010000005.1:0-175316 GCF_037890145.1 Phocaeicola sp. HCN-6420
AGTTTTTTAATTGGTTGATACTAATTTTTCGGTTACTTAGCTAAGTGATTTCGACTACATAACGCGGCCCCCCTGAAAAACCCCTATGCCTGAAATGATTTTTTTTCAGAAAAAACGATTTTATTCCCTTCCGGACATAAAAAAAGCCGACTCTCTGTTTAGAATCGGCTTTTGTAAATATCTGTAATACAATGTATTCCTATGACTTATATTCTTCTTTCAAAAAAGATACTTCCGAAGAAAGATTTTTTTCTTAAACCCGCGAAAAAAAGTTCATTTACGCATTATTAAAGCTTGAAGATACGCTCCATCAGCTTCCATTTTTCCTGCGAAGTCTGTCCCGGAAGCACCTTCTGGTACTTGGACATATGCGCTTCCCATTCCGCCTGACGGGGCAGAGTAGCCAGCCGTGCATAGTCACGCTCCATATCAAACTCATCCGTCGTATCCATAATCATGAACAGTCGGTTGCCGTAGATATAAATCTGCATATCTACGATGCCTACTTCGCGGATGCCCGCTTTCACTTCCTCCCACACGTGCGCATGTTCTGCCACGTAAGCCTCTATCAGTTCCTTGTCGTCGTAGAGGTCGAGTGTCTGACAATATCTTTTCATAAATGCTGTCTTTTGTTATATTTGTTTCGTTCTGTTTGTCTTTTATTGAGTATTCAGTCTTGCTGTTCGTCGGAACAAAGCATCGTTGCCGGTGCAGTGTCGGTGTTAGTCCCTGCGGAAAATATCCCTTGTATACACCTTCTCCTTCACGTCGTCCAGACAGGCATCGTAGCGGTTGGCGATGATAGCCTGCGATTCCTTCTTGAACTCCTCCAGATTGTTTACCACCTTCGATCCGAAGAACGTCGTTCCGTCCTCCAGCGTAGGCTCGTAGATGATGATGGTTGCCCCTTTAGCCTTGATACGCTTCATCACCCCCTGAATGGAGCTCTGGCGGAAATTATCGCTGTTCGACTTCATCGTAAGGCGGTATACCCCGATGACACAAACCTTTTCCTCCTGCGGATTATAGTCCCCGTGATTGTAATAATCGTAATACCCCGCTTTCTTCAGAACCTGGTCGGCAATGAAATCCTTGCGCGTACGGTTACTCTCCACAATCGCCTGAATCAGATTCTCCGGCACATCCTGATAGTTGGCCAGGAGCTGCTTCGTATCCTTCGGCAGACAGTAACCTCCGTACCCGAACGACGGATTGTTATAATGCATGCCGATGCGCGGATCCAGACAGATACCCTGAATGATAGCCTGCGTATCCAGTCCCTTCACCTCCGCATACGTGTCCAGTTCGTTGAAGTAACTTACACGCAGCGCCAGGTACGTATTGGCAAACAGCTTCACCGCCTCTGCCTCCTTCAGTCCCATAAACAGCGTATCGATGTTTTCCTTGATAGCCCCTTCCCGAAGCAAGGCAGCAAACTCGTGTGCCTTCTCGTCCAGATGCTCACCCGCAATCTCCTGAATCGCCCTGTTCTCCTCGTCACGTCCCGCTATATATTTCGGGAATCCCACGATGATACGGCTGGGGTAGAGATTATCGTACAGCGCCTTGCTCTCACGCAGGAACTCCGGCGAGAACAGCAGGTTGAACTTCTTTCCCGTCAGGGCAGGAGAGGTACGGAACTTTTCCGCATACTTCACATACAGGCTCCGGCAGTATCCCACCGGAATGGTACTCTTGATGACCATCACCGCGTCCGGGTTCACCTCCAGCACCAGGTCGATGACCTCCTCTACATGCGATGTATCGAAATAATTCTTCACCGGATCATAGTTCGTAGGAGCCGCAATCACCACGAAGTCCGCTTCACGGTAAGCCGAAGCCCCGTCGAGCGTAGCCGTCAGGTTCAGTTCCTTTTCTGCCAGATACTTTTCGATATACTCATCCTGTATCGGACTGATACGGTTATTGATTTTCTCCACCTTTTCAGGAATCACGTCCACAGCCACCACCCGGTGATGCTGCGACAGCAAAGTAGCGATAGACAGGCCCACATACCCCGTTCCCGCTACGGCGATAGTATAGTTTTTCATCATAAAATTCTCCTTGACCTTATTGTCAAAAGCCTACAGACCCTTTAACAATTGACAGTTACAAAGTAAACAAATAAATGTCAGAAAAGCAAGTCCGTGTCGGTGAACGCTGTACATCAAGCCTTATGATTCATTTTTATCAGTTTCCTTTTGTTCCATTCCGGATGCAGCCAGTAGTGTTCAAAATTCTGTTTCACATATACATTTTCGGCAGAGATATAGTTTGGCAGTCTGGGCGGATGCTTCATCAGGCATATCAGATTTTTAGTGTTGATGATATCAAAATTCATGTTATGGATATTTTCCCCCAGCACCAGTCTGTTTACCGGAGCATCCGTAATCAGAGCATATTCTATGGCAGAGTTTCTTCCCAGGTATATTTCCTGCAAGTTGGGGCAGTTTCTGAACTGTTCCCCTTTCCATTTCAGCAATTTTTCCGAGTCCTCCACCTTAATCTGTTTCAGGTTTCTGCAATTGTCGAAAGCCGACGCTTCTACCGCTTCAACAGAAGCCGGAATAACCAGCTCCTTAATCCCCGAATTACTGAAAGCATGGCTACAGATTGTTTTTACTGATTTGGGCAGTATCACATGTTCCAGCGCTATACAATCCTTGAACAACTCGCAGGGCACCGATTTCAGAGAGTTGGGAAACCATATCTCCTTCAGATGCTTTTTGTTTCTGAGCATTTCCCGTCTCAGCCGGCTCTTCTCCATCTCATCCTTCCTCTGTCTTTTCGGATAAATAGCGTTTCTCAGGTTCAACACCTCCAGATTGTCCATGTGCAGGATAAAATAAAGGTCCATTACGTTGATTTTTCCCGTTACGGTAAGCTCTTTTACCTGTAATGCATGTTCTATACCAATAATTTTATGCAGCCTGCCTCCTTTTACCGTCCTTATGTTATATACACCATTTGTGTAATTCCCTTTTGTAATACCTATTGAGTGTACTATATTTTTCAGCAGGCAAAAATAAGTTTTTACCATTTTGTATTTAGTATTGTCTATGTTGCTTTTATGAAATTTGCTACCCACTGGTAGAATTATTCAAGCAAAGATATAAAAAAAGCTTAGAGACAATGTACGCTCTTTTTCGTTTATTAAGCTTTTTTTTATGTATTGTGCATACAGGTAAAAAAGGGAATAACTTATCCGGTGAACCGGCTTTTCCTGACAGGCTATTAGAACTTCTTCAGTTTCAGCAGTGCATAGTCCGATTCCAGCGTCATGTACTTGCCGTCGCACGACCTCACGTCGAACACCGTTTCCTTCTGGTTGTCGATACCGAAATGTAGCAGCATATCCACCGGCGCATCCTGCTTGTTGTCACTCGTGTTGGCACGTACCTTGAAATCCTTCAGCACCAGCTGCGTTTCGTTGTTGCGGTATTCCGTACGTCCGATGTAACTGCCGTAGCCGTTCGGCCCCTGCTTCTCCGCCACTTCCGTCACCATGCGCGTAATGCTGTAATACAGGCGTTCACACGTCACCACCTCACGCGTATCCTTCACCACGAACTGCTCCAACTGCCAGAATCCCTCTATATCGTTGTTGATAGGCTCCTTCTGGCAACCCTGCATTACCAGCGTTACTACCAGAGCCACCCAAATCATCACCTTGTTTCTCATAATCCGAATCCTCCACATTTTCTGATTGTCAACATACCACCCGTGCTGTTTCCCGGATAATTTCCACGGTCAACCGCCAGTGCGGCACTGAAACTCCATCCCTTCAGTCGCTCAGGCTGATAAGTCACCTCCGCCAGACTGCTGAACTGCTTCTTCACCTCGTCGAAAGGCTTTATATACGATCCCCAGTTGCGAGAGTACGAAAGCAACAGCCTCCAGTTCCATTCCTCCGACGGATCACCCGTCAGTCCCACATGCTGAGCCTTCACACGGCAGCCCTTCACCTCGTTCACACCATCCGTATTATACGCTGGTCCCGGCAGGAACGGATGTCCCAGCGAGTTCCCGTAATTCTGCCAGCCTAAATATTCTCCATTTGTATAATAATTATCGCGTCCACTCATCTGCAAGTCGGTAAACGAACCCGCTATTCCGTCGTAGAGAATCGATCCCGTCTGATCCTTTGTATTCAGACCTTCCCATACCACGGCACTGATCCAGCGGTTCTTCGGAAAATCCACTTCCAGTCCGATATGACCATCCTTCCACCGTCCGTACTGCCAGAACATCTGCGAGTGATCCTCGAAATAATGCTCCAGATACGCCTTAAACTTCCAGTCGCCTACATAGTAGTTCAGAGCGAAGTTCCAGCTTCCGCAGTGGTTCCCCTCCACGTTCAGCATCGTACTTTCCTGCTTGGGGAAGAACACTTTCCAGAAATCTTTGACACCCTGCGGCATATCCTTTACCAGGCTTACACTTCCGTCCGCATTCTTTAGCATTTGCTTGCCTCCGAACTGAGATCCCGTAAGCAGACCGAACTCAAACTCCACCGGCAGCTTCTCCCGGTTACCCAGTCTGAACATCAGCGACTTGCTGTGATACAGCACCCCCGTCGTATACAACTGTCCCGGAGCCACGAAATCCTCCTGCCATCCGCCGTCGGTAAAAAAGCCGTAGCATAGATGCCCCTTAAAGGCCACCCAGCCCTTCGTACCCGGAACGTTCAGGTAATCCTTCACCTCCACCCGAACCTGCGGAATCGGCCTCATGTTCGTACCCTCCACCATCCAGCCGCTGGTCAGCTTCTCGTTCTTCGCGAGTGGGAACCCCGGCCGTTCCTTACTTCCGATGCTCAGCGTCAGCGCCTTCCACGACACATCCGCATAAGCCTGCTGAATCCAGAACTTCGACGAGAGATTCTTTCCCCCCGCCAGATCCAGTCCCGCGTCAATCCGCCAGTGCTTCGGCAGCACCTTGTTCCATTCCACTCCGGCACGCAGATACGCAAAGTCAGGTTCATTGCCCGCCACCCCATACCGGTTGGCCGTCAGCCATACAGGCGCATAATCTCCGTTCGACACGGTAGCCCCTGCCTCCACCTTATACTTCAGCGAGTCGGCAGGCTGCTGCGCATAAAGCGGACTAAAAAGTGTAGTCAGTAATAAAGTCTTTATCAGTTTCATTCGAAAAAAATAGTATAGGATACTATCATAACAATCCCCGCCAATTTTTGTTTTTTACCTGCGTCAGGAATTTCAGGCAGTCCAGTTACTTCCCTGCTGAAAAATCCTTGATGCGCTGCTCTTCACTCAGGCGGCACACCAGCAGACGGCCGTCCTTCTCGGCCACGATGTAGTTCTCCAGACCTTCCAGCACCACCTGTCTGCTTTCCGTCACGTGCACCACACAGTTGCGGCAGTTATACAAGTCCACCTTGCTGTCGCCCACCGTCGCGTTGCCATTCTCGTCCTGCGGCAACAGCGTGTGCAGCGAGCCCCAGCTACCCAGGTCACTCCATCCGAACTCTGCCGGCAGCACATAAATATCCTTCGCCTTCTCCATCACCGCATAGTCGATGGAAATCTTCTCGCAAGTAGGGAAGAGGCGTTTCAGCTCCTCCGCCTCCCTGTCGGTAAACAAGGCAGGCTCCAGCTCGTCCATCACCCCCGCAATCTGCGGCACGAACGTACGTATGGCATTCGTAATCGTTTCCACGTTCCACACAAATATCCCCGCGTTCCAGAAATAATTCCCCGCTGCCAGATACTTCTTCGCCGTTTCCACGTCCGGTTTCTCCTTGAACGCTTCCACCTTGCAGATACCCTTTTCGTCGGCTTCACCCAGAGCCGCTATGTACCCGTAGCCCGTTTCCGGTCGGGTAGGCCTCATGCCCAAGGTCACGATGGCGTTCGACTGCGCCGTCTTTTCCAGAGCCAGCCGGATGCAGCGGTCGTATTCCGTCGTGTCAATCACCAGCGCATCCGAGGGAGTCACCACGATGTTCGCCTGCGGGAACTCCTTGCGGATCTTCCAGCATGCATACGCGATGCACGGTGCCGTATTCCTCGCCTCCGGTTCCGCCAGGATATGCTGCTCCGGCACCTGCGGAAGCTGCTCCTTTACGATGTCTACATACTTTTCCGATGTCACCACCCAGAAGTTTTCCATCGGGCAGATCTCTTTCAGACGCTGTACCGTAAGCTGTATCAGCGATTTTCCTACCCCCATCACGTCGATGAACTGTTTGGGGTATTGTGGGGTACTCATGGGCCAGAAACGGCTTCCTATGCCGCCCGCCATGATGACTACATGGGTTTGCATGATTGGTTTTTGTATTGTTTTTTGCTTTTAATCCCTGCGGAAAATATCACGCGTGTATACCTTCTCCTTCACATCATCCAGGCATGCATCGTAACGGTTGGCGATGATAGCCTGCGATTCCTTCTTGAACTTCTCTAAGTTGTTTACCACCTTTGAGCCGAAGAACGTACTGCCATCTTCCAGTGTAGGTTCGTAAATGATAATCTGAGCACCTTTTGCCTTGATGCGCTTCATTACACCCTGGATAGAGCTCTGACGGAAATTGTCACTGTTCGACTTCATGGTGAGGCGATATACCCCGATAACACATTCTTTTTCTTCAGCCGGATTATAGTCCCCACGATTGAAGTAATCATAATATCCTGCCTTGTGCAGCACTCTGTCGGCAATGAAATCCTTACGCGTACGGTTCGATTCCACGATGGCATGAATCAAGTTCTCCGGCACATCCGCATAGTTGGCCAGCAACTGCTTCGTATCCTTCGGCAGACAGTACCCCCCGTAGCCGAACGACGGATTATTATAATGCATGCCGATACGCGGATCCAGACAGATACCCTGAATGATAGCCTGCGTATCCAGTCCCTTTACCTCCGCATACGTATCCAGTTCGTTGAAGTAAGACACACGCAGCGCCAGATACGTATTGGCGAACAACTTCACCGCTTCTGCCTCCTTCAGTCCCATGAACAAGGTATCTATATCCGGCTTGAGAGCTCCTTCCTGAAGCAAGGCTGCAAATTCGTGCGCCTTCTCTTCCAGGTGTTCGCCAGCGATAGCCTTGATAGCCTCGTTTTCCTCGTTACGTCCTTCTATCAGCTTCGGGAATCCCACGATGATACGGCTCGGATAAAGATTGTCGTACAGAGCCTTGCTTTCACGCAGGAATTCAGGAGAGAACAGCAGGTTGAATTTCTTTCCGGCGAGGGAAGGAGTGTTCTTGAATTTCTCTGCGTATTTTACGTACAAGCTGCGGCAGTAACCCACGGGAATGGTACTCTTGATGACCATCACCGCGTCCGGATTCACCTCCAGTACCAAGTCGATAACCTCTTCTACGTGCGACGTATCGAAATAGTTCTTCACCGGATCGTAGTTTGTAGGAGCTGCAATCACCACAAAGTCCGCATTCTTATAGGCTGAGGCTCCGTCGAGTGTAGCCGTCAGGTCGAGTTCCTTCTCCGCCAGATACTTCTCGATATATTCATCCTGTATCGGACTGATACGGTTGTTTATCTTCTCTACCTTTTCAGGGATAACGTCTACGGCCACCACGTGATGATGCTGTGCCAGCAGGGTAGCAATGGACAGACCTACATAGCCTGTACCTGCTACGGCGATATTTAAGTTTTTATTCATAATGTTTGGTATATCTCATTTTTGAAATGGATTTTTATAACACCCTAATAGTTGTTTCCCAAAATAATAGAAAAATTGCATATCATCGATGAAGTAACGTTTAAATAAACGTTTAGGCTCTTTTAAACAACGGTATAACCATTCCATACCTATTTTTTGCCAAAAAATTGGAGCGCGTTTTAAAGTACCGGCTTCAAAATCTATAGTAGCTCCTAACCCCATAAATATATCTACCTTGGGCATGTGGTCACGGTATTTCATGATCCATTTTTCTTGTTTGGGAGCACCTACACCAACTAACAAAACGTTAGCCTCACTTTCGTTTACTATGCGAGTTAATTCTTCACATTCTTCTGGATTTTTCTCAAATCCGTAAGATGGTGAATGTGCGCCTATTACAATGTTTCTTCCAACTTTTTGATTAATTCTTTCCATTGCTTTTACTGCAATACCTTCTGCTGCTCCTAACAAAAATATTTTGCAGTTAGGATCGTCTTTATGAAATTCGTAAAATGCAGTAAAAAAACTGGAACCTGGTATTGCTTCTGGTAAGGGATTCTTTAAAAGTTTAGAAAGTAAATATAATATTTTACTATCACATATTACCCATTCTGCTTGTTGATATACATCGTAGAACTCCTTATCTTTTTGCAATTTTACTAAATGGTCGACATTCGGAGTTATAACAACTCCTTTTTTTAATCTAGATAGTAATTCTTTTTGAGTTATATTTAATATTTTAATATTTAGAAAAGAAGTCATATTATAAGCTTATTTTGTCGTTTTATGATGGAAAATATGGTTCTTTATTTACTTATTAATATTTTCTCATTTAACTATTTTATCATAAATCTTAATAGCTAAATCAAATATCTAAAATGTTGATTTTGGCTTTTGATATTTTTATAAATCTTTTTTCTTGATTACATAAGATGAGTTTTCTCTATCTTGTAAAACTTCTTTTGTCTTAAATATTTTAGAAAAACCTATAAACGGGTTCGATCGAGTTTTAATAATCATTAGTATTACTTGTATGTTGTATAAAAGACCAAATTGATGTGCTTTTCCTATAAAATATAAAAGAGATTGTTGGTATTGACTTTTTTTTATTTTACGTAGAAATTTATTACATTTTATGGCTGCTTTAAATCTTGAATCAAATGTCGTTTTATTTAGTGTTGTCGTTATACTTCCTTTAGAAACTGTTATATTATATAAGATATTATTACAAACTGCTATATTTTGAGATTTATTTGCTAATTCAATTGAAAAATACATGTCATTACCTGCAGGAATTTCATCGAAATATATATTATTAGAACTTATAATTTCTCTTCTTATTAATTTGGCCCATGGAACAAGAAATTTAAATTTCAAATGATCTGCATTATGATTTATACAATATGAATTAATTAAATTATTATAATATAAATGTCTGTAAGCTATTTGAAAATTATCTTCATAATAGCTATTTGTTTGAAAAAATACAATATCATTTTGTTCTCTAGATATATAGGGAGTTAATATTGCTTCCATATTAGGACTGAAAAAATCATCAGCATCAGCAAATAAAACCCATTTGCCTGTTGCTTTCTGTAGTCCGACATTTCTAGCACCACCGGCTCCATTTTTTTTAGGATTGCTATATAATTGTATATTATATGTTTGGCATAGCAAACTAACTTGTTTAAACTCTGAAATCTGGCTGTTGTCATCTATTACAATTACCTCAAAAAAATTATTTTGAGGAATACTTTTGATAAGTCTTTCTAATTTCTTAGATGAGTTCTTATGTGGTATAATAATACTAACTTTATTCATATTGATATTTTGTGGCTATTTCCATAAAAAAGGGAATATTACTCTTAAATGTGTAGAAATATATGTTTTTATAGCGATGAATATTCCTTTATATTTTTTGTTTAAATAGAAGAATTCCTTAGGATTTATTCCTAATGGTGAATAGAAAAAAATAAATCTTTCTTTTATTTTATAATGGCTATTAAAACATTTCATCGTTTGGTCGTGTCGTTCGCAATATCCAACGTAATGAGGAGTTATATAGATTGGTATATTATTCTTGGTTGCTCTTAAACCGTATTCAATATCCCCAAAAGAATGATGGAAATATGGATCTATAATGCCTATTTGATTACTGACTTTTGCTGGTATTAATACTAAATTTCCATTAAAAGTTTCTACTTTTTGAATTTTTCCTTCTGCAGAAAGTATTTTATTTTTGATTCGTCCCCCGTAAGTTACCTGATTCTTATTCTTTGATGAACAGATGCTGCCAACAATGATGGCATTAGAATTTGTTTTTTTATATGTATCCATTAATGAAACTAAAGCATCTGTTGTCAATATTGTATCATTATTTAGCCAAATGTAAAAGTCGTATTGTTTTTCTAAGGCTTTAGTCCAACATAAATGCATTCCTCTATTCCAAAACAAATTACCATCTCCATTTATTATTGTTACAAATGAATATTTTTGATGTATGCATTGTGAAGTTCCGTCTGTACTTCCATCATCAACCATATAAATATCAATATTATATATATTGAAATCTTTACAATTTAGTAGGGCTTTAATACACTCTAATGTAACATTTTTTCTGTTATGTACGGTCATTAAAATGGCAATATTCATAGGCAGTAATTAAATAAATAGTTGAGGGAAAAAGAAAATTCCAAAGTTTATATTATAAGTATACATTGATGTGTTAAAATACAATATTAAAAGGAGGTGGAAAGTTATGAATATACTCCATAGAATGGATTTTCCTAATTGAATTTTAGTAAATAAATAACATAAAATAATTGGTAGCAAAAATGTTGAATATAAAAAAAGCCGATTGCTTAATTCTAATTGAGATAGGTTAATTAGAATAAAGACATTAAGTATAATTGCTATATTGATAATGCCCATAATATTGATCGGCTTGATTTTATATTTATAGTATAATAATAGTGGTATAATAATTTCTCCTAAAAGAAATAATATTTTGCTTAATCCTAAAGGAGGTAATTTGAATGTTGTATCTTTTGAAGCCCTTTCTAAAGCATATGTAAGTGCTGGAATGCTATTACCAACAATGTTGTACAGTATATCTGTAATAGGTTGTATAAAAATTAGAAATAAAGCTCCTAATATATAATAAAAGCACGTTTTTTTAGAAATTTCTTTTCTGAAAAAAGGTAAGTATAATAATGGAACAAATAATAGCGATGAAGTGTGTGATAAAAACATACAAATTGTCGCGATGATCATTTTTTTATTAAAAGAGAAACGTTCAATGATAATCCATATTAATATAGATGCAGCTAAAAACTGTCTGAGTAATGTTGCAGAATAAGTAAATATCCATGGAAAACAACTTACAATAATAATGGTAACTCCTGCATCTGTATATCTTATTTTTAAGTATTTTGTGAAACGATAAATGGCATAGAAAATTAAAATATAGCACGTAAAAGAATGGATTGCACGGTATAGTATTACGTTTTTCCCAATAAAAAAATATATGATGTAGTTGAAAGTTGGAAAGAATAATTCTTTTCCTTTACCATTTATTCCGAATGAAAAGATATAATCAATATATGAAAGATTCCCGGCATCTAAATATTGTTCTGAATACCATTGTAAGTCGGCATCTAAGTTTGTACTTTTAGAAATATTTATTAGAGCTATGTATAGAGCTGTTAATATTGCGAAGTTTATAAAAGTCGCTTTCTTATTCTTTTTTGTTAGAAAATAAAAAGATATACATAAAGATGTAATAGGAGAAAAATAGAAAAATATAAGAGGAAAAATAAAATCTAATATATTCTCTCTTATGGCGGTTTTGTTCCATATGACCTTTTCCATTATTGTAATAAATTTTGTCAGTAGCCACCAAATAGAAGTTTATCGTATTGCAAAAACTACTAAATGTCAGTTGCCTCTTAAATAAATCAAAAATTGAGTGTGAATTCCGATTGCTATATGAATGTCTAAATTTAGGCTATGTCTTTTTTTAAAAGCATTAAAATACACTCTTTGAAAATTAATAAATTGAACGATTATTATTTGCATATTAGCTATAGGGGGAATGTTCTTGAAATCTGTTATATTCTTTTTTGTATCATAAGTCGTTAGTAGAAGTAACACCTGAATGACTACTTATAGTTTTTATGTATAATGGATTTATTCTTTTTATGTTCTAATGAATATACAAATTATTTTCAATATTGTTATAAGTTTGATACATTGATTGGTAAGATGAGAATTTTATTTTAGTATTTTTATTACTTTACATGGATTTCCAGCTGCTATGACATCTGAGGGTATACTTTTAGTTACAACACTACCACTTCCAATAATGGTACGTGCACCAATTGTTACTCCTTTTAATATTATACAGCGTGTACCAATGAGAACATCATCTTCAATGATAATAGGTTTAGAATTTGCAGTTTTGCAATCAATGGATTTACCTTCTTCATCTGTTATAGTTCCATTTCTAATTTCGTAATCTAAATTATGAGCATCAGTATCCATTAGAATACAATCACCACCTATTTTTACATTATTTCCTATGGTAATACTCTCTTTAACCCATATACATGCAGAACTAATTCCTGTATTATTTCCTATTTTTAATTTTGAATTTTGATCTGCAAATATACAACCTCTGATATTCCTACATAATGGATTAAAAGCTTCTCCACTTGTAAAAGTAAAATTATTTCCTATCTCTATATATGCAGTTGGATGTTTTAATAGGTAGAATTTGTTATATATGCGTAGATTTCTACCATAAGAAACATTATTCAAATAAAATGCGATGCGATTCCATATTAAATAAAAGTAGTATCGTATTTTTCGCCTTATTAAATATGATTTTACTATAATTCCCATTTTTTTATATGTGTAACTAATAAAACTTGTTTTAGATGGATATCCTTTATGCTCGTCTAATAATAGTTATTTAGATGCTCCTTTGGTTTTATAAGAGGAGTAAAGGTTTCTCAGAACTTTTTATTTTTGTTATTTAATTTTACAACTGTAGGATTTTCTTCATTATATGTCATTATTTAGATATTTAATAGATATGTTTTATATTTACTTATTGCTGTGATTTTAATTCTCTTAGTTTTTTGGCTGGAACCCCTATATATATACAATCAGGTTCTGTACTTTTTGTTACTAAACTTCCAGCTCCTATAATACATCCTTTACCAATACGCACACCTGGCATAATTGTTACATTGGCTCCAATCCAGCATCCATCCTCAATTAATATTGGTAGATCTTTTCCTTGTCCTGCCCTAGCAGAGGAATTGCCAATGTTATGAAATGCATTTATAAAGGTTGTCTTAAAACCAATAGAAACATTATTTCCTATTATAATATCATTGCTTAAATCTAAAAAACAAGAGTAATTAATGAATGAATTTGTACCGATTATTAATTTACCTTTACCTGCTCCTAAAAAACATTTTGGAAAAACTGTTCCCTGTATTTTATGATTATATAGTCTGTAAATAGTATTTCTCAAACGATGCGGTATAAACATATTTGATGCTATGCTATTTTGCAGTATATTTTTTGTATACAAGAAAAGATTTTTTTTCTGTTCTTTTAGTTTTTTTCTTAAGTTCATTTTATATTTATTTTAAATACTCGTTTACATACATGATGACAATTTTTTTCCATAAATCATCTTTACGTTCTTTAATTTTTTTTATATTCTTACACATCAAATCATATAATGATTTGTCCGTAAAAGTTTGATTGATAGCATTAGTGAGTTGCTTGTCATCTCCTATATCTACTAATATGCCTGTTTTTTGATTATCAATACTTGTTATAAAAGCTGGAACACGAGTTGCGATAATAGGCTTGTTAAAACAAAAAACAGTTTGTGTAATACCTGTTTGTGAAGAAGAGTAATAAGGACAGACTACTACATGGCAATGTCGTATTAGTGTTGAAATTTCAGCATTTTGTAACCATCTGTTGATAACAATAAAACGATTATCTTTTTTCATATCATCTAATACATGTACGTAGCCACCACCTGCAATGACAATTTTTTTATTGAGGTGTTGGGAAGCTTTATATAAAACATCGAGTCCTTTATATTCTTTGAGAAATCCATAGAATAAAATATAGTCTTCTACTCCAAATAATTCTGGAATGACTATATCTTTATATTCTAAATATCCTGTGAATAAAGAAAATGGTATGATGCTATATTGTAAGCCTTTTTGGGGAGAGAGTTTTGTTAAATCACAGGCTGATTTTTCTGAAAATACGTTGATTTTAATTTTTTCATTAATTAAAAACACACATACTGGATCTAATTTATTTCCTTCCAAATGATTGCTACATACTTCATGTAGGGAGTGAGCTATATTCATTCTTCTGTCATGTAGCTGTTTGGAGATATAAGCTGTAGTCCAAGATTGGCCTATTACGTTTATAAAGTCATAGTTTTTACTAATAATTTGATTGACCAGTTTTTTACAAAAAAATTTAGATATAGGATTGAATATTTGTTTTATTCCTTTTGTCTTAATACTTAAGGCTATCATGTGGTACATTGAAAACAACTCCTTATGCGCAAAGTCTTTAAACCTACGTAATCCTTTAAAATCAAATGATTCAATTCGCTTTAATTCGCCAACCCTAGATGTACATGTGTAGTCAAATGTTTCATAAGATCCTGAGTAGTTATTTCTTCGAGCTATATGATAGAAATCTATTTGATATCCATTTTTTAAAAAAGATTCAATAAGTGATGTGGTGGATCCACCGAAACCTTCTGCTATGATTGCTATTTTTTTCATCTTTTTTATAATTATTTATCTAGGCATAAAAGTCTAATCCATTTCCATTTTTTACAAATATATTAATCTTCAACAGATTGTAGTCATGATAGTGGAGATAATAAATATACCACACTAATGTAAGGAAGTAGAATTATTAAAGAACTGGTAAAATGCAGTGTTATGGAAATAATGTATAAATGTATCATTACAAAGTGCTCTTAGCATTATAGCATGGAATAGGCAAAATGATAAGGTATAACTTTCCATTTTACTAAATAATAATGTGTAGTGACCATTAAGATTTAAGAATACTCCTATCATACTAATACAAGCTATGTTGAATGTTTTTCTCTTCTTTTTGTACCATCGTATAGGATTTTACCAATAGCAACCTCCTTCAATTTTTTCCGCACCTACTGGCTTTTCGTTTTCATTAGGACGTATCCAATATTTATTAATATATTTTCTACATTCGGGTTCTGAATCTAACCAACGTTTTCCATAAATACCAAATAACATTTGGGTCATACTTGCTAAGTGGACTGCTTGTTTTCCTCTGCGTTTAACGTGTGCAGCTAAACACATTCCATATGCACCACAACCGATTAAAGCTATATCATAATCATATTTGTCTATTTCGTCTTTCATATATTGAAGAGCTTCGAACCAAGTTTTGAATCGAGGGTCTTTTGTATTAGCTTGTGTTTGTACTGCTTTTACTAAAATAAGTTCTTTAAATTTAGGTAATACATCTGGATTGTCAAAAAGTTTTTCTCTATTATGTTCATATTGGTATTTGATAGACTCTACAAAAGGATGAACAATAAGAACTCTTTTATCTTTCAAAATCCTAGTCCAAGGATTTTTCCATCTAAAGGGAGAAAAGTAACCATCGATATTAATTCTTTTGGAACAGTTCATATAGTTGGCTATATATTTTTCTTCATATATATAGCTGCCAAGTATATCTATCTGTTTTATATCCTCCATCATTAAATGATACCATTTTAGCCCTAAATCTAAATTATAGGGGAAAAAACCTGCATTAGAACATAAACTTTTTAACTTATCCCAATATGCTATTTGTACGTTTTTAAAATGAAGGTAATCATGAATCACTTCTTTGGTTAATCCTGTAGTTTCGTCAATATGTCTTGATACGAGATTGCTTAATTCAACCGATCCAAACTTTGATACCATCGCTGGTTTTCCCGATGCCAATAACTCAAAAACATAATCATTGGCTTCTTGATCTTTTAGATCTTGATATCCATCGTATCTTAATTCGTAATGTTCTTCTTTATTACAAAAACTACTAGCATATAAATCTAATAATTTGTTGATAATTCTATTGTTTCGGATTTTCATAATTTATTGTATTATCTTAGCCTTTATTCAAGGAAAGAAAAGAAATCATCGGTTTTAAGTCTCATTTTTGTTAGTTGCATGGCTACTTTATCCCATGAAATGGGGGTATTCATCGCTTCTTCTATCGTTTGATTGGGGTCTAGTATTCGATTTTCTAATCCAACTGTTTTTAAGAGAGATAACATTCTGTTATTTTGATTTGCTGATTCCCCTGTTTGGAGTATGCATAAAAATGGCCTTTGATGAATAATGGCAAATGCTGTTCCATGAAAAGTATTAGTTAATATACATGAAGCATATTGGTAAGCAGTAAGCCATTCCACAGGATTAAGATAAACTAAATCTTTATGATTGAATAGATATTGGGAACCTTGTACTGCACAAACTTTTAGATGTAATCCGTTTTTTTTACAAAAGGATTTAATATCACACCATCTTACATCATTTAATTGTCTTAAATTTAAAAAATAGGTGAATACATAAGATTGGGTATATATGGGCTTCGTATGCGGATATGAGTCTTTATCTAATAGTAAAGTTGGATCAAGAAGATGTTGGGCATCTACACCCATTCGCTTACAAATTTCTACTCCTTTATCCTCTCTTACTGAAACTTTTGCAAATTGTTTTATCAGGGGAGCTACATTGTTAAAATGCTCCTCAGATATTTCTCCTTTACCAAAACTAGCTGCATATGAAATTTTTTTTGAATTTTCATTTACAAATGATAAATAGTATTCAGGCTGAGTTCCTCCCCAAACTTGATCTGAACCTGTAATATAATAGTCGGCTATGGGATATGAGTTTGAGTTTGATTCTTTATCATATATTTTGTTGGACATATATAGATAATGTTCACAAAACTTTAAGAATGATTTATGACATTTTAATGTGCTTAAATAAATTAAAGGATGTCTAAGAAATCTCTTTATTGTGTTGAGAGTTAGAGATGTATTAAAATTGTGATATAATACGAATCTAATCCAAAACACAGAATGTCCCTTACAGATGAGATATTGTTGTAATGCATAATATTGTAATAAAGCACCATAATTATTGGCTACTTTTATCCAGGCATAAGACGAAATAATTCCAATACGTTTCATTTTAAATTATTGTTGATATTTATAATGTTTTATTAAGAGATATAGAGCGTTGAAATATCTTTATATATAAAATTTTAGTTAATTATAGTCTATTGTGTAAACATATATACTTTCTTTACAAGCCTTATTTAAATTTATAGTGTTGAAATACTATCTCATCCTCTATGGAATAAATAATTGTTTTCATTTTTTATGTATTTTCGATTTTATAATGTTAAAAGCCCAGTTTTTTTCATGCTTAGAAAGTCCTATAAACCAAACAGAGCATATACATATGATTAAATTGAGGAAGGCTATTCCAATAGCTTGGATAATATTAAAAGTTGTTCTGTAGCAATAAAATGTAATGATAAACGGGATAATATAGGCAAATAGAGATGGTAGTATAACTATAATTATATAATTTTTTATTTTGAAATTTGTGATAACCCTTTTGACTGCATCAAGTTGTGCAAAAAGTCCTAATATCGAAAATATTATAAGGGTCCATAGATAGGCTGTTACGTTTCCTTCGCATTTATAAATTATGTAAACAGTTGGTAATGCCATAATTTTGATGATTCCATTGGTTAATTGAAATCTTTTGATTTGTTTGGTTGCTTGTACCATATTTTGTAATGTTCCGCATAATGAATTGCATTGAATATAAATCAAAGAAAGAAAGCAAAAAGTTCCAGCATAGGGTGGAGGAGAAATAAGCCATATATTTAACACTGTATTTAGAATACTAATAAGTGGTAAAGATAGACACATGAATAGGAGGAAACCGAATTTAGAACTACGCATACCTAGTTTTATCATTTCTTCAATATTTCCTGTAGCATATGACTTAATTATAGGCGGAATGGTTGGGGTTGTAAAGTTGTATAGAAATGAAGATACATTCGCTTCTATTGATGAAGCAATCCCCCGTGCCGCATTAAAAACGGGTCCAAAAAACATATTAATTAGTATATTCATTCCTTGACTGTTAAATGTCCATGCGAGATTTCCTATAAGACTCCATCCAGTATAACTGAAGAGTTCCCTAAAAAGGGAAGAAGACCAATAACGAATATATTGGCAGTTTGAGAAATGTTTAATACAATAAATTCTATATAAGAAAGCCGTTAGTATAGATACTCCCATTGTTAAGGCACCGTAAGCTATTAGTTTGTCCTGAAAGAAATACTTAATAGTTATTACAACTCCAAGTTTTAATAAAACTTCAGCTATGCTAATATAAGCATATGCATTCATTCGTTCGTGCCCAAAAATTGATGCATTATAGGGGACTTGAGTGACGGATACCATAAGAGAAAGAATGGAGAATTGCATAACCCAGAATGCTGAACTCATTCGTTCTGCAGGTATGACTAATTTGTTATAAAACAGCCATATCCCGATTGTTTCACATAGTGTAAATATAACGATTGCAATAAGTATATGTACATTAAGTAGCATAGAAAATGTTTGTCTCTGTTTCTCTATAGAGTCTTTTTCTATTCCATAAGCAATATATCGTTGGCTGGCTTGTGCCAAAGCAGAGTTTAAAAAACTGAACATTACTACCATACCTGCTACTACATTATTGATTCCGTAATCAACAACTCCTAAAGCATTAAGTACGATTCGTGACGTATATAGGGATACCGCCATGATTAACATCATGCGGAAATATAAAAAAAATGTATTCCTGGCAATTTGTTTATTATTTAATTTATATTTTTGATTTGGCATCTTTATCTATTCTTAATAATGTGTATTTTTCTTTCCTTATTTTATGAAGACTTTATTCTTTTATCAATACTCTTGTATAAATGAATAATGCTTATTTTATTTAGGGATTATTTATCGTTAGGAAAATGAATCTTATGAAAGTACTAATTTTTTTATTTGTTTTTTTATATAACTCTTAGCGAATTGGTATTTAATAGAGATAAGGTATATATTAATTCCCCATTCAGGAATTTTTTTTAATTTGAAATATCCTTCTTTCCAAGTGATGTCGAATGGAATATTTTTTGATAGTAAATATTTCCATTTGAAAGGTATTTCCACATTAGATATTTCTTTATCTCCATCTGAATCATCATCATTTAAGTGACAGAGAAGAAGTGCGTCATTGTAATAAGGATGACAGAGCATGTGGAAATAATTATAAAACCCTTCTGTGTTAAGTTGTAAGTTTATATGTGTTATATAATCTTTAGTAAATTGTAGTCCACTTTTTTGTATAGAGGCTATTTTCTCAAAATCTTTTTGTTCTGTACGGGGAGATTCACAACTTACATCAACTTTACCATTTTTTGTTTCCAAAAATAATGAAGTTCCTTGTGGTTCGAACATAAAATGTTCTAATAATAAGCAATTATAATGGAAATGAGATTTTTGGAATTCGCTGATTGATTTATTTTCTGTAAGCCATGCTCGGCATTTGCTGCCAAGAAGAGCATTACACTTTTCTGTTTTTATAAATTGCAGCCCTATTATATCACATTGTTTACCACTCGCTTTGATAAAATCTTGTAACATTGATTGTCCACTTCCGTTCATGCTGTTGTTAACTAAACCAACTTTATTATTATAGATTCCTAAATCATTAATATATTCGTGAAGCATATTAGCCTGATTGTGAATCATTTCTTTTTGATAGTCAAAAAGAGATAGCAAAACTTGATTATATTTTCCTCTTTCTAAATCTTTCAAACTAATTTTAGTGATAAAATCAGAAAATCCAGTTTGTAATGTAACATGCTTTTGAGCATTTTGAATATCTGAAATGTATAATAGGTCAAAAATGAGATTCCATTCATATTCGGGACGGCCCAATTTTGCTTGCATAAAATATTTGCAAGGATTATCTAGACTTAAAAGAGGTAGTCGAAGCATATTCTTATTAAGTCGGATGTAATTAATATCAGAACATTCGTCTGGATACATTTCTTGATAAACTTTTAGAATGTAGTATCCTTCTCTAGCAACAAATAATAGTTTATCTAACTTTTGTTCTTTTTTTATTTGATGTAGCCATTGACAAAAATTTACAATTAATGGACCTAATACATGATAACCAATACGATGTTCAGATTCCATTTTTAAGTTAGTTGAAGAGTCTAAGCGTAGTAATGAGTATAAATGATCAGCTTCTAAAGAAAGTTTCTTTTTAGAACTTGTATATGGAGAATCTATGATAGGATTGATTAATCGCAATATGGATGAAATACCTTTTGTTTGAGGCATATTTATATCATTGTTTAAATCATCTCCTATATGAATAATTTCTGATGGAGAAATTGACATTTTTTTTAATACTACATTAAAAAGATTTCCTGTTCGTTTTGTACATCCTTCTTCACTTGAAATGAACAAATAGTCATAAGTAACACCAATTTTCGTCAATATTTTATTTAGAGTATCTCTAGATAAATACATGTCGGTGATTATTACTATTTTTTTTCTCTGCATTTTACACCAATTGAGGACCTCAATCATAGGTAAGTTGGGGATACAATTTTCTATTTCACATCTTTCTTCAAGCTCTTGTAGCCTAGCTTTGATTTCATTATTATATTGGGTAAGTTCATGATATATCATATCCATGGTGACCTCAGATATTCCAGGTAGAGAACGAGCGGATATTTCTGCTTGCATTCTAAATTTAGGATAATTTTCTAAAAACTCACCATAATATTCATAATATAACTGCTGTACCATTTGGTGGATAAGTTCAAAATGTGATACGGTACGTAACATTAATGTATCAAAAATGTCAAAAGATATATATTTATAAGATTCAAGTAGCTTATAAATCTTTTTAGTTTGTGTCATAGTCATATTATGTTCGATATCATTGTTTTGAATAAGTATATGCTCATTTTATGATATACGTATATCCTGATATTGCTTATTAAGAATGATGGGAATTACTTCGTTTGTTTACTTTTTTTATGCTTATTAGGCTTTCTTTTTTAAGCTTTTCCATAAATAGATACCTAATAATTTCCATGCTCCCACACAACAAATAGTGAGAAATACAACTCCAACTAAAATTGTTTTTCTACTCGTTCCTGAGGGTTGTAGAGGTATTGTTGCCGGTTCCACCACCGCAAATACCGGTTTTTCTTCCTGTATCTTAGCCCGTGCCACCTGCAACTGCTGGGCTACCTGGCTATATACCTGATAGGCAAGGCTCATATCGTTCTGCAGGCGTTCCTGTTCGGCACGTACACTCTGGAAAGCGATATTACGGTTACTATCGAAATAGTGTGCATACTTGCTTTGTGCATCGTAGTATTCCTGCTGGCGTTCGTGATAAAGCTGCTCCAGGTAGTCGCAGTCTTCCTTCGCCTTCTTGATCCGGTAGTCTACAATGTACTGCTGGAGTTTTGCCACTACACTGTCGGCCACGATAGCGGTTACTTTCGAATCCTGCAGAGTAACGGTAATGGTGGTCATAGCTGTCTTTTTATCAACTTCGGCCGTGATGGCTTGTTTTATGCTTGCAACTTTGGCAGCTTCTTTTTGAGTTAATTGGAATGGATTGATGGCAGTTGGAACGCTGTCTGTTTTTTCGGAGAAAAGTGACTTGATAGCCCCGATAGCCATACCGGGAGCTGCCTTGATGTATCCCCACCAGGGCTTTTTCTGCTCGTCCATGTAGGCTGTCAAGGTAGTATCCAGTTTCCCGTCGAGTGTCTGTACACGGGCATTGAACAGTTCGAGTACAAACGGAGTAGAGGCTACGATATCCGGTGCCAGGGTTACATTCAGTGCATCGTTACTACCGCTGGATACGCTTCCGCCTAAGAAAGAAGAAGCCAGGCTGGCAAGTCCTCCGCTTGCTTTATCTCCGCTCATTTCAGGAGAGAGGGTAACCGTTACGGTGTATTGCTTGGGAATGCTCAGGGCAATGAGGATACCCAGTATTACGCCTACGCCGGCTGCCTTGTAAAGAGATTTACGGATAGCGTAGATGCGGCGCAGAATGTCCATCCAGTCTATCGTGATTTCATCGCTGTCCGGTTCCTGTACGTCCGGATTCTGATAGTTCTTGTTTTCAGTCATATATGTGTAAGGGGAAAATGGCCACAGGGGTGTACGGCTCGGTGGGTGAGAAAAGTTGCTATAATATAAAATGTTCCTTACCGTGCTTCCTGTGGCTGTAAGATAATTCGTTTATTTTACCAGTGCGGCGATGGCTGCTGCCATGGTGCCGAGTGAAGTGATGGAGCTTGCCAGTCCGACTACGTTGCTCAGATTGAACTGCCGTTTACGCTTGCTGGGCACGATGATCTCGCAGCCCGGCTCGATCTGCTTCTTGCCGTTGCCTTTCACTTCGGCTATCTGGCCGTTCATGTAGATGATGAACTTCTTGCTCTTCTTGGCGTTCTGACCGTAACCGCCGGCCTGACTGATGTAGTATTTCACGCTTTCGCCTTTCTTGAAGGATACGGTGTTCGGCATCATCACGGCACCGTCTATCTTCACGGTGTTGTTGTATTCCGGCACGCTGATCACGTCGCCTTCACGCAATACGATGTCGGCATCACTGCCCGGATTGGCCAGGGCGGCTTCCAGGTCGATTCCTACCGTGAAGGTGCGCTGTACGGTGATACCCAGTGAGTCCATCATCTCTTCGCCTACCTGACGGCGGAGCAGGGTGACTACGTCCTGCATGCGGCGGATTTCTTCCTCGTTCGCCACGCGGGTCAGTTTGGCGCCTTTTACGTAGGCAAACGGAGTGGCACCTCCTGCCTTGGCGATGATGCTGCTGATGCGCTCGCTCTTGCTGGTCAGGGCGTAGGTTCCGCCGTATAGTACTTCGCCGTTCACGGTTACGTTCTGCTGGGCGCTGTAGCCCGGACTGCGGCGTACGAATACCTGGTCGTAGGGCTGGAGGGTGAAGCCCGGTTCGCCGTCTACTACGAAGCCGTCCTTCAGGCCGAAGGAGAAGGTCTGTCCGATGGTAGCCGAGCTTTCGGTGCTCTTCGGGTCTTTGATGCGGCGTGCCACGTCGACACGTACCACGGAGGCCGATTCACGCAGACCGCCTGCGGTGATGACAAGGTCTTCCAGTGTCATGTTGTCGGCATAGGGATAGTCGCCCGGATGGGTTACTTCGCCGAATATCTGTACGTTACCCAGGTCTTCCAGGTCGTGGATGCTGGGGATGTAGAGTACGTCGTTCTTCTGCAGGGGGATGTCGGGCTGGGTGCCGTCCATGATGGCGCGGATGTCGATCTGTTTCACTTCGCGGGTCTTGTTCTCACGCTCACGGTACAGTACGGCACGACCCGTAAAGGCGTCGGCCATCAGTCCGTCGGCCTTGTCTACCAGTTCGCGCACGGTGTTCAGCTTGCCGCCCAGTTCGTAGATGCCCGGACGGTATACGGCTCCGCGTACTTCCAGCTTGTTGGTGAAGCGGTCCAGAATGGCTTCGGCAGTCACCACGTCGCCGTCGTGCATCTTGCACACGCTGTAGTCGGTATCATCCACGGTGTTCACCTGATACTCCTTACCGTTCTGGCGTACGATGCGCAGGCTCTTGGTGTAGGCGTCGCTGGTGAATCCGCCGGCATATTTCAGCAGGGTGGAGAGGGTTTCGCCCTTCTTCATTTCGTAGCGCATGGGGCGTTTCACGTTGCCGGTAATCTGTACCAGTGCGTCGTAGGCGGGAACGATGATCACGTCGCCTTCCTCCAGACGGATGTCGTCGCGGGTCTTGCCTTGCATGATGAACTGGTAAACGTCTACCGTAGCCACGATCTGTCCGCCGCGCGATACTTTCACGTTGCGGAGGCTACCGATACCGCTCACGCCGCCTGCACGGTAGAGGGCATGGAACACGGTGGAGAAGGCCGACAGGGCGTAGGTGCCCGGCTGAACCACTTCACCCATCACGTTGATCTGGATGGTGCGGGTATTGCCCAGCGTGACGCGGATCTGATTGCTCTGGTCGGAATAGATCTTGCGGAGCTCGCCGGTGAGGTACTGCTGTGCGCGGTCGATGGTCATGCCGCTCAGGAAGACAGGGCCCAGTTGCTCCAGGTTGATAGTGCCGTCGGGTGATACCTGCTGGCGGATGGTGTTCTGGCTGGCTCCCCAGATGTCGATTACCACTTCATCGCCCGGACCGAGTCGGTAGTTGGGCGGGGTGGCTATGTTGACGTTCGGTTCGAACGTGAGGTTGCGGGTGTTGAAGATGTTGCGGCCGAATACGGCATCCTGCTGTGCCACTTCCTGTGCCTGTGGCTTTTCGTCGAGCATCGTGGAGTTGTCTTCTTGTACCTGTTCGCGCAGGCGTGCTTCGGCTTTGGCGGTACCGGTCAGGTTGTCCGAGTCGGTGTTGGTCTGCTGTTCGTAGAGTTTCTTCACTCGTTCGGCCTGTTCACGGGTTACGCCGCGGCGTGCCAGTTCGGTGGCGATGGTACGCTGGTCTTTTCCTTGTTTGACTCCGTCTTTGGCATACTCCAGTACTTGCTGGTCGGTCATGCCCGACTGCGCCATGAGCAGGGACGAACATGCCATAAAAATAAGAAGTGATAATGCTTTTATCTTCATGCTTGTCTGTTGAAGTTTATGTTATTGTAGTTTTTGGTTACGTGGGTAAAATCCGGTCTTTTCACGGTTTCCGGCTGTTCCGTTTGGGGTGACGAACTTTTGCAGATGTCTGTCTGCCAGGGTTGTGGAAACAGGTTTCCGCATCCGTGAGGGCGTGCTCCGGATGTCGTTCGTCGTTGGGTTATTCGTTCATTTCAGTGATTAGTTCGCACCAGGTGAAGCTGACTTTCAGCAGGGCGGTGCTTTGAGGCATTTCGATGGCGATGTAGTGGCGGCCTCCGTAGCGGAGGAAGTTGCCGGTTACGCCGTAGAGGGGACCGCGACGCACTACCCGGACGGGTACGCTGCGTTTTCCGCGGAGCTTTTCCGAATCGATGAACCGTGTGCCTTGTATCTCGGGGTCGGTGGCGCGCATGAAGTTCTGCATGTCGTGCTCGCTTACCGTGCAGTAATCTGTCCCGTTGCGTTCCTTTTTCAGGAAGTACAGGGGCAGGGGAGCCTGTGAGGCAAACTGCCGGCACCAGTTGGCATCGTATGTATGGCGGACAAATATCAGGTTATGGATGGCGGGTACGAGCACATGACAGCATTTTCCGCTGTTTTCCGTGTCGCGGAGTTCGTACATCATGGGGATGTAGTATTCCAGACCTTGTGTGTTGAGGTAATCGGCTACCAGCAGCTCTTTGTTGTATACGGTCTGAAGGGGTAGCCATACCGGTTCTTTTTCCATAACTTTCGTGTAATTGTGCTTTAGAAAAATAGTTACATAATGTAGTTGCTGACTCTCTGATTGAATGTTTGTTTAGTAAATAGTGGTTTTTGGTTTCCGTCTCGTGATTTCTTGCAGGTGAATTGACACACCTTTCTCTCCTTCCCAGCGCTCGAAAGCACTATGAATCAGTTTGTTATCTCCAAAAGATGGAAGATGACGCACATCGTACTTCTGTCTAGGAGCCTGCTCCCACAGCCGCATAGGAAGTCGTTCTTCGATACAAATATAACACTTTCTATGCAAAAAGGTTCATTTTGTGGAGGTTTACTTGCGTACGTTAACACTTATTGTGAATCTTCATCGGTTTGGCGGTGATTGAACGGCCGGGACGGTTGAAGGGGGAAGAAAGGACCGGAAATGTTCCGGAAAATTTGTCAATTCGTAAATTTGTGGATTCGTGCGAATTAGCAGAGGGAAAAAAGCGTGTCTGCCGCCTATGCCGCTGGCAGCGGGACGGACTGAAAGGACGAATCCTCCCGACGTGGTCATCCGTGAGGAAGAACGTCGGGAGGATTTTCCAAAATTTGTACAAAAAATAATTTTTTCTGTACAAAATCTACATAAAAAATACCGTTCGGTGAAGTCTTTTTCCCGATTTTTTTTGCGGCGGCAGGTCACAGGTTTCCGGCGGTAGGCGCCATCGCCCGGAGCGGCTGTTTTCCGCAGAAAAAGTCAGGCAAGCGGGAAGATTACTGTCTGCCTTTCTTTCTGGGCTGGCGTTTCATCAGCTTCTCGCTTCCTTCCGGAATTTCTTCGCCGGGCTTTACCTCGGAGATAATAAGCTCGGTTCCGCTATTGATACTTTTTTCAATAATTCTCAGCAGTGTCAGGTATTCGAACTTTACCTGGTGTATCTGTTCTATCGCTCGGAAGAACGTATACAGGGTACTGATCTGGTAGTTGCGACTATCGGAACAGGTATGGGTGCCTGTGCCCGTAATGCGCTGTATTTCACTTTTTGACACGCGTGCCGACCGGTATAGTCGGTCGAGAAAACGCTTGAGAGTTATCAACAGGTATTTTTTCTGTTTTTTGCTCATTTCGCATGAGCTGTAGAGAATTTTGGTGAATTTCATAATGTTTCCATAGTCTTATAACCCTTTTTCTTCTGCCGTTTACGGCAGAGTTTTTTTGGGGTTCGATGAGTATTTTTACACTTGGAAAGCAGGAAAAACACCGAAATACACCGGTTGTACCAACCTGATTGCTGATGTTGCCGTGCATGTTTTTAAGCCTTTCTGCCGACTGGTTTACCTGGCAGTAACGTGTGCCGGAAGGGGCTTAAAAGCGGACTTTCTGACGGACCGGACGGCGGCGTCTGTAATCAGGTTCTGATATTTCCTTTGACAAAGATAGGATATTCTTTGGATTGAAATGTTTTTTCGGACTGGAAAACTTTCCGTCGCCGCTGTTTTGTTCCGGCTCTGCCGTTCTGCTCCGGTTCTTCCGGTTGGCGGGACACGCGGGGCGGTCGGACATTTCTCCGGTCGGGCAGGTTTCCCTCGCCGCCGTTCTGCTCCGGTTCTTCCGGTCGGCGGGACACGCGGGGCGGTCTAAATCGGGCTTCGAAATCAGACTTCGGCGTGCGGAATGTTTTTCGGAACGGAAAACTTCCTTTGATTATATCTTTGTTTATTAATATAAAAAGGAAAGGGTGGTGCCGTTGGTGGTGACCCCCGTGTCCCGCTTTCGAGAATAAGTAATTGTAAATCAGTGTAGTGGGTGGTGACACCTGCGGTGCCATCGGTGTCCCGCTTTACGGATTTACGCAGTTTTTAACCATTGAAAAATGTAAAAAATGGAATGTGTATGGAGTTAAAGGGTCCTGGAAAACAGGGATTTATGGCTCTTCCGAGGCGATTGTTGAACACGATGTTCGACGAAATGTACGGCAAGGTGCATACTGATGCGGAAGCCTACGTGTATTTGCTTATGAAGGCATGCTTCAGCGACCAGGGGAATGGACCGGATGGGCTGAAGAAGGGGGAGATGGAGTATTCGTTGCGCGAGCTGAGCATGCGTTTCGGATGGAGCAAGAGAAGGGTGATGCGTTTCATCGCCCGGCTGGAACTGGAAGGGGTGGTGAGCACGGCGCACACCCCTCACGGCTCGAAGCTGAAGCTGCTGTATTACGAGGAACTGTGCCACCTGAAGGTGAACCGCAAGTCGGGCGAACGCCCCAAGAACCTGAGCGACCAGTCGTTCGACCTGTTCTGGACGCAGTATCACGAGCTGACGCAGCAGCCTGCCATCGACATCGAGGCTTCGCGAAAGGCGTGGGGAAAACTGACGCTCTCCGAGCGTGAGGAGGCTATCGGCAACATGGAGATGTATCTCTGTATGCTGCCGTCTGTCGACCGGGCAAGGTCGGCGCTCAACTATCTGTTGATGAAGAGTTTTGTAATGAACTGACGGATGTTGGAGGGTAAGGATACGGTAGTGAAGAATGTTTTTATTTTTGAAAATCAGAGAATACTATGAAGAATTTATTACTGCGTTTGATTGCAGGATGTTGGGTAAATGGTGCGGATGCCAAGGGGTATGGCCTGGGCATCGGACAGTGTGGTACGGAAGGTCGGAAATGTGAGGCGGCGGTGGTGCCGGACGTCGGGGGGAGTGTTCCCCGCGAGTACGAGGGCAGGAAGTGTGTCACGGCCGACGGAGAGTGTAGTACGGAAACGGAAAAAGGGGCTTGCGGGGAGTCTGCCGGCGGAAAACTGCCGGAAAGTGAGGCGACGGCATTGCAGGCTGGTGTTCAGGTGGAGCTGCGGGTAGCGTTTCGGACGATGGCCCGCCGGAACTCCAAGGACGGAACAGCCTCCGGAAGTCGCGTGGAAGAAGCTGCCTCTGATGTTCACCTGAAAGACTGCGGAGTATGATGTATGCTGAAGAAATTGAAAGAGCGGTTCTGGGGGCTTGCCTGCTGGAACGCTCGGCTCAGTCGACGGCTCTGAAGAGCCTGCGGGCGGAGATGTTTTACATTACGGCGCACCGGGCGGTGTTCGAGGCAATCAAGGCACTCTATGCCAAGGGGGCGGCGGTGGACATGCTTACGGTGTGCGAGGAGCTGCGTGCTTCGGGACGGCTGGACGAGGCGGGCGGTGCGTTTGCAGTGGCGAAGCTGGCGGGCGAAGTGGCTACGTCGGCGCATCTGGAGTATCACTGTGCCATCTTGTACCAGTACTTCCTGCGCAGGCAACTGGTGGAGGTGCTGACGCGCGAGCTGGCGGCGGCAAACGACATGACGTGCGACGTGTACGATGTGCTGATTGATACGCAGCGCGAACTGGGGGCACTGCTCGACGACTCGCCGCTGGAGAATCACCTGCACCCCATGCCGGAGGTGATGGAGGACACGGTGGCGCTGGTAGACCGCCGGCAGGAGCTGTCGGTGAACGGACTCACGGGGGTGCCTACGGGCTTGCAGCGTCTGAACGAGATGACGGGGGGATGGCAGCCGGGCAACCTGATTTTCACGGCGGCGCGTCCGGCAGACGGAAAGACGGCACTCGACCTGTTCTTTGCACGTCAGGCGGCGATGGCGGGGGTGCCGGTGGTGTTCTTCACGCTGGAGATGACGGCTTCGGAGCTGGGCGAGCGTATGGTGCTGGCGGAGAGCCGTGCCGACCCGCTGCGCATCCGGCAGGGGAAGCTCACGCCGGAGGAGGTGGAGGATGTGCATCGCACGGCGGAACGGATGAGTGTGCTGCCGGTGCAGGTGGACGATACGCCGTACATCAACGTCGACCAGCTCTGCATCATCGCCAAGTCGCTGCGGGCGAAGGGGGAGCTGGGGCTGCTCATCGTCGACTACCTGCAACTGCTTGCCACGGTGAACCCGGGGCGCACGCGCGAGCAGGAGGTGGCGGAGTGCAGTCGCAAGCTGAAGGGACTGGCACGCTCGCTGGGCTGTCCGGTCATCGTGTCGAGCCAGCTCAACCGTCAGGCGGAAGACCGGGCAGGCAGTCCGGAGCTGCGTCACCTGCGCGAGAGCGGGGCGATAGAGCAGGATGCCGATCTGGTGATCCTGCTGCACCGTCCCGAACGGTATCACATCCGGGTGGACCCCGACACGGGCTGCTCGACCAGGGGAATGGGTATCGCCACGCTTGCCAAGCATCGCAACGGGGCGACGGGAAAAGTGTATTACGGGTACAATCCCAGCATGACGAAAATCGGCGAGTTCGAGGGCGTGCATGTGGCTGTACCGGGAAAATCGTATAAGGAGAAAAAAGATGAAGGAAAGATCGGTGACATATTCGGTGGTGCCGCGCGTTGATCCGCGGGACCTTTCGGCAGGAGTGACGTACTATGCGCGGGCGCAGGCGCGTGGGGTGGTATCGCTTGTCGACATGGCGGTGCGCATACAGAAACGCTGCACGGTAACCAAGGCGGACACGCTGGCGGTGCTCACGGCACTGGAAGAGGAGATAGGCGGCGGGCTGTGCAACGGAGAGATTATCCGGCTGGGCGACATCGGTTCGCTGCAGGTGGGTGTAAAGAGCGAGGGCGTGAAGTGTGAGGCCGACTTCCGTCCGTCGATGCTGGGCAAGGTATGGGTGCATTTTCGTCCGGGCGCCGTACTGAAGGAGATGATGGACGATTTGACTTTCGAGCGGGTGGCTCCGCACAAGAAGGTGGTACGACGTAAAAAGTGAGGTGTACGATGAAAAAAGATGAATCCGACGGAACATTCCGTCTGCGTATTTACGGCAAGGCAGAGCTGGCTTGCCTGTATTTTCCGAACCGTTCGCCGGAAACGGCACGGCGCAACTTGTACCGGTGGATGTACCGCTGTCCTTCCATCCGCGAGGGACTGGCGGCACTGGGACACGAGAAACATCGCAAGTTTTTCCTGAAGCCGGAAGTAGAGGTGATCGTGAGAGGACTGGGCGAGCCGTAAGATAAAGAAGAGGCTGTTTTTTCGGAACAGGAACGGGGCTGGTGAAGCAAAAAACATTATCTTTGCACGAAAATACTGGATTTTGTCCCGGAAATAATTAAATCAAGCAAGGAATAATGATTGACAGACTTATTAAATTGGAAAATAATCTGATAGCGGAAGAATGTGAAAAATATAAGTCGTCAAATCGGATTTCGGAACAAGATTTGAATACGGAAACAGTTGTTACATTGGCAGAAAATGTGCATTCCTTTCTGATAAATAGTCTTATATATACTTTTCTTTACCAAAAAAAACTTTTGGACTCGGTGGAAATCTCAGGCAGCTATGGATTTTTGCCTGATGGAGAATATTCTCTTTATACTCAGTTTCCGGCAGAGGCAATCCCTTCTTTATGTGAAGAACTGCACATCGCATTTCTGAATGCAGTGATAGAGTGTAAGAACGGACTTGTTTACAGAAAAAAATCGAAGCATAATCTTATTGATAAGGGAGCGGTTTATACCAAATCTTATGTCGCTTATGAAATAGTGAAAAATACCTTGTCACGATGTGATGCAGGGGCTGACGTGTCTGTGCTTGATTTTGCCTGTGGTACAGGACGCTTTTATGATTGCATTGTCGATATATTGGATAAAGAATATGCTATACCACCGGAAAAAAGTATTTTGAATAATATTTTTGCTGTGGATATAGACCCTGTAGCTGTAGCGATTACTCGTATGAAGGCCTTGGCAAGGCTGAAAGAGCCTTCTGCTTCGGACATAGAAAAAATATGTGAAAATATTATTCGGCGAAATGCACTGATACAGGAGAATATAATGTTTTCTGATGAATGTCCGTTGAAAAACTCTGATTTTGAGGGAAAGGTAAACGGAGGCTTTGATGTGATTGTTTCAAATCCTCCTTATCTGGTTCTGAAACCGGACAAGAAGAAGATTTCGGGAAATAAAGCTGACAGGATTTTAAGGTGGGTGTCCTGGTTCAGAACTTCAGGTGCTTATCATTATGCGCTGGAGGGAATGTTGAATCTGTATCAGCTCTCCATTGAAAAGATGATACGGATGCTTAAGCGGAATGGTTATTTGGGAGTAATATGCCCTTCTACATTATTCGCGGATTTGTCAACAACAAAATTGCGGAAATATTTGTTGGAAAAGAACAAGGTCTGTGAAATAAAATACTTTAGAGAAAGCATTCCGCTGTTTGACAATGTAACGCAGTCGACTAATATATTTTACCTGCAGCGATACGGTATTACCGGCAAGATAAATGTGGAAGTAGACGGGAAACGTTTTGGAGTGGAAATCGGAAGTGTGCGGAAGATTTTCGGGGAAAACATGGAGATACCTCTGATACCGGACAGGGGATGGGAGATTCTGGAGAAGCTGTCGCAGGTACGGAGGCTGAAGGAATATCCTGAAATACGGAACAGGCGGGGGGAACTGGATCTCACCTTATATAAGCGTTTTATCACGCAAGAGCAGACACCGTATCGGCTGGTACGGGGAAACATGATTGCTGAAGACCACATTGAGGATGTCAATCATGAATATGTGAAGAGCGAGTTTCTTGAAACTCGTTCGGCTGAATTTCTGAAATGTGATTTTGGCAGGAAGAGGCTGATTTGTCAGCAGGTTTCCAATATGGGGGTATCGCGGAGGCTGAGGTTTGTGTATTGTGAGGAAAATGATATATTGGGAAATAGTTGCAATTATATATCGGCTGAAGAAATAGTCTTGAAGAAGATGTATATTTTGCTGAAGAGCAGTTTGTTGAACTGGCGGTTTAAGGTGACCAGCTCTAATAATCATATAAATAATTACGAAATAGACGATTTGCCGGTAGTTGATCTGGACAGAGTGGATGAAAGCTTTACTTATTCTTCTCAGGAAGAACTGGACAGGTATGTAGGAGAACTGTATGGTTTGACACCGGAAGAGATAAACTGGATAGTACGATGAAATTATATAATCATGTTGTGTTTAAGATGGGGAAGCATGAGGCGGAAATAGCTCCTCACATTCCTGAAGGCGGAAACTGGCAGGATATTCCTCTGAGCATATCGGATACTCGCCTGGATAAAATAAGGGAAACCGGAGGACGGACTACTTATTACGGCAGGTTGTGCTGGGACAGGCCAAGCTATACGATCGCCACTTATTTCAATCGGGTAGGGAACGGGTGCAATCTGCATCCTTCACAATGTCGTGTGCTTTCCAACAGGGAGGCGGCAAGGCTTCAGTCGTTTCCCGACAGTTTTATCTTTCAGGGTTCCAATGCTTCACAGTACAAGCAGATAGGAAACGCAGTGCCTCCTTTGCTGGCCAGGTTCGTCGCTTCACTGATCATGCCTTATTTAAGAGGGCTGAATTTTGTGGATTTGTTCGCTGGGTGCGGAGGTATGTCGGAAGGGTTCATTATGAGCGGATTCCAACTGGTGGCTGCAAATGAGATAGACAAGAATATCATGGCTACCAACCGATATAATCACTCGCGGTATGCACCGGCTGAGAATTTCATTTTGGGAGATATCACTCAGGAAGAAACCAAGGTACGCATTATGGAAGCTTGCGGAAATACACCGGTGAATGTAGTCGTTGGTGGTCCGCCTTGCCAGGGATTTTCGTATGCGGGTTGGAGAGATCCGAACGACAAGAGAAACCAGTTGTTCAAGGATTTTGTTGAAATGGTAAACCGGTTGAGGCCGGAATTTTTCGTCATGGAGAATGTGCCGGGTATTCTGACTATGCGTAAGGGGGATGCCATTAAAGAAATTATTGAGGCTTTTACAGAAATAGGCTATCATGTAAATGTACCCATCAAGCTGAATGCCGAGGAATTTGGTGTTCCGCAGCGTAGAAAGCGGGTTTTCATCATCGGTTCACTGGAAGAGGTTTCCATTCCTCAGCCGTTACCTTTGTTTTACATGCCATCTGTCAAGACACCGAATCTGTGGAATCTGCCAACGTCTGTTTCGGTACGAAATGCTATCGGTTCGCTGCCGGAACTGGAAAACGGGGGAGGAAGTCTGGAAATGGATTATGAGCCTGTGCAGCCGTCGGCTTACGACAGGCTCATGTATGGAGAACTCACTTTCGGAGAGTTTTATAATCTACTCTGACTCGGAAGCAATAATCTTGTCGCACAGAAGTGTGATGAGTTTCTTGACTTCCTGGTCGGCTTGTGTGAAATTTCTGGCTTTGATACTCTGCATGATAGCTGCTGTTTCTTGGGAAAACTGGTCTGTGTAAAATGTTACTTTACGGTTTTTCTTCATGTCAAATTTTTTCAGACTTTCGAAAGCGATGCGCAGGTATCTTTTCTGATTTTTCCGCTTGTTTTCACTGTCGAGAGGACTTTCGTGTATCTTCAGCTTATCGGGTTCCAGCGGGTTGAAATCCGAAAAACGGTAGTCGTACATGGAGTATTCAGGATGCAGATAAGTCTGGAGAAATTCTTCCCCTCCTTTTTGGTAAATAAGGGAGAATAGTTTCAATACGTTCTGGTGGCATTTCAGCATGAGGGAACTGAGTTTCCGGGCATCTTCGTCGGAAGTGATCGTATTTTTGTACTTGTCCCAGATATATTGGGAATGCCAGCTTACCACCTGATTGCCGTCTGCCTCCAGTGTCAGCAGCTTACGGACATCCGACAGGGAAAGGCGATTGTTCTTCGCACTGTTACACGCTTTGCACATAGGAGCAAAGTTCGTACTGTGGCAGAAACCGAGTGAAATCGGACCTATATGGTCGGCCGTCATTTTAGCTGTTTCTCCGCAGACCGGACATGTGCACTTTGGAGCTTTCTGGTATTCTCCCATCAGTCTGTTGGCCAGGTTATAGTTGCCGTCGGACCATTCTTCATAAGCACGTCGGTCCTGCATATAGGTCTTCATGTTGTCTGTATGCCTGCCCTTGTCGGTAAACTGCCGACAGCACAGTCCGTCGGAATGGTAGCCGTCGAAACGGTCCGGACAATTTGACATGGCTCCCGGAGAGAGTTTGCCTGAACACTTGGCTACATGTGTATCATATATTTGCCGGATCAGGTCGTCTGAATCCTTAAACGATTTTATTTTGAATATCCCGGCTATGCTTTTCAGGTCATCTGTATTCTTGCAGAACTGTTCTATTATTTCCTTTATGGTATAATCTGTCTGATTCAGCTTGATGCCGAGTTTCTGGTTGATTTTGGAAAGCGTTTGCTTAGTGGGGTATTCATAATATATGCTGAGCGCCTTTCCACAGATCTGGCATACATGTTTTTTTGTAGGATGTATCTCCCTGACTGCAACGGCATAGTTTCCGGATTTTACGGGAATACCCAGTTCCTCGCATTTCTTGTTCCACCATGCCAGACGTTTCTGTCCGGCGGAAGATTTCTTGGTGGCAACCCATTTAATCTGCATGTCTTTTTTTCTTTCAAAATAAAGCCCTTCATATTCGGGAGCTGAAACAATGGCTTCTGTGTATTTTTGAAATTCGGGATGCCAGTTTCTGTCAATACCTTCTCCTTGTTTTTTATTCATTGTTGTTTTCTAATAGTTTAGTAAGACTGATATTTAATGCTTTTGCTATCTTTTCGATGTTGATGAGGGTTATGTTTTTTTCTGCCCGCTCTATCATTCCTATATAGGTGCGATGAAGTCCAGCATATTCCGCAAGTTTTTCTTGCGAAAGATGTTGCTCCTTTCGATATTTTTGGACATTTCTGCCGAATATTTCTAAAATGGAATTGCTACTCATAGTATGTTTTTTGCAAAAATATGGAGGCTTTAATTAGTTTTCAACATACTATAATTAGCATTTTGGATGCTTATTGTTTTTAGATGTATAGTGAGCATTAGTATCGCAGATTTTTTTGAAGTCGGAGATGGAGATGATTGTGCTGAGAGATAGAATGTGAGTGCGTTACTGTTACGTGGGAGGCTTTGATCGTATAGAATAAAAAATCCCGCAAAAGAGCGGGATTCTCTGTTTTATTCTTAGGTTTATACGAATTTAATTTCGCCAATCTCGTTTGCAAACGCATGCAGAGATTTTTCAATTTTTTCGACGGTTGTTTTTGAAGGTTTCCTTCTGCCTGTGACGTAGTGACTTAACTGCCCCTGATTGACGCCTGTAATGCGTGCCAGACCTGCCAGTGAGAAGGCGTAGGCATAATAATTAAGAAAAGATGCTACATCATAAATAAAATAGAACTCTACGGCAGGAAACTTTTTTCCGTTCATTTCATACACTTTCTTCATTTCGTCAACGGCTTCCAGAAAATCGCTTTTTGTTTCTTCAACGCTTTTTCCTTCTCCGATGCAACCGAATTCGCAGTTGTTGTCAGCAATGAAGGCTGAATAGGTGCCGTCAACTCCTCGTTCAATAACGACGTTGATTTTTTTGTTTGCCATAATAATGTCTTTTGTCTTGATAATTAATTTATCAAGTATAATAATATAGAAAATAAAAATATATGGTGTACTTTTCAATGTACCTGGTTTTACCTCTTCTGATTTATGGTGGCTTGTCTGAAAATATTTTCCTGTTTTCGGACTGTACCATGTGGGATGCCTTCCACTGTCGTCCATTAGTTTACAACCAGATTTCTTTAGCAGCCTTTCGAGCTCGTTGTATTTCATTCCAGCCTCCTTTCTTTTTAAAGAGTTATAAATATATAACACACGATGTGTTACAATGCAAAGATACGAATATTAATATCATTTGCAAACTTTTTGATATTAATTTTAATATCATTTTCCCCGTCACGGAGGGGCGCTGTAAGATAAAGAAACCATTATATAATAAATGACACGGGGTGTGAACCTCACGTTTGCGGTATCGCGGCGTGGTTCACACCCCGTTTTTTGTGTGTATGCTGCATCACAAACTTAACCGTTTTGAAACAGGAATGCCACATCGGTGTTTCGCTTTTGAAATACGCTGCTTCTAATTTTGCACAATGAAAATTAAGGTTTTTTAAGTAGTTGCAAGCTCTTGATATCCAGTCGGGTATCGGCTATAAGCAAAATAAGGACAGGTTGGGTAAATTTCACAATTAAAAGATAAAATGAGAAAATTTGCAGCGTATTTAGTTTGGTTTGTGCTGGGTGCTGCTCTGCCGTTGACGGCATGCAGCAAGGATGAGGCGGCAGCGGCTGTAGCAGACAGTTTCAATGTCAAGTTTGAATGCCCGTCGCTGATTGAAGTGAGCAAAGGAGGTGAATACACCTTTCAGGTGGAAGACGGAGAGGCGCCGCAGGTGTCGGATGTGCTGGTGCTGGAGTCGACAGACGGCGTGTTGTACACCTGTACATTGGTGAGTGTTTCGGATAACAGTTTTACCGTGGAGCTTTCGGAGGAATGTGAGAGCGGTACATACCGGGTGTTCATCAAGCGTGGTGACCGGAAAAAACAGATTGGTACTACTTATATTAATGTATTAGAGGGCACGGACGTGAAGCCGGATGCCGGAACGACGGTGTACGGGGTGGTTTCGACTGCCGACGGACCGGTGCCGGGGGTAGTGGTTTCGGACGGCGTAGAGGTGACCGTGACCGACGAGCAGGGTATCTACCAGCTCCAGTCGGACAAGGAGTGGGGATATGTGTTCATCTCTGTTCCTGCGGGTTACGAGGTGCCTGCCGATGGGGTGCTCCCTCAGTTCTACAAGATGATGAAGGGCGACGCTGCTACTGCCGAGCGGGTGGACTTCTCGCTGACGGCGGTGGACGGACAGGATGACTATAAGGTGCTGGTGCTGGGCGATATGCATCTGGCAAACCGTACGGGCGACCTGGGACAGTTCATGGACTTTACCAGCGACCTGAATGCTTACCGTGCGCTGCACCAGCAGGAAAAGATGTATGCCATCGCGCTGGGCGACATGACCTGGGACCTGTACTGGTATTCCAACAGTTACGCGCTGCCCGAGTACCTGAATACCATCAACTCGCAGGTGAAGGGGCTTCAGATTTTCCATACCATCGGAAATCATGACTACGACTATAAGGCGACGAACGACCGGGATGCGGAGAGCCGTTTCATGGATTACATCGCGCCTACTTATTATTCGTTCAACTTGGGTAAGGTGCACTACGTGGTGCTGGATGACATCGATTGCAGCAATTACGACGGTACGACTTCGCGCGACTACGAGAAGCGGGTGTCGGCTGAGCAGTTGAGCTGGCTGGCAAAGGACTTGTCGCACGTGGACAAGTCGGTGCCGCTGGTGGTGGTGATGCACGCGCAGTTGTTCTATCCTTCGCAGACGGACGGCTTCAAGGTGGATCACGACGTGCTGAACACGACGCAGTTGCTGAACGTGCTGGACGGCTACAAGGTGCATTTCATTACCGGACATACGCACATGAACTATAACGGGACAACCGGTCGGTCTGATTCAGGGATACAAGTCTGTTGGATTCTATACAGTTGACGACTTCAATTACGATGCAACTACAGGAGTTTACACACTGAAAGAAGGTATACCTGATATCCAAGGTATTGCAAATTATCCTTCTGGAATATCTGGCTTTAAGCGTCCTGCTGGTCAAAATGCATTTCCGGGAGCAGCGAAGTTTGAGAATGTAAATGGTGATGATGTTGTGAATGAGGATGATGTGACCATTATTGGTAAGACTATGCCGAAACATACCGGTGGATTTACATTCAATGGTAATTATAAGAGTTTCGATTTTACATTGGGATTTACTTATCAGATTGGTGGAGATGTATATAATGCTACTGCAATGAGCTCTATGAATGGAGGTAAGGACTATAAATTTGGCGGAAATCGTTTGAAATTAATAGAAGATACTTATAAGCTTTATGATATCAATGAAAGTGGAGATATTTATCTGGTAACAGATCCGAACCATTTGAATGAAATGAATATGAATGCTAAATATCCGGTTTTCTATTCTGAATATAGCATCGTTTCCTCCGATTTTATTGAAGATGCTTCTTATTTACGTTTGCAGAACTTGACTATTGGTTATACTTTCCCGAAAAAATGGATGGAAAAACTATTGATTAATAATTTACGTATTTACTTTACTGGTAGTAATTTGTTCTGTCTGACAGGGTATTCTGGTATCGATCCTGATGTCAATGTAGATAATGATGCCGGTGGTGATGGATTCCCAACACCGAGTTACGATTTTAATGCTTATCCTAAGGCAAGAACTTATACATTTGGTTTGAATCTGACATTCTAATAGGAGATAACGATTATGAAAAAACATATTTACATATTATCATTGATTGTAGCTGGTGTTTTGCCGCTAACTTCTTGTAGTGACTTTTTAGAAACTAGTTCTCCTTCTGTAGTAGATAGTGATCTGGTATTTTCTAATATTGAGACTGCTCGTGCTGCTATGGACGGAGCTTATGAAAACTGGCGTACTTGTGCAAATACGCAAGTTTTTGGTGCTGGACTGTTTTATGGTGCTGATATGACGGGATCTGATATAGAGCGACATCCAGAACCGTTTACAAATCAGACTGGACGTCATTATCCTGAAACGTTGTATCAGAATGGTACTTATGCCGGAAGTTATGGTCTGCTTTCTTATTTAACAGAGGAGGGCGCCTATACACAATTGTATAGTGTCATTAGTCGTGCGAATGCAATAATTAATGCAATGGAAGGTGAGGTGGCTGTTGATATTGAAGCTGGAAATGTTACAGATATGACCCAACTTTATGGAGAAGCTGTTGCTTTGCGTGCTACCGGATATCGCGAATTGCTTCGTAACTTTGGTGATGTACCTTATCAGGTTCAGAGTGGAATTCCGGCAAATGGACTTAGTCCTCGTGATTTTATCTATGATAAGTGTTTGGACGATTTGATTCGGGTAGAACCTGTTATGTATCGACTGGGAGAGAATACTACAGTCCAAAAGAACTTCTTCTCACGTAATTATGTACAGGGTCTGATTGGTCGTATGGCTTTAGAAGCAGGAGGCTATCATACACGTCGTTTGGATTTGGGCACAGATTTTTATACAGATGGTGAAGGTAATCAATTAACTTTTGAAACATTAGGTACTGATAATAACAATGCTCAATATGGACGTCGTACAGATTGGAAAGACTATTATGAACTGGCTCAGACCTATTTCAAAAAATGTATTGATAATCCGGGCACGGCAACTTTCCATGAAACAGATCCCCGTGGAGAAGGAAAGAATGGTCAAATGTATGAGAATCCTTATCAGTATTTCTTCCAACAGATGAATAATCTGGAGTTTGCAGATGAGTCGATTTATGAATATGCTATGACTCAAGGTATTGGTAACTCTGAACGTCCATATGCGTTAGGTCGTGTTTCCAGTGGTGGAAGTTCGAAGGCTTACCCTTGTAAATCTTACGGTCAGGGTCGAATCAATCCAGCATTTTATTATGGAATATTCAATCCGAATGATAAGCGACGTGATGTCAGTGCTTGTGTAACTGGAAGTGATGGTAAGGGAAATGAGAAGCTTATTCCATTAGTACCTAACTCAAAGGCAGACGGTGGTGGTATTACTGTTAATAAATGGGATGAAAACCGTATGGCCAGTCCGTATACTGCTGGACAGCGCAAATCAGGTATCAATGGTCCATATATGCGTTTGTCTGAAGTTTATTTAGGTTATGCTGAAGCATGTGCTGCTTTGGGTGAGGATACCGAAGCTCGTACTTATCTGGATAAGATTCGTAACCGTGCTTTCTCTGATGGTCATGCAAATACGGATGCCTTTATAGCCGAATGCGGAAGCTTGTTGAAAGCAGTTATTCAGGAACGTGGATTTGAATATGCCGGTGAGGGAGACCGCCGTTGGACTCTGATTCGTACAGGTATGCTCCCTGAAGCAATCCGTAACATTAAGGAAATGACGAAGGCTATGATGGATGGATTGAGGTCAAATGGTTATTATCAATTTGCTAATGGAAATGTGATTTCTAATTATGTATGGACCAAGATGGTTGATGCACGTTCTGAGATTGGTTATCGTCTGACAACAGAGTGTCCGGCTGATAAAAAGGATAATCCGATAATGTATCCCGGATGGCGTGGTCAGAATGACTCATGGGAAGATTATGGATGTAGTTATGGAACTGAAACTCCAGCTACTAATGTGGCTATTAAGGGATTGTTTGAGCATATTGATCCGAATGGCAGCGAGGCACAGGCACTTGAAGCTGAAGGATATACGAGAATAGACTGGGGAAAGACTTTGGTCGATAATTATGATGAGTATTACACTTATCTGTTTTACGACTATGATTATGTCAAGGCTCCGATTTACCTGTGGCCGTTTACTCCGAATGTATTGTCGACAGGTGGATTCACAAATGGTTACGGCTTCCAACAAAAATAAAGGCATATATAATGTGAGTTTGATATAAAATCAAAGAATAGAATTTGCCCGTCATTGATGAGATATATACATCAATGGCGGGTTTCTTTTTGGAAAAAGAATAATTTTTCATATCATATTAAAGGTTCCTATCTATGTTTTCATCCGGACGTGCTGAGGTTTTTGCTCAGGGAAATGTGAGTAGGAGTTTTTTCGAATAACTGTTTGCACATGATACTGAAAAATGATATCTCTTTATATAAAAATCGAAAAATAGTAGTAGAGTTGATTGTTTTCAAAAAGATTTTATGTAAATGATAAATATATTTTACTATATTTGTAATGAATTTTCTTGTTTGCCCTCAAAGGAGCGATGTGCTTGTCTTGTGAAAACAAAAATAGGAGTCTCTTAGATTAACGCAAGAATATAGCATTGCAGTTTCACGCCTCATGTTTTTATTAAAGGCTGGAAAGAAACTGGAAAGCCATTTTTTTACTATGGAAACACTTTTCGTATTGCCTCTGTCGGCATCCGAATGGATGTCCGAGCATCCTGTTGCTATGCTGATATTTGCTGTCATCTGGCTTGTTCTGTTCATTTTGCTTATCAGATGGATTCTCAAAATCGGATTTATGGCCTTACTTTTTGTTATTACTTTTTTCCTTCCTTTTGATTTCTCTTACGAAGACTAAATTGTATGAAAAGATTATTTTTTATTCTGATAGCCTTATTGGTATCCTTGCCTTTCTGGGGATATCCCTATAAAGTGAATGTAACTTCTACTTTAAACTTGAGAAGTGAACCCTCGACAACGTCGGCTATACTTTTGAAACTGAATAATGGAGATATAGTAGAATGTCCGGTCGATTTAGGTATAACCACAGAAAATTCAGACTGGGTACGTGTTGACTATAAGGGTACCAGTGGATATTTGCAAGCCAAGTATCTGACGGCAGTAGAAACTCCAACGTCGGAACAAGCTTCTGCTGCTCAGGCAAAGCAGTGGTACAAACTTCTGGACTGGGAAGGAGATGGATACCGTTGGATGGTTTATCTGATTTGCGGACTGGCCTTGCTTATGTGGTTTGAATGTAAATTCATACGTCATCTTACTCTTCGTATTCGGACTGCAAATGGCAGAGGAGATACCCGATGGGCTTGGATAAACGGAATCTTGCTGGCAGTTACTTCAGGTACAATCCTTTTCTATGTCATGCAGATGGGAAGTAATTCCTTATGGTTCTTTATGCCTTCCATTGTACACTCGTGGTGGTTCGTCATCTTGAACTTTATTTTTTTCATCTATGTACTTATCAACCTGCTTGTGTTCTTCCTTATGACCATGAAGGATATTGCCGATACAGCGCACACTTCTGTCAGTCTGAAGTTTGGGTTGTATACTTGGCTGGCAGGAATTATCGCATTGGTTATTTGTGGAATTGGAGGCTACGACCCTACCTATGTTTATCTGATTATAGGCGTTTGTCAGGTAATACAGGTTTGCATCATCTTGATTCAGTTGATTGCCAAGAAACGAATCCTTGCAGCACTGGCAGCCAGTTTACTGTATATACTGGGCTCTGTTTCCATTGTCATTTTAGCATCTTGTCTGGTGTTTGTACTCATTATATTAGTGATTATCGCTATCGTATTGGCTATTGCATTGAAAATCAACATGGCACCTGGAGGTGTATTGTCCGATAAAGACGGATACCCCAATCCGCATGGCACGCTGACTGCGGATGGTGACTATACCATTATCAATCCGGAAGGTATCACTACAAGACTGACGTACAACAATGGGGATATTTATGATGGAAACGATGGACATATTTACAAAAAAACAGGAGAATCATTCCAGCGAATTTAAAATCAGATGATAAAATGAAAACACTTCTATATTTTAAGCTGTTCTTTTTGATGCTGTTCCTTTTGCCAAAGGAAATGTGGGCCTACCAGCATCCCGTGTTTGTGGCCTCTGCACCAGAGTATGTGGAAATAGGTACACAGTTCCGGCTGACACTGGCTGTACTTTCGTCCGAAAAGTTTCAGGACAATGATATACAGTATTTTCGGGAACCTCCGTTGAAGGACTTTGAGGTTTTGATGGGGCCGATACGAAGTCGCATCACTACCGGAAAGCAAGCAGGTGGAGTGGCTTCGCCAACCTATCAGTTCTCTTATACTTACATACTGAAGGCATTTGAAACCGGAACGTTTGTGATCCCTTCTACCAGTCTTACCGTAAAGGGACAGTTATTGCGTACGCAACAGCTTACTATCCATGTAGTGCCTGTGGGGAAACTGCCTTCTTCCTCCAACGGCAGTGTGGAGTCGAAGCCGGAAGCATTTATAACGATGAATGTATCCAATCGTTCTCCCCGCGTAAATAGTCCTGTGGTGTTGGAGTGTAAACTGTATACTACCGCACAAGTGGATAGTCTGGCAAATCTTCAACAACAGATCTTACTCAAAGATTTCAAGGTGAAACCGGTAAGCCTTCGGGGAAGCCAATGGAAATTGGAAACCCGGAACGGGAAAGAATACCAGACAATCGTATTTAGACAACTGTTGCTTTATCCGCTGCATGCAGGTAAACTTCGTATCGGAGATATTAGTGTGGATGCTTACCTAAGACAGACGGACGAATCGAAGGTAAAAGATCCGATGGAGGAATTTTTCAGAGGCAACAGGAATACAGGCAAAGGGGTAAGGCAACGTTTGAGCTGTCCGGCAATTACTTTGAACGTTTCTGGTGCATCTTCTGCTTTCACAGCCGTTCAGGGACATGGATTGTATGGAAATGTCCGCACGGTGACCACTGGCAAAGTAACGCTTACCTTCGACAAAAATGGCAATATGGTGTCTGATGGAGCAAACCGGTATATTTATCGGGGAGCAGACCGCTATATGATAGATAATGTGATAGGTCCTTTTCGGATTACGTGCGAGGGTAACTTGCGCAAGGAAGTGGATGAAAAGGGTATTGAGGGTACCATTGAATATGAATTTGATAGTCGCGGACGGGTTGTCCGGTATAAGTATTTTGATGGGATGATGCCGGTGGAACGTACGTATACGTATGAAGGAACCGGTAAATACCCTTCTACAATGAAATCTTCTGCCAGTTATGAAGATGGCATCGATGTTGAGATATGCCGCTACACCTATCTTGCAACGGACAGTCAAGGTAACTGGACTAAGCGTAGGGTAAAGCGTACGTGGGAGGTTACTACGTACTACCCTGAAAATGGAGCGGATAGAGTTTCTACCAAGACGGAACCGGAATTTACAGAAACACGTACCATTTCTTATTTTTAGTAGATTAGGCACATATCGGGCACGTAGGGCAGTCGGTTGTGTAAAGTCGAAAATCTTGTCAGAAGGAAAGTAAGGAACTGCCGGAGGATGGATTATCCCCTCGGATAGCAATAAAAAAGTAGTCGGATTCTTTGCCGTCGGGAGCAGAGAAACCGGCTACTTTTTATTTGAGTAACTCACCAGCCTTGTACATTACCATTGTGACAAACTTGTTTGGGTGTTACTTTTTAAACGGTTTCAGTAGTTTCACCAGCTTTGAACATTACTACCGTGTCAATTAGCTGTTGTATCACTCCTCAAATTGTTCCAGCAGCTCCTTGCACCTTTGCACATGCTTTTTATACTGAAACAGCACGATGATGATGCCGAGAACGATGAAGACAATCCCCGACACGGTGATGGCTCGGATGGCGTACAGGCAGTTTATAGTCTGTCTATCTCCTTGAAGTCCTGTTGATGTGAACTGCTCTTTTCTTTACCGAAGCGGTAGGAAATGTTGAACTTAATCTGTCTGGACTCACCCTTTCCCCAGTTCCAGAGCTGAAATCCTTCGAAAGAGCTGTAGTTATCCCAGTTATTCGTCCAGAACAAGTCAGTCAATGCCAGGTTTACAGTCAGACGCTTATTCAGGAAAGACTTGCCGAGCGCCAAGTCTACGTAACCGCTGGGGTTCATCTTCTCGTTTGAAGCTCCCGGTCTTTTGGTGGCATACGATCCGTTTACCTCCAACTGGAGTTTCCAGGGAAGCCGGAATGTATTCATCAGGGTAAAAATACCGGCAAAAGCATCTTTGGGGAACTTCCGGTAACTGTCGAAAGCAATATCTTTATTTACATAATATCCAGTCAGATTCAGGTTTATGTCCCACCATGTAACCGGTTGGATTCCCTGATTGATCGTCAGGGATACCTGCTGTTGCTTGCCGATGTTTCTGGGCGTCATAATAACCTTGTTGGTAGACAAGGTATCTGTAATCTGTGCTTTATAATCCTTCATATACGTATATGCCACGGCTACCGACGTATGCCTGTTGCTGTATGTCGCCGTTACCCGATGCGTCTTTTGCGGAGTAAGAAAAGGATTCCCTTTCCAGTACGATAACTCGTCAAGCAAGTACTCAAACGGATTCAAGTCCTGATAAGCAGGGCGGTCTATCCGGCTGCCGTAGCTGAAGGACAGTGCCTGTTCGTCCGTCAGTTGATAATTCAGGCTGACGGAAGGAAATACGTTGAGATAACTGCGCTTGTTGTCTTTGTCGTTCGAGCCGTCTATGGTAAACAATCTTCCGTCAGACCATGTCTGCTCTCCTCTCAGACCGATTTCCAGATTCAGTTTGTTGTTTATGGGGTACGCATAAAGCAGGTATGCTGCCAGAATTTGTTCTTTGTAGATAAAGTCGTTAGACTGTGTGGCGTCTGTTATCTCCTTGTTGTCTATGATTTCGGAAAAATTGTACCCGTTGTCTGCATGTACGCTGGAAAACTTGATACCCGACTTCAGCTCTCCCTTGCCGACCTTGTGCTGCTGATGGTATGCCAGTGCATAGATATGGATGTTTCTGCTGTTTACCGATTTATACAGATGGTCGTTTATGATTGTTCCGTCGGGCGACCGATACGTGTTGGGCTGCAAGTTGCCGGAACCGCCATCGAACCATGCATAGTTTGCATCGACTGTATATTTCACGCCCTCTTTCGGCGTTGCCATATAATAGATGTTTGCTCCGTATCGGTTCCCTTTCTGCATATAATAGTCGTTTCGGGCGTACAGAATCTGCTCGAGCTGATGGTCTTCCTGATTCCGGATTTCGGTAGTGGTGATGGTTTGTCCAGGTCCGTAAAGAGCATTAGCGGTAAGTTGTCCGCCCAGAAGATGCCGGTCGTTGAACTTATATTCAACGTCCAGATTTCCGGCTATGGTTTTCCGCTTGTCGGTATCACGTGTAGGGCTGTAATACTCCTTTCCCGACTGGATGCGGTGCATGCCGTAATCGAGGTTGTAATATCCAAACTGGTGATGATAATTGCCTATCAGACTGAACTTGTTGTGTGTATAGCTGAATGCCAGTTCGGTATTCTGCCGGATATTATCCCAGTAAGATATACCGTTGTTCATGGAAAATGAATAACCTTCGGTACGTTGTCGCCGTGTGTTGATGTTGATTACTCCTCCGGAGCCTTCTGCATCGTATTGTGCCGATGGATTGTTGATGATTTCGACGGAAGTAACAGTTTCGGATGACATGGATTTCAGTAGAGATACAAGTTCCTCCTGTTTCATGTAAGTAGGCTTTCCGTTAAAGATAATCAGTACGCCGTTTCTGCCTCCTATGCTGATGTTATCGTTGCCGTCTACCAGTATGCCGGGTGTTTTTTTCAGGATGTCCAGTGCGGAACTTCCTGCCAGCAAAGCACTGTTTCTGGGAAAAAATATGGTGTTTCCGTTGACCACACGTACAGACGGAGTCTGCTTTTCGCCAACGACGAGCACATTGTCCAACTGGATGCTTGATGACTGTAGTCTGACGTGAAAGGTGGTATCTCTTTGTACCTGAAAGGCAGTGCTTAAAAAAGAAGTATATCCCAGACAACTGACGTATAGCTGTACATACCCTTTCGCCTTGATACGGAACTCCCCTTTGCCGGAGGTGATGCCCTGATTGACGGGAATACCGGTCCGGGCGTTCATCACACTGACGACGGCAGCATCGACAGGCTGATTCAGCGAGTCGGTTACCAGTCCGGACAGTATGTAGTCTGTTTCTTGCTTTTCGGGAATGGCAGCGGATTTCTGAATGACATATGTGTTCTCACGCACCTTTTTGCAGATGAGCGGCTTTTCTGCCAGTATTGCATGTATGATCCGTTCGAACGGCTGATCCTCTGCATGGCAAGTAACATGATAAGGTTCTATATCCTTGTAATCGAACAGAATATGAGTGCCGCTTTTGTCTTCAAGGTCCTTCAGTGCTTCTGCCAGAGAAACATTGTGTAATTCTACGTCGATAGCCTTCGTGGTCTGTGCAGTCAGGGCAGAGCTGCACCATAAGATGAAGCAGAATGATTGTGCTAATCTTAGTTTCATAAAATCGTCCTTTTTAAATTAGTATTTGCTATCAATACGAATTACACCGGAAAGCGGGTACCACGATTTTGAATTATTTTTCAACAAAGATGGTTTTATCTTTAAGAACGACGGGATTCTTGCTGACGTAGTTCAGCAGTTCTACAATGGAAGCAAGCGATTCTTTTCTGAAAGCCTTGAAGTGCAGGCGGCTGTTCATACACTCCTTATCCTTGAATATTACATTCACGTTGTACCAGCGTCCCAGTTCGCATAATATTTCTACCAGTGTCTGATTGTCGAAATAAAAACTGCCTTCACTCCACGAAGTGATATCGTCGGTATGGGTTGTACGGACCGCACGCAGTTCCTGTCTGCCGGTCAGAATAGCCTGTTCGCCGGGACGGATGAGCAGACTGTCTGTCTTCTGCAAAGAAACGACCTTCAGGGAACCGGAAAGCAAGGTTATCTTCATCTTTTCAGTAGCATAGTTTCTTACATTGAAAACGGTTCCTAAAACCTGAGTACTTAATTTGTCGGACCGGACAATGAACGGATGGAGAGAATCTTTGGCTACATTAAACAATCCTTCTCCTTGCAGGGTAACCTCGCGTACCTCTTTGCCGAAACGGGAAACTTCGTAGGAAAGCCTGCTTTCTGCGTTGAGTGTTACACATGTGCCGTCGGGCAGCTTTACGTGCTTCTGCATACCTCGTGGCACATCAATTGTTGTTACTCCGTTTACCGTTTCCTGTCTTACAGTCTGCACAGTCTGTATGGCTTCGAAGACCTGCAATCCTTTATCGTCTGCTGTCGGAGTATTCAGAATGAAAAACAAAGCGATGCAGGCTGCTGCCGCTATACTGATGACCCATGGAAGAACCCGGGCTTTTTTATGACGGTGTTCGAAGGCATTCCATTCCTTGTCGACGTCGGGCAGGGGAGTCTGTTGTCTTGCCAGAGCTTCTTTTGCATATAATATGGCACGTGCATTTTGCAGACACTCTTTGTCGGAGAACAAATCGCCGAGTTCTTCTTGGGTAAAGGCTGACGGATTCTCCAGTGCTTCTAAGACACGAGCTAATTTATCGTCGGAATCTTGTTTCATGATGCGGAACTTTATTGTTTATACGTTATGTCTTGCGGTCAGGGTACCTGTACGGGGTTACTTTATGTCAAATTTTTCTCTTATCAGCCGTAAGACTTTCATGATGTGTTTCTTTACGCCACTGCTGCTGATGTGATACTCCTGAGCAACTTCGGCATATTTTTTATGCTGAAAGTAGCATCGGGTAAAAATACCCTTGGTGGGTTCTCCTAACTCTGCGATGATTTGTTCAATCCGTGTCATCCGCTCTTCGTACCAATCGGAGTCATCTATATCTTCTTCTGCGATAAGCTTGTAAAGCTCTGCGTACTGCTGCTCAACTTTCTGGTGCCGTAAATGGTCGAGGCAGCGGTTGCGGACAAGTGTATAAAGATAGGAAGACAAGGTATCGGCTTTCAGTTCGTCGCGTTGTAACCAGATTTTTTCGAAGACATCGTTTACTATGTCTTTCGAAGTTTCCTCGTCTGCAATAAACTGAAAACTATAATAGTACAAACGAGAGTAATAAGTCTTGTAAATGGCTTCGAAACTCTCTTTTGATATGTTGTTCTTATTCAGAAAGTGGAAAAATGCCATGGCGCAAAAGTAGTAAAAAACTGTACCGACAACAAATTCGTGTGGTAATTCTTTCCTGATATAAAGGTCTTTTGAAAGCTATAAGAACACTGAATGTGGAAAAGGCTTTTCTTTAACGGGTATAATTGAGAAGGAATAGCCATTGCCTTCAAGTGAATTTTGTGCAATAAATTCCATCGGATTTTTGTAAAATGATATGCATAGGCAAAATGATTTATTTATCATACAGGTTGTATGATTATGCTTAAAATATGTAAAATGTTATTTGTCTTTTTCTTTTTACTTGTTTCTTCAAAAAAAAATGTATGGTTTATTTTATCTTACATTATGTTGGCTTAATATGGTTAAATCTTATTAATTGTTGCTTGTTTTTTTTCTGTGGCGTTATTTTGAGTATTTTTTTGTATTGGCTTGCGCGTTTTTTATATAAATTTAGTTTAAAATAAAAATATCTATTTATATTTGCGGTGGCGAATAAATAATTTATGATTATCGGGTATTCGTATAAAACAGGTAATTCTAAAATAGCTTTAGCTGTAAATAAAATCAGTTCTTTGAATATTTTGTCAAAAGGTTTGTGGACAGGGGATATTTGAAGCTCATGAACAAATCATTTAGGCATATAGGCATTGCATACGATTTAGGGGGCGATAAAATCTCGCGTAGTTTTCAATAGATATATTTTGGTTTTCTTATTATGGCTTTGATTGCTTGATGATTCTTTTTGATAATATTTCAATGATTTTGCGCGTTAATAGGTTGGGTTGATATTGTAATATTTTTATAGATAAAACTTTATTGAAAAATTGTTATGAATTTAAAACAAGTATTTGTACTTCTTCTGCTGATATGTATAGGAAGTGCTCACCTTACACTAAGGGCAACTGGAATAGAATTTAATCATGGTAGTTGGTCTGAAATTGTCAATAAGGCAAAAGTTGAAAACAAACTCATCTTTATCGATTTTTATACACAGTGGTGTGGCCCCTGTCTGAATATGGCACAGAATGTTTTCACTCAGCCGGAAGTCGGTGAATTTTATAATCAGAATTTTGTCAATGCGAAAATCGATGCCGAGCATGGCGAAGGACGTGATCTTGCAAAGAAATACAAGATACGTTTCTATCCTTCGTATGTTTTTGTCGATCCTGCTACGTGCGAGGCTGTTCATTTCAGTAGCAGCCGACAGACTGCAGAGGAATTTATTGCTACCGGTCAGAGTGCCCTGACGCCTGCCCGTCGTTCTTTCTACCTGTACGATGAGTATCAGAAAGGCAACAGAGACAGACAGTTGCTGAAAGATTACATTGAGTATAACGCGACTATCTATCAGACGGATGCCGTAAAGAAAGCGTTCGACGAACTGATAGCGGGAGGTGCGAAGCTCACCGAGCCGGATATCTGGAGACTGTATTGCCGTACCATTACGGGAATGGACAACAAGTATATCAAGGAAGTATCCGAAAACTATGCACAGTATTGCAAGTTGTTTGGAAAAGATCAGGTAGATGCCAAGCTTTGCAAGGAAACGATGAATGGCGATGTGGCTACTCTTGACTCGTTGTGCGATTTTGAAGGAAAGTCATTCAACCGCACGTTCATTCTGATAGATGATGAGCTGAGAGAAAAGAAGTACGAAGAGGCTGCCGCACGGATTGATGCGATGATTGCCGACAGCACTGTCAATCAGCAGCAGGTCATCGAACGCTTGAAGTTTATAGCACGGTTGGTTCCCTATAATATCAATAAAATTCCGGAATTTTGGTTTAATAAGTGCGTTGAATACTTGCAGTATATTGCATACAATCAATACGACCGCGATGATGCTTTCATCCATCAGAGTTATGCTGCTGCACTGGAAGAAGTGTTACGCCGGCAGACTGATAAGTCGCATATTCCGGCATGCGTTCTTTCTACTCCCAAATACGGAAAGAAAACTTACTCAATGCGTTCCAATGAGTTGAAACCGAAACCGAAAATGAAGCACTAATAATATAGTAGTATGAAAACAAACAAAAGACAAACACTGAAAAACGGATTGTTTTTGGCCCTGGCTGCCTGTTGGGGAACTGTCCCGATGCAGGCGGAGGTCGAAAAGGTGATGGGCTCTGTTGCCCTGACAGAACAGCAGGCTTCTCAGTACATAAAAGGAACCGTGTTGGATGAGAACAATGAACCGGTTGTGGGGGCCAATGTTATAATAAAAGGAACGTCTAATGGTACTGTAACCGATGTAAATGGTAAATTCTCGCTCAATGTACGCGAGGGACAAACCATTGTAGTGTCGTTCATCGGTTATGTAAGTCAGGAAATTACCGTTAGTGGAAAAAAACAATATACGGTTGATCTGGAGCCGGAATCTCAGCTGATAGACGAGGTAATCGTAACCGGTTATCAGACCATCTCAAAAGAACGTGCAGCCGGATCGTTCTCTATCGTCAATCAGAAAGATATGGAGGATAAGCTCCAAACCAACATCCTCGACCGTATGGAAGGTATGGTGGCCGGTATGAAGGTCAACGGATCGACTCCCGAAATTCGTGGTATTTCTACCTTGAATGCCAATAAGACTCCGCTTTATGTAGTTGATGGTATTCCGTACGAAGGTAGTCTGGATGCTATCAATCCATCCGATATCGTCAATGTAACCGTGTTGAAGGATGCTTCTGCTGCATCTATCTATGGTGCTCAGTCTGCCAATGGTGTCATCGTCATCACTACCCGCAGCGGTGAACAGGGTAAACCGAAGGTTCGCTACAACGGTAGTATCAAGTTTGAACCGCTGCCCGACCGCGATTACATGAACCTGATGTCGAGTGCGGAACTGGTGGACTTGCAGAAGGTGTTGTTCAACTGTTATCATAACACGTACGATCCTACCAGCCCGAGCTTTACCAACGAGGTGTACGACTTGCTGTATCGTAACGAAGCCGGAGAGTTGAGCGACAGCGAACTGGAAAGTCAGTTGGATGTATACCGTAACCGCGACCGTTACGACCAGATCAAGGATGAATTTGTTCGTCGTTCCAATACCACTCATCAGCATAACCTTTCTATCTCGGGTGGTTCGGATATCTACAAATATGCTCTTTCTGCCAACTTCCAGCAGAACTTGCCGCATGCCAAGGAGCAGAAGACCAATCGTTATGGTTTCAACTTCAAGAACCAGTTCGATTTCTTCAAATGGTTGCATGTGGATCTGGGTATCTTGAACAGTACCGTATCGCAAGATTATGATAACGGTTTCTCAGGATACAGTTATCTGTACAGCGGTCCGTCGTACCGTATGATCCGCAATGAGGATGGTTCTCCGGCTCAGTGGTACATGACTGGTAAGTCGCAGCGTGAAATCGACCGTTTGAACGGACTGGGACTGTACGATGAAACATTCTATCCGGTCAACGGCGTAAATACTGCACACTATCAGGATAAACAGCAGTATTGGAACATCAACGTAGGTGCAACGTTCAAGATTATCAAAGGGTTAACTTTCGATGTCCGTTATCAGACTGAAATGACCAACAGTTATACCAAGCAGTATAACTCCATCAATCACTACAGCGTAACATCTATGATCAACAACGCTACGGTGCTCAACAGCGACGGTACTATCACACATTACATTCCTGAAGGCGGTAACTTGAGCGAGTACTGGGGCAAGGATCATTCGTATACCTTGCGTGCGCAGATCAACTTCAGCCGTGATTTCCAGAAAAAACACGCTATTCAGGTGATAGCCGGTGCAGAACGTCGTAAGGTCGTTAATCAGACTACTCAGTTGTATAAATATGGTTACGATGACAACTCACTTTCTTGGAAAGCTATCGACGAACTGGCTATGGGACAGGGTATCCGTGGTACACAGTCTACCAGCGGAAGCTTCTACTTCAGTACTTACCGTCTGGGTACCGATGGCTTTACATACGATGATAACCGTTACGTGTCGTTCTATGGAAATGCATCGTACACCTACAACAACCGTACTACCTTGACCGGAAGTATCCGTATCGACCAGTCTAACTTGTTCGGTACCGATCCTAAATATCAGTACAAGCCTCTGTGGTCTGTTGGTTTGCAGCATATTATCTTGGAAAACAAAGGTGTGCTGGATCGTCTGGCTGGACGTCTGACTTATGGTATCAATGGTAACGTAGCCAAAAATACAGGCCCGTACATGATTGTGGCTGATGACGGTACGAACTACTATACCAATGAGTATCAAGCATATGTGGTAAGTGCTCCTAACCCTACATTGCGTTGGGAAAAAACCAAGCTGGTAAATGTGGGAGTTGATTTCAACTTGTTCAGTAACCGTTTGAACGGTAGTGTAGAATTTTATAACAAGGCAACCAGCGATTTGCTGGGTAACCGACTGGTTGATTCTACTTTCGGATGGACTTCACTGATGCTGAACTATGGTGCGATGGTGAACCGAGGTGTAGAACTTTCTTTGCAGAGTGAAATTGTACGTACCCGTGATTTCAGCTTCGGCATCGACTTCATGTTCAGCTACAACAAGAACAAGCTGACACAAATCGATAACTCCGGAACTTCTGCATATAGCTACTATGGTTCTTACCAGAACCGTGAAGGTTATCCGATGAGCTCTATCTTTGCCATCCGATATGCCGGACTCGACAGCGAAGGTAACCCGACTGCTTACAAAGCCGATGGTACTGTGATTAATTCGGTAAACGATCTGGAGGCTGAAGACTTGGTTTACAAAGGAACAACCATTGCTCCTTACTCTTCATCACTTACAGCTCGTTTCGGTTACAAGAACTTCGACTTGAGCATGATGTTTGTATACTATGGTGGAAACGTAATGCGTGACGTAGCATCCAGCTACCAGTTTACTATGTATCCGGTACTGAACTATGCCAGCAATATGGACCGCGACCGTCTGAAATTTTGGCAGAAACCGGGTGATGAACTCGATCCGGACATGAATCCGGCATTCCAGTACAGAAATGGTAAAACTTGTAGTGGTTTGTGGCAGTATGCAGACAAGCATATCGAACGGGGCGATTACATCAAGTTGCGTGATATTACACTGGGTTACACATTCCCGAAACAATGGCTGCGTAGTGCATACATTCAGGGATTGCGTCTGAGCTTGCAGATCCAGAACGCCTTCTATTGGGCTGCCAATAAGAAGAACCTCGATCCGGAAGTGGCTACTCCTACATCCAGAGGACAGCATATTCCGGCTACTTACACATTGGGTGTGGCACTCGATTTTTAATGTATAACCATGAATTTAAGATATAATATGAATCTGTCTAAATATCTGTTGCTGGGACTTGGTATCTTGTCCTTGCAAAGTTGTGATGATTTTTTAGGAAACAAGCCGAAAGGATATACCATCCCCGAAAAATTCGAGGATTACTCTAAACTGTTGAACAGCAGTTACCTGATGAGTTCGTCGAATACGGTGCTCAGTTACTTGACCGATGATGTTTACCGTACTTCGGATGGAGAAATCATGAATGTTAGTTCGGGAGGAAATCCGGTTGAATATACCGAATTCAATTTTTCCGGATGCAGTGACCAGGAGCGTAACCTCTATACGTTTAAGTCGGGACAGGTGCTCACGCCGGGAAACAATGACCCTTTGTGGGATGATGCCTATGCCAATATTTATGTATACAATGCAGTAGCCAACAACATCCTGAATGTGCCCGACGGTACGAAGGAACAGCGGGAGGCAAAATATGCCGAAGCTTTGGTGGGCCGTGCATTCGAATACCTGAATCTGGTCAATATTTTTGGTAATCACTATGACCCTGCGACAGCCGCTACCGATTACGGAGTGCCTATCCTGCTGAGTGAAGAGGTAGGCGACGGAGCTTCGTACGTGCGCAATACGGTGGCAGAAGTGTATAATCAGATTATGTCTGACCTGAAGACTGCCACTCCGCTCTTGCCGGAAGTAGCTACCAACGTATATCATCCTAACCGAACCATCGGTTATGCGTTTCAGGCACGTATGTTCCTCTACATGGGCGATTATGAGAATGCGCTGACCAATGCCAACGAAGCGCTGAAATTGAATGACCAGTTGCTGGACATGAAGCCCTACACTACTACATACAGCACTTTCGGACGCATCGTACTGGAGTCTAATCCGGATGAAACCTTCCCGGAAGATGTAGATAATGTGGAGAATATCTTTATGCGTAACTTAGGAGGAGCCGGTTCTGGTTTCTACCGGGCAGTTGTAGCCAGCCAAGATCTGCTCGAAATATTCAAGAGTCATCTGGCTTCTGATGGAGAAGATATGCGTCTGCGTTTGTTTTTTGCTACCGATGAGGGAAACTTTACTATGAATCCTTCTGCTGAGCCGGAGCATTTTAAGGGATATAGTACGTATGCTCCCTATATCAACCAGAATGCCGGATTTACGACTCCAGAAATTTATTTGATTGCTGCCGAGTGTGAAGCACGTATCGGTTCTATCAGCCGTGCATTGCAGTTGCTCGACAAGTTGCGTGATGCTCGTATTAAGAATAATGTACATTATGTAGAGGCTACCGATGCTCCTAATCGTACGGAAGCATTGCGCTTGGTGATCGACGAACGTCGCCGTGAGTTTGCCATGCTGGGAGCTCCTCGTCTGATTGACTTGAAACGTCTGAACCGTGAGGACTGGTTCCGCAAGGATATTGTTCACAGTGCCAACGGTGAAACTTGGACATTGCCTGCCAACGACCCGCGCTATATTATGCCGGTTCCGCAGACTGTTCTCGACTTCAACCCGGATATGCCGCAGTATGAGCGCTGATTCTTTTGGAAAAGGCCGGTATATAGCTTTCCGTTAACACATTTCAAGCATGAATACGGTAGGTTAAAAATGCTGTGTTTTTACATAGCATTGGAATATTTTCTGTAGATATAGGTTGTGGCAGAAATTGTTGGCTGCCAGTTGGTTTTGTTAGTTACAGGCACGGCGGTTAGTCGTGCCTGTAATATTTTCTTCATACAATTCACACGCTTTCTTTACATGGCGGTTATGTGGGTGTAATACCCTGCTTTTACTTTTGTTGCGTCAATTTAAAAACACTTAACTAAAGTATATGATGACAACAAAGTTTAAGCAATTCTTATTGTTTTTGGTGCTTCTGCTGGTGTCGGCAGGGCAGTTGATGGCTCAGGATAACCGTGCCATTATTTCGGGTATTGTGACCGATGAAACCGGAATGGGGGTTATCGGAGCTGCTATTCAGGTAAAGAATGAATCTACCGGATTTAATACCGGCTCTATCACAAACGAGAAAGGTGAGTATACTATCAAGCAGTTGCCGCTGGGCGGGCCGTACAGTGTGACGGTGACTTACGTAGGCTACGGCGACCAGAAGAAAACAGGATATACACTGAATCAGGGCGACTTGCTCCGTCTGGATTTCCAGTTGAAAGAAGAAAGTGTCGTGATGGAGGCTGTGGAAGTTGTGGCAAACTCGCTGAAGAATACCATCGCTACTACGGGTGCGGCTACTTCCGTGACGGAACGCGACCTGGAGAAGTTGCCGGTGAACGGACGTAACTTTACTTCGCTGGTGGATCTTTCTCCGCTCAGCACGGGTTCCAGCCTGTCGGGACAGCTCGCATCGTCTACCAACTATACCATCGACGGCATGACGGCAAAGAACCCTACTTCGGGAGGTAGTACCACAAGCCGAAACGGTGTGCCGTATGCTATTTCTATGGAGGCTATCCGAGAGTTCAAGGTGGTAACCAATCAGTACGATGTGACCAACGGACGTGCCGGAGGTGGTACGGTGAGCACAGTAACCAAGTCGGGTACCAATACGCTGACCGGTAGTGCGTTCACCTTTGCACGTGCCAACTGGCTGTCCAGCCCGTACGATATCCGTGGAAACAAGCGCGACAACGACTTCTCGACTTATCAGTTCGGTGCTTCGCTGGGGGGTGCGCTGGTAAAAGACCGTGCCCACTTCTTCATCGCATGGGATCATCAGGCAGACTCTCGTCCGCTGTATATCGCCGATATCCAGAGTGCTGCCGACGAGAAGCGTTACAGCCTGACAACTGATGTGCGCGACCGTTTCTTGCAGATCGCACGCGACAAGTATGGAGTGGCTTCTACTCCGCAGTTCGGAGCATTCGACAAGAAACAGAGTACCGATGCAGTGTTTGCCCGTGTGGACTGGCAGATTAATGCGACCAACCTCTTGACGTTTACCGATAACTTTGTAAACGATATGAACAACCTGGGACTGGGCGACAATACGGCTATCTGTCTGTACGAAACGTATGGTAACGTACATTCGCTGAACAACAGTGCCATGGCTACCTTGCGTTCGGTAGTCGGTCCGAGGGGTACCAACGAGCTGAAGGTACAGCATCTGTATACGCTGGAAAAATCTATGCCGGGGGATGAACTTCCTGCTGCCAACATACCACGTGCCATCGTGAGCAACGTGGAATCGCAGATAGACGGCAAGACGGCTACTACCAGCATCCAGTTGGGTGGTCAGCGCTACTGCCCTGAAAACTTCTACAACCATGTGCTTCAGGCAGTCGATAACTTCTATTATAATACGAACAAAATCAACTATACGTTTGGTGTGGACATGATGTATACGCACATGAACTCACGCTACGGCAGTGAAACGAACGGACGTTTCTACTTCAACGGACTGGATGCTTTCGACAATCTGGAACCGTACCGCTACGTTCGTGAACTGTATCTTACTCCCGACGACCGTGTGAAACAGAATATCCTGAACGCAGGAGCTTATGCGCAGTTGCAGACCAAGCTCTTCCCGGGATTTGAACTGACTGCCGGCTTGCGTCTGGACAATGCTACTTATTTCAACAAGGGTGAATTTAACCAGACGGTATACGACGAACTGGGGCTGAGAACAGACAACGGACTGTCTACTTTCCAGGTTCAGCCGCGTTTGCAGTTCACGTGGGATATCAACGACAAGCATCGGGACATCATCCGTGCCGGTGCCGGTATCTTTGCTTCCGATATCAACAACTATGCCATGATCAACAACATGGTGTTCGACGGTACACGTACCGCTTCGCTGGATATTACGCTCGACAAGACGGCTGCCAACTATCAGGAGATGCTGAACCTGATTCGTCCGGACTTCCCTGCTTACCGCAAGGATCCGTCTACCGCACCGGGTGCCGAACTTTTCAACAATCCGAATGTGGAGAAACTTTCTACCATCAACATGAACGGTGCCGACTGCAAGGTGCCTGTCATCTACAAGGCTAACCTCTCGTATACGCATTTCTTCAGCGACCGTCTGAAGGTGAGCGTAGCCGGATATATGACGCTGGGACGCAACAACTACATGTACGTAGACCGCAACATGGTGGACGAGCCGTACTTCCGTATAGCTGCCGAAGGAAACCGTGGGGTATATGTGCCTGCCAGTACAATCGACGATAAAGGGGTAGCCGACTGGAAAGAGGGACGAAAGAGCGACAAGGTAGGACGTGTGCTCGAAATGATCAGCGACGGTAAGGTGAATCAGTTCGCCTTCGTCATCGACGGTACATGGCGTTACTTCAAGGACGGTGAGCTTTCGTTCAGCTATACCTGGAACGATACCAAAGACAATACTTCTTACAACGGTAACGTAGCAAACTCGGCTACACTCGCTCAGATGGTAGTGGACGATCCGCGTGACCTGAGCCAGATGAACTATTCAAGCAACCAGTTCCGTCATAAAGTGGTAGTATATGGTACTGCTCCTACTTTCTGGGGCATCAGCGTAGGTGCACGCTTCTCGGGTATCGGTGGTACACGTTACTCGCTCATCGTGGGTGGAAATGTGAACGGCGACTTTGTCGATTCGAATGATTTGGCTTATATTTACGACCCGAATGATCCGAATACACCGCAGTACCTGAAAGATGGTATCAACAGCATTCTTGCTAATCCGGATGTAGAGGAAAGTACGAAAGACTATATCCGCAAGAGCTTCGGAAAGGTTGCCGAGCGTAACGGCGGTGTGAACGGATTCTATGGTACACTCGACTTGCGTCTGGCTAAGAAATTCCAGATTTACAAAAAGCACAGTCTGGAACTCTCTGTCGATATCTTCAACGTGCTGAACATGCTGAACAAAGACTGGGGAGCAGGACATAACCTGGGAGCTCAGAAGATTTATACCATCAAGAGCTTCGATAAGGAAAAGAAGGAATACGTATACAACGTCAATGCGAATACCGGTGTTTCCAGCCTGAACGGTACTCCTTATCAGGTACAGTTGGGTTTGAGATATGCATTCTGATAAATGAACTGAAAAATATAATTGATGATTATGAAAACAAAAAATTTACTGATGGCTTGTGCCTGTGCACTCTTTGCACTGGCAGGACAGGCTCAGACACAGGTGATTGCTCACCGCGGATTCTGGAAAACTGAAGGTTCGGCACAAAACTCTATTGCAGCGTTGAACAAGGCTGCCGAGGCAAAGGTATATGGCTCTGAATTTGATGTACAGCTCACTGCCGACGGGGTAGTGGTGGTGAACCACGACGATGCGATAGACGGACTGACTATCGGCAAAACGGCATACGACAAGCTGAAAGACCTGAAACTGAAGAATGGCGAAAAGTTGCCTACGCTGGCCGACTATCTGGAGGCTGGCAAGAAGTTGCCGGATGTACAGCTGATTCTGGAAATCAAGCCTCATAAGACCAAGGCTCAGGAAGACCAGATTACAGAGTCTACCGTCAAGATGGTGAAGGAATATGGGCTGGAGAAACAGGTGGAATATATCTCGTTCAGCATGAACGTATGCGAACAGCTTGTACGCCTTACTCCGGGTTCGGAAATTGCTTACCTGAAGAGTGATATCGCTCCCAAAGAAGTAAAGGAAAAAGGACTGAACGGCATCGATTATTACTATAAGGCTTTCGAAAAACATCCGGAATGGGTGAAGGAAGCTCACGACCTGGGCATGAAGGTCAATGTCTGGACCGTAGACGATGTGAAGGTCATGAAGAAAATGATGGACCTGAATGTAGATTATATCACCACTAACCAACCTTTGGAAGCTGCTGCACTGATTTCCGGAAAATGATTCCGGAAACAGGCAAATCCGATTGTAACCGATTCTAAATAATATTATCACACAACGGAAATAGGGATGTAATATGACATCCCTATTTTTGTATCGTCAAATTAAAAGCAGAAAGACAATGAAAACGACATTTGTGAAAAGCATTATTTTAGGATTGTTTGCTATGGCTTCTATCACAGCTGTGCAGGCTGAAGAGGCTGGTAAAGAGGCTGCCGGCAAGGCGAATGCTACTTCTGTAAAGGTATTGGTGGTAGGACTTGACAATGTCAGCTCAAACTATTTTCCGGAAAGTATGATTACTGAAGAAACAGGTATTCCGGAAGACAGCATCGGCGATACATATAACCGGATTATTACCGATAATATTATTCAGACTAATAAGAGCAAGGAGTTTACGTTCATTTCTTCAGAGAATTTCTCTGACACGGAACAGTTGCTGGGTGAGGTGAAGATGAGCGGAGAGAATGAAGAAAGCTATGCTGATGTGGAACAGATTGACCATAAGAATTATAAGCAGTTGATGGATGAGGCTCATGCCGACTATGTGCTGTTCCTGAACCAGCATTACCTGAAATGGCAGGAAAAACCGCTGCGTACCTTGTTTCACTTCGTGAGCTACTCGCTGTACGACAAGAATCAGCAAGAGGTGACGAAAGGCAACAATTACTTTACTTGCATGAATCTGGAAAAAGCTGACAAGCTGAGCAAGGCAAGCCGAAAGAGTTCATCGAAGATTGCATCGACTATTATAAAAAGCATCGATAAATAGTTTTTGGACACGACATCGAGTTTCCGAAATCGTAACACAGACCAATAGCCGCAGGTTGTACGTTGAGTATCGCCTGCGGCTCTCTTTTTATATAGACGTCTGTCGGTTTCGGGGGAGGTTATAGCGTGAGCGGAATACCGCGGTAGAAGTCGAGTATCTTGGTGCGGAACAGGTAGTCGTACTTGGCCTGAAGGCGGTCTGAAACGGCTTTCATCCACGCTGTGCGCGATTCGTTGTACTCGGTGGCGTTTGCCTTGCCGTTGGCGTATTTTTCCTTCATCAGTTGGAAGGAGGCCTGTGCGGCTTCGTCGGCGGTACGGCTGCTGCGGTACTGGGTTTCGGCATTTACGGCGTTGTAGTACGCCTGCTGTATTTCCTTGTAGAGGGTTTTCTTGCTCTCTTCCAGTTGCCAGTAGTAGGTGTGCTGCTGGATGCGTGCGCTCCGTACACGGTTGCGGGTGCTGAAGCGGTCGAAGATGGGGATGCTGAGCGAGAGTCCGATGTACTGGCTGAAGTTGTCGCGCAACTGTGAGCCGAAGTTGCCGTTCTCCATGCCCGATACGTTGTAGAAACTGGTGCTGATGCCTGCTCCGAAACTGAGTTGCGGGTAATAGGCTCCTTTGGCAATGCGGATATTCTTGTCGGCACCTTCCAGACGGTACTGGGCCGCTTTGATAGCCGGCTTGGTGAGTACCGCTTCGGCATAGACTTCGGCGGGAGAGGTCTGTATGCTCAGGCTGGTGAGCGAATCGACTGCCGGCGATACGATACCGAAGTCGTCGGGAGAGGGGAGTTCCAGCAACTGACTCAGGTCGAGCAGGGCAAGGCGGCGGTTGTTTTCGGCCTGTACGGCAGAAAGCTCGTCCTGTGCCACGCGTGCCTTGGCTTCGTACCATTCTGCCTGCGAGGCTTTACCGTTCTTGTAGAAAGCCGTTTTCTGGTCCAGCATCTCCTTGCTCAGCGTCAGTTGGTCGTTGGCCACCTTCACCAGTTCTTCGTTGAAGAGCACTTGCAGGTAAGCCGATGCCACCTGGATGCTGATATCCTCCTTTGCCTTGTTCAGGTCTTCCATGGCAGCCTGCAGGTTCAGCTTCGAGAGTGCCACGTTGTTGATTCGTTGCAGTCCGTTGAACAGCGGGATGCTGGTCGTCAGGTTCAGACCGGTATTCTGTGTATTCAGACTCTTGTACGTATTATCCGACTGAAGGCTTCGGCCGAAGTTGAACGAGTGCGAGGCACTTCCGTTCAGGTCGGGCAGGAAGCTGTTTCGTGCCGTACTTACTTCCACTTTGTTCTGGTCGCGCTGTGCTTCCTGTTGCTTGATGTTCAGGTTATTGGCGATGGCGTGGTCGATACACTGCTTCAAGTCCCATTTCTGCTGTGCCTGTACCGGCAGCAGGGCAGTGGCAGAAGCTATAAAGAGAAAATGTTTCAGTTTCATGGTTGCGGGTGATTAGTTTTCTTTTTTCAGGCCGCGCACAAAATCGTTTGCACTCAGTCCCTGCTTGATTTCTATCTTGATACCGTCGCTGATACCTGTTTTGACTGCCCGGCGTTCGAACTGCTGTTGAGGCACACTGTCGGTCAGCACATACACAAAGGCCGAATCGCCTGCAAACTCCAGTGCATTTTCGGGTACGGCAAGTACATTGTCGGCGCGCTGGAGTTCCATTTCGGCATTGGCGCTGTAGCCCGAACGGATAGTTACACTGTCGGGTACGTTGATGGCAGCCTTTATCTCAAACTGGTTGGCACCGTTGTTTTCTACGCTCTTGGGTGAGATGTACTCCAGTACGGCGTCGAACTTCATGTTCTGCAAGGCTCCCAGTGTGATTTTAACGGGGATGCCTTCACGTATATGTCCTACTTCCGTTTCGTCTACGTTGCCGCGGAAAATCAGGTCGCCCATGTCGGCTACGGTAGCGATGGTGGTACCGTCGTTGAACGTGTTGCTCATGATGACCGAGTTACCCACCTTGATGGGCACGTCGAGTATCAGTCCGTCGATGGTCGAACGGATAAGCGTACTGCTGAACGAAGCACTGTTCTTGGTGATACCTTCCTTTACAATCTCCAGATTATCTTTTGCTGCCTGAATCTCCTCGCGCGCCTGACGGGCAGCCAGCAGGGTCTTTTCGTATTCCTCGTTGCTCACCAGCTTGTCCTTGTAGAGCTTCTCCATACGTGTCAGGTCGGTTTCTGCCTGCCGTCCGTTCATCTCTGCCAGCCGGACACGGCTTTCGGCGGAGTTCAGTTGTCCCAGTTCGGGGATGACCTTTACCTTGGCTATCACTTCCCCCTTCTTTACTTTCTGTCCCGCCTCCTTGTATACTTCGGCAATGATACCCGAAATCTGAGGCTTGATTTGTACTTCGTCGCGCGGCTCAATCTTGCCTGTAGCCACGGTAGTCTGTACCAGATCGGTCTTTTCTACTCGCTGAATGTTGTACTGTGCTTCTTTAGGCTGTGACTTTTGATACAGGAAAACGAATGTTCCTATAAATATCAGTGCGATGAGCACCAATATGCCAACTTTGATAAATTTCTTCATATGAATTGGTTTATGTTTTTATTTCAATGGTTTGACGGTCGGGTTAATTATTCGTCGCGTATGGCTTCTATCGGCTTTATCGCCATGGCACGGTAGGCAGGAATCAGTCCCGCCAGCAGTCCCAGTACGATGAGCAGGACGCAGGCTCCGATGGCTTGCCAGAAACTGATGAGGAAATGTGCCGGGAGTCCCGGTTCCGAGGCCCCCGTTTCTACGGCATTCAGCAGGAATACGGCAAACGTGATGCCCGCCATGCCTGCCAGTGTGGTAAGTACCATACTTTCCAGCAGAATCTGTTGCAGGATATCACTCGGACGTGCACCGATGGCACGGCGGATGCCGATTTCGGTAGTACGTTCCTTTACGGTAATCATCATGATGTTGCTCACTCCGATGGCACCGGCAAGCAGCGTACCCAGTCCTACGAGCCACCCTAAGATGCGGATGCCGGTAAACAGGTTGTCCATCATGCTGAACATGGCTTCCGCATTGACGCGGATAACCGCCTGTTCGTCATCGGGGTGGATGGCGTGTGCCTGTTTGACGATGCGTTCCACTTCCTTTTCCACCTGACTGATGGAGTATCCTTTTTTTGCCGTATAGCCCAGCATGTCGATGCGGTTGCCCCGGTTATAGTTCTGCTGCATGGTACTGAAGGGAATGACGACCGACGTTTCCGACTGTCCGTTGACCGACATGTTGCCCGTCGCCTCGTTGACTCCCACTACCCGGTAGTAGATACCGTTTATCTCAATGTATTTGCCGCACGGATCATCCTTCTTTGGGAAGAGCGTTTCGTAGATACGTTTCCCGATGACACACACCTTCCGGCGGTCGCGTATGTCGGTTTCGTTCAGCGGACGCCCCAGACGGATAATCGGTTCCTCTATCCGGTCGTAGTCCGGATAAAGCCCTTTCAGCGTTCCCGATATGCTGTATTCCTCGTACACGATATTCACTCCCCACTGGGCAATGGTAGCCGTTACGACGTCCAGTCCCTGTACGCAGTTGCGTATACGCTCCACATCCTGATTGTCCATACTCCACCATCTTCCCTGCTGGAATCCCTTGTAAGCCTTCGAAGTATTGTTCGTTCCCATGAACCCCGAGTTGGTGGCGAAGCCCTGAAACTGCCGTGAGAGCATGTCCTGCATGCCTTGTGCGCCTCCCATGAGTGCCACCAGCATGAATATTCCCCAGAAGATGCCGAATGCCGTCAGTATGCTTCGTGTTTTGTTGCGTGTAATGGTGAGGAAGATTTCCTCCCAGGTGTCAAAATCGATTCTTCTCATGTCAGTCTGCTCTTAGTGCTTCTATCGGACGGATGCGGGCTGCCTTCCGGGCGGGGAAGAGTCCGGCAAGCGTACCGGCGATAATCAGTGTCAGGGTAGCCTGAATGGCAATACTCAGGTCTACCGTAGGATTCTCGAAGACCGTTACGCTGAACACGCCCGCGTCGACGGTCTGCTTGCCTGCCACCTGATTCATGTACTCGGTGACGGCGATGCCTGCCACCATGCCGATGTAGCCGAAGAAGGTGGTGATGGTCACACTCTCCGAGATAATCAGCCACAGGATGGAGGCGGGTTTGGCTCCCAGTGCCTTACGGATGCCGAACTCGTGTGTACGTTCGCGCACGGTGATAAGCATGATGTTGCTCACGCCCACGATACCGCTCAGCAGGGTGAATATGCCGATTACCCAAATGGCGATATGCAGGATGCGGGTAGCCGACTGCTGCTGGAGGTACTGTGTAAAGCGGTTCCACATCCAGATGGCGCTCTGGTCGGTAGGAGAGAAGCTTTTGTGCAGCCCCATCGCCTGCCGGTAGTCGGCTTCAAACTTCTGGTTGGTAGCTTCGTCGGTCAGTCCTTCGGTGGCAAATGTCAGGTTGTCGATGCTGTCGCCCTTGCCGTATACCAGTTGGACGGTGGTGAAAGGTACCAGTGCCGAAGGCGAGAAACTGTTCTGGTCGGTATAGATACCCACTACCCGGTAGGCTACTCCCTGTACGTCGACGTATTGCCCCAGCGGTTCTGTGTGTGGAAACAGTATGCGGATGGTCTTCTCATGCAGGACAAGCACCTTTCGCCGCTCCCTCATGTCGCGGTCGTTGATGAAACGTCCTTCTTTCAGCTTTACCGCCTCCAGCTCCGTATAATTAGGAAATACCCCTTGCAGAGAGATGGAAACATGCTCCTTGCCGAAAGTCAGGATAGCACCATCCTTGCTGACGCTGGCTCCCGTCGACGTTACGTTTTCGGGGAAAGCCTGTTCGGTAAGCTGCCGGTCGCTTTCATCGAGCGAAAGGCGTCTGCCCTCCTTCAGTCCCTTGAAGGGCTTCGACGTATATCCCGGATAAATCTTGATGGAATTCATTTTCATGTTTCTCGACTGCCCTTCGAAGGCATGTATCAGTCCGTTTCCGGCTCCCAGCAGTACAATCAGCATGAAGATTCCCCATGCCACCGAGAAGCCCGTCAGAATGGTACGCAGCTTGTTGCGCATGATGGTACCATATATTTCTTGTATCAGATCTGTCATGGCTGTGTGTTTATTTCATGAAACCGTTCTTGCCGAAAGGAGAAGCGTTGTGGTCGATGTTGTCTTCTATCCGTTCTATCACCCCGTCTTTGATGTGAATGATCTTGTTGGTCTGGTTCGCCACCCCGCTTTCGTGTGTCACTACTACGATGGTCAGTCCCTCCCGGTCGTGCAGTTCCTTCAGGATGTTCATCACCTCCACCGAGGTCTTGCTGTCCAGTGCGCCGGTCGGCTCGTCGGCAAGGATAATCTGCGGTTTCGAAATCAGTGCCCGTGCGATGGCTACACGTTGTTTCTGTCCGCCCGAAAGCTCGTTGGGCATGTGGTGTGCCCACTCCTTCAGTCCCAGCTTGTCCAGATACTCCAGCGCCAGTTCGTTGCGTTTCTTCCTGCCCACCCCCTGATAGAATAGCGGCAACGCCACGTTCTCCATGGCATTCTTGAACGAAATCAGGTTGAACGACTGGAAGATGAACCCGATCATACGGTTGCGGTACTCTGCCGCGCGGGTTTCACTCAGGTTCTTTATCAGTACGTCGTTCAGGTAATATTCGCCCGAATCGTAATTGTCGAGGATACCCAGAATATTCAGTAAGGTAGATTTTCCCGACCCCGAAGCGCCCATGATGGACACAAATTCTCCCTTTTCTATTTGCAGGTCGATACCTTTCAGTACGTGAAGCGGTGCTCCATTATAATATGTCTTGTTGATGCCCTGTAATCGTATCATAATAAAATGATTTTTGTGTCTTAAACTACGTATCGTTAGACGCGGCTAAGATATAAAAAGTTACATGAGGGGTAAATAAATTAGGAAAAAATTTGTTCGGTTTTCCCGTATTGCGTACATTTGCCACATATAACTAACCTTTAACAATTTAATGTCATGACAATAAATATGGAAAAGCCCTATGTGGTAGGAATGGATATCGGTGGTACTAATACTGTTTTCGGAGTGGTTGATTCTCGTGGTAACGTACTGGCTTCCGATTCAGTAAAGACACAGCAATATACCGAAGTTAACGAATACGTTGATGCTGTCTGCAAGAAATTGCTTCCGTTGCTGCAACAGTTTGGTGGTGCAGAAAAGATAAAAGGTATGGGTGTAGGTGCTCCTAACGGTAACTATTACAGTGGAACAATCGAGTTTGCTCCGAACTTGCCGTGGAAGGGAGTTATTCCTTTGGCTGCTATGTTCGAAGAACGCCTGGGTATCCCTACAGCACTTACTAACGATGCCAACGCAGCTGCTATCGGTGAAATGACATACGGTGCTGCTCGTGGTCTGAAGGATTTCATCATGATTACACTGGGTACAGGTGTTGGTAGCGGTATCGTTATCAACGGTCAGTTGGTTTATGGTCACGATGGTTTTGCAGGCGAGTTGGGACACGTTATCGTCGATCCGGCTGGTCGTATGTGCGGATGCGGACGTAAAGGCTGTCTGGAAACTTACTGCTCGGCTACTGGTGTGGCTCGTACTGCACGCGAATTCCTCGTTGCACGTTCTGAACCGAGTTTGCTGAGAAACATTCCGTCGGAAGAAATCCAGTCGAAAGATGTATACGATGCAGCTGTGAAAGGTGACAAGCTGGCTCTGGAAATCTTTGAGTATACCGGAAAGATTCTGGGTACTGCTCTGGCCAACTTCGTTGCATTCTCAAGCCCTGAAGCAATTATTCTCTTCGGTGGTCTGGCTAAATCGGGCGACTACATCATGAAGCCTATCCAGAAAGCTCTGGAAGACAATGTCCTGAATATTTACAAGGGAAAAACAAAATTACTCCTTTCTCAGTTGAAAGATGCTGATGCTGCCGTTCTGGGTGCCAGCGCTCTGGGTTGGGAAGTAAAAGAAGCATAAGAAAATAATATTTTGTATTTTTACATATCGGGGTTCGGAAGTCGTGAGATTTCCGGACCTTTTTTTGTGCTGTGCCGATAAGCGGAAAATGATGCCGTACCGATGAACGAAAAAAAGTATCGTCCTGTCAGGCAAAAAAAACGTGCCGGCATTTTTCAGAAAATGTCAGCACGTTTTGAGTAAAACGTCGGCACGTTTTTTTATTTTTTGTACAAAAAATCGGGAGAGATTACTTGTCTATTCTGAACCAGTCGACATCAACCCAGCCGCCGTCGTTGGTCGTGATGGCAGGACGCGTACAGAAGGTACCTACCTTGGCACCGATCCACTTGCCTTCCTTCACCTGAAATTCTTTGCCGAACTTGTGGAACTTCTTTCCGTTGGTGCTGTAGCTCAGTTGGCACATCACTATCAGGTCGTGTCCGCCCTCGCTCTTGCTTATCTTTTCGCCCGTAGTGGTGATTTCGGCACGCAGGTAGATTTCATTCTCCTTCAGCGGAAGAGTTTCGTTGACGGTTTCCTGACCTCCACGGTCGGCTTTCTTGCATTCTACCTGCGAGAGAACCAGTCCGTTTTCGGTATTTTCCAGTACGATGCCTGCGTAGTCCATACCCATAACTACCAGTCCGGTACGTTCACCTTTGTATTTGGCAATAGGAGAGAACTTCAGTTTCATGGTTGCGTTGAAGCTGGGGGCAGGGAATTTCTGCAGCAGCATGTTCGATACGTCCCACAGGCTCTTGTAGTTTTCGGGAACCGGGTACGAGTAAAGGCGCAGTACCCCGTGTTCCTGATCGGCAAAATACCACTTGTCGTTGATGTTGGCATTCCACTGCCACTGCAAGCCCAGTTCGTTGGTATTGAACTCATCGCTTTCCTGCGGTGTGCATACAGGATACGTCTTGCCTACGTTCGGTTTCTTGTAAGTCAGTACCGGTTCGCCGCAGCCGTCGCCATCCTTGTCCTCACCGATGACAGGCCAGTCGTTTACCCATTTCATCGGCTGCAGGTGAACCAGACGTCCGGCAGCACCTACATCCTGAAAATGCAGAAACCAGTCTTCTCCGCTGGGAGTATCTACCCATCCGCCCTGATGAGGACCGTTTACCGTTGTATTGCCCTGTGCCAGCACTGTTCTCCATTCGTACGGGCCGTATACATTCTTCGAACGCAGTACAACCTGCCAGCCTGTAGGAACGCCGCCTGCCGGATGGAAGATATAATAATATCCGTTGCGTTTATAGAATTTCGGTCCTTCGCAGGTTTCGTGTGCCTCATGACCGTCGAATACGATGCGTGACGGTCCGATGGTACGGGTAGCATCCGCACTCAACTCGCATACGGCAATCACGCTCTTCAGTCCCGCACGGCTTCCCGCAAAGGCATGAGCCAGATAAACCCTTCCGTCTTCATCCCACAACGGAGTGGTGTCGATGATGCCTTTGGCTGCCTTGACCAGTACCGGTTCACACCACGGACCTTTTACATCCTTTGCCTTTGTCATAAAGATACCCTGATCGGGGTCACCCCAGAAAATATAGAACTCACCGTCGTGATGCCGGATGCACGGAGCCCACACACGGTTGCCGTGCTGAGGTGCTACATCGGTATGCGGAGCCAGCGACCGCGGTACGGCGGCACTCACGATGCTCCAGTTGACCAAGTCTTTGGAATGTAGAATCTGCAATCCCGGCAGGCAGCCGAAGCTGGATGAGGTCATGTAAAAGTCGTCGCCTACACGGCATACGTCGGGGTCGGAATAATCGGCATACAGTACCGGATTCTTGTACGTACCGTTGCCCTGGTCGGCTACCCATACCTTCGATACATAGTTCTGTGCCTGTACGGCAGGAACGAGGCAGCTTCCTAATAAAATGGATAATACGATAGATTTCATGGATAATAGTTGTTGAGTTAATAAATTGTTTTCAAGCAGTCAGCTTCACTGTTCAATAATACGCATAGTGAAGCTGACCGACCGGCTTCTTTTTATTTATTTAACGTTTTTAATGCCGGCATTTGTGTTTGTGTCGTGACTATTTCTCTACGATTGTTATCTTAACGGGCTGTTCCAATGACTTTTTCCATGCTTGTACATAAGCAAACCATTTTTCTTTGTCGGGGTATCCGAAGGTTTCCTTGCACGAAGTGAATGAGGTGTAATAGCGGAACGAATGCTGACCGGGAGCGCTGACGGTGTACAGGAAGTTTTCCTTGTCGGCCGTTTCTTTCACTACATATTTCTCTGGAATATAGGTAGCCAGTCCCACGGTTTCCTTTTTATACTTTACGGTGTCGTTCACCGGCCAGTCGGTACCCCAGCTTGCCACCAGTCCCTTGTGGTCGGAAAACATGTCGGCATGTCCGGTAATGTTCTGTACTCCGGTACAGAAAACTTCCTTATCCAGCGGAGCGTCGAACAATACATCCACCTGTGCGTCACGATGTCCGGCGTACAGCGTATAGCGGTTTATCATGTTCAGTTCCTGTCCGGCGTACTGCCATCCCTTTACTTCGGCATCGACAATGGTACGTACCGGTCCCGAAGCCAGTATGCGCTGTCCGCGTACGGCAACCGGTTTGATAAGCGTAGACTGTGTACCGTCCCAGCCTCTCAGGGTTCCTGCTCCGCAACTGCTGTTTACCTTGATGACATCGTCGCCGAAGCCGCGCTTCAACTGCTCGTCGGTAGGATAGAACTGACTCTCCTCCAGTTCCAGTCCCTTATGGAACTTCCCGTACAGGTCGGTTGTCTGTTTCTCGTTGAAATAAATACGATATGCCACCAGCTCACTTTCGAAGGCAGCTCCGTGGTGATGCTGTACGTTGTACGTGTCTGAAGCCCCGTCGGCATAGATGGCATACCCTTTGGCATACTTGTTTTTCTTCGACGTGCGGAACAACATTTCGGCATACACACGTGCCGGATATTTCTTGTCGCTCTTGATACTTGAGAGTGTAATGTTGAGTGTCTTTTTGCCCGAAGCCGGCAGATTGATGACGAAAGCCAGTTCGTCGGCACGCGTATCACAGTCCATGTCGTCAAGCTGTGACGGAATCTCCTCGTTGCCGTCGCGTACGACAGCCGACTTGACGGTGAACCCTGTACCCAGACTGCCGAGGTCGATTACCACCGGTTCGTCCACCTTTTCAGCGTTCCACGGATTCTCCACCACGACTTGAATCTTCTTTTCCAGGGCTTGTGCCGAAGCGCTCAGTCCTCCTGCCAGTAGTGCCAGGCAGGCTATAGAGAATATTTTCATACTGCGTTTTTGTTTTTATTGCTATCCGGCAAGTCCGTCGGATAATGTTATCATTGTTATTAGCATGGTTTGCAAAGGGAGAAAGGATCTGTAAACATAAAGAAACAAGTCGGAACACTTGAACCGGATGTTTGCAGACCCTTTATCGTCCTTCTTTTAGGTAAGGAAAGATACCGGATCAGAATTTATACGATTCGGCTTGGTTTCCTACCTTTTTATATTGTTTGTCACCTATGGTAATGTTTGTCACATTTTGCAGCTTCAGGTTATTTCCACCTTTTGTCGTAATAACCTTTACATTTTTCAGTGTAGCTCCATCGGTACGGTTCAGTATGACACCATCCTTGGCATCCGACATGGTGACATTTTCGATGAATACATTCTTGATCGGCATTTCCGGCAGACCGTTGAACAACATGGCACGTCCTACGTTCTTGGCTGTTACATTCTTGATAAAGATATCGCGGAAAGCAGGCGTTTCTTCCGTAACGGCAGGTACCTTTTCTCCTGTCGGATTGTTGTAGCCGTCACCCTCTCCCGGAGCATTGCCACCGTAGAACAAGTCGAAAATCAGTCCCTCATTCGGGATATTAATCATGTTGATGTTGTTGATGTGGATATTTTCTACCACACCGCCACGTCCGCGGGTACTCTTGAAGCGCAAGCCTACATCGGTGCCCAGGAAAGTACAGTTGTCTACATAGATATTCTTTACTCCGCCCGACATCTCACTGCCGACAACGAAACCGCCATGTCCGTGCAGCACCACATTGTTGCGGATAATCACGTTCTGGCAAGGTTCACCGCGGCGTCGTCCGTCCTCATCCTTACCCGACTTGAGGCAGATACCGTCGTCGCCCGCATCGAAGCTGCTGTTCTCAATCAGCGCACGGTTGCACGATTCCAGGTCGAGTGCATCCCCGTTCTGCGAATACCACGGATTTGAAACACTGATTTCATTGATGGTAATATCTTCGCAAGACAACGGATGCAAGCACCAGCTTGGCGAATTTTTGAAAGTGACACCTTCCAGCAGCACTTTTTTACACTTGATGAAGCTCAGCAGTACCGGACGCAGCCAGTCGCGTATGCTGTTCCATTCCTCGTCGGTATTGATTCCTTCGGGCACATTGAAGTTCTTGCATGCCATGGCACCCTTTATCGAACCTTCGCTGGGGTACCATACATCTCCGGATTTATCGAGTACGCCTCCCGAAGCAACCAGTTTCTTCCACTGGCTGCCGGTCATCTTTCCCTTCTTGACCGGACGCCAGGTATCTCCGTTTCCGTCCATGACACCCTTTCCGGTAATGGCAACATTTTCGGCATTGAGAGCAGATATTGGCGACTGGCAACGACGTGTTTCCAGTCCTTCGAATGAAGTTTTGATGATAGGGTACTGCGTATGATCGGCAGTAAACAGAATCAGCGCATTTTCCTCCAGATATAAATTGATGTTGCTCTGCAGTACGATAGGACCGGTAAGCCATAGTCCGGCAGGTACAATCACCTTTCCTCCACCTTTTTCGGCAACAGCCTTGATGGCCTTATCGAATGCTTCTGTATTGAGAGTAATGCCGTCGGCTACAGCTCCGAATTCTGTAATGGAACGTGAATAGTCGGGGAATACCGGCAACTGCACCTTGTCCATCTGGAACGGCAGTTCACCGTAAATATTATCTGCACCGTTTGCATTGTCTGCCATAGCACCAACCGGACTGCCCAGTGCGAGGGCCGTGATACCTATGGAGAATGCCCATTGTCTTAAATTGTTCAGTGTAATCATGAGTTATTATATTTATGATATTTATTGTTCTTCCAGTTTCATACTATAAGGTTCCCGATACGTATATTATCCTGATAGCCTGCCAACGTTCTTTCACAGAAGATTGACAGGCAGGATAATAAAGACCTTTTTTTAACCTAATTTCTAACCTTAATAAATATTATGAAAAACCTCTTGCTTATGTCACAAAAGTACGGGGTTTCCCGGAAAACGATGTGAACATTTTGACTGAATAGGTGAAAAAAATGTGCAATTTTATCTTTTTGACTATAAAAAATTGACAAGAAATGTATTATTTCGTCAGGAAGGGGGGAATATTGTTCAATTTTTGCAGATTAATGCCTGAATATGGCGAAGTTACCAGAATTGTTTGTATCTTTGCCCCCAAATTTATAATAAAAAAAGTATGAGTTATAATTTACTGAAAGGAAAAAGAGGTATTGTTTTTGGGGCTCTGAACGAACAGTCTATCGCATGGAAAGTGGCAGAAAAGGCTGTAGAAGAAGGAGCAGTAATTACTTTGTCCAACACTCCGGTAGCAGTGCGCATGGGTGAAGTTTCTGCATTGGCAGAAAAGCTGAACTGTGAAGTGATTCCTGCTGATGCTACATGCGTAGAAGACCTGGAAAACGTTTTCAAGCGCTCGATGGAAGTTTTGGGAGGCAAGATCGACTTTGTACTGCACTCTATCGGTATGTCGCCTAACGTACGCAAGAAACGTACTTACGACAACCTCGACTATGATATGTTGAACAAAACACTGGATATTTCAGCCGTTTCATTCCATAAAATGATTCAGTCGGCCAAGAAACTGGATGCCATCAACGAATACGGTTCTATCGTAGCATTGAGCTATGTAGCTGCACAGCGTACATTCTACGGTTACAACGATATGGCAGACGCTAAGGCTTTGCTGGAATCTATCGCACGTAGCTTCGGTTACATCTACGGACGCGAACACAATGTACGTATCAACACCATCTCACAGTCGCCTACTATGACTACTGCCGGATCGGGTGTGAAAGGTATGGACAAACTGTTCGACTTTGCCAACCGTATGTCGCCTCTGGGCAACGCTTCGGCTGACGAATGTGCAGACTACTGTATCGTAATGTTCTCTGACCTGACACGCAAGGTTACCATGCAGAACCTGTTCCACGATGGAGGTTTCTCAAGCGTAGGTATGAGTCTTCGTGCCATGGCTACTTACGAAAAGGGTCTGGATGAATACAAAGACGAAAACGGACATATCATCTACGGATAAAAATCTGACAGATAGACTGTTTACATGAGAAAATTTATATTCATATTACTGAGCATCGTCGTACTTGTTTCCTGCCATACAGGAGAGCAAGGCGACGATGTTTTGCTTGATAAGGGTATAAAAGTTTTCCGTTACGACCGCCTCCAGTACGAGGCTTCGGCCATGAACAGTTTTTCGGCTCTGCAAAAAATGAGCCTTGACTGTCCGCGTGCCACCAAAATTCTGATCGAGGATGTACTCATGCTGGGCAGTGTGGATGAACCTGCCATCAATGAACGGCTGTGTGCATACTATTCGGATACGATTCTGCTTCGCATCATGCAGGATGCTTCCGAAAAATTCAAGGATATGACTGCCCTCGAAAAGGGCTTTACCAACGGATTCCGATTCCTGAAAGAGGAGATTCCGGCGTTTCCCGTACCGACGGTGTACTCGCAGATTTCGGCATTGAATCAGTCGGTTGTAGTGGGTGACAGCCTGTTAGGATTCAGCCTCGACAAGTATATGGGTGAGGATTATCCGCTTTATCGTCGTTATTATTACGACTATCAGCGCCGGTCGATGACGCCCGAGCGCATTCTTCCCGATTGTTTTACCTTCTATCTGCTCAGCCTGTACCCCTTCGAATGGCGTCCGGGACACCGTTCGCTGTACGATGTCATCATGCATCAGGGAAAGATACACTGGGTAGTACGCCAGGTACTCGACTATAAGACGAACGGCGATGCGTTGGGATATAGCGAAAAGGAAGAAAACTGGTGCAAGGAGCACGGAAAGGAACTGTGGAAGTGGATGGCGGAGAGAGGTCATCTGAGCAGTACCGACCCGATGCTGATTCGTGCCTATACACATTCTGACCCGAACATGATTCTCAACGGCGAGAAGATACCTCCCGTCATAGGCTTATGGTTGGGTATGCAGCTTACCGAACAATACATGAAGCAGCATCCCGACGTAACTATTGCCACATTGCTGGAACGTACCGATTTCGGCAAGCTGACGTTAGACTGAGCTATAATAAATATAGATTATTGACAAACATGGATACAGCATTATATTTGCTGCCGGTAACTCTTGGCGATACTCCGGTAGAAAAAGTCCTCCCTTCCTATAATAAAGAAATCATTCTTCAGATTCGTCATTTCATTGTAGAAGATGTGCGTTCGGCACGCCGCTTTCTGAAAAAAGTAGACCGCGATATCAATATCGACGAACTGACGTTTTACCCACTGAACAAGCATACTTCGCCCGAAGCCATTTCGGGTTACCTGAAGCCTTTGCAGGAAGGACATTCCATGGGTGTGATTTCGGAAGCCGGCTGTCCTGCCGTAGCCGATCCGGGAGCAGATGTCGTAGCCATCGCACAGCGCAAGAACCTCAAGGTCGTTCCGCTGGTGGGACCGTCGTCTATTATCCTGTCGGTCATGGGATCGGGATTCAACGGGCAGAGTTTTGCCTTTCACGGTTATCTTCCCATCGAACCGGGCGAACGCCAGAAACGGCTGAAGGAGCTGGAACAGCGCGTATACAGCGAGCACCAGACACAGCTTTTCATCGAAACACCTTACCGCAACAACAAGATGCTGGAAGATATTCTGAAGGCTTGTCGTCCGCAAACCAAGGTATGCGTGGCAGCCAACATTACCTGCGAAGGAGAGTATATCAAGACTAAAACGGTTCAGGAGTGGAAGGGCCATCTGCCCGACCTGACAAAGATTCCGTGTATCTTTCTGATTTATAAATAAGTGGATGTTAGTCGGCACTGCCGAACGTCTGCCACATCTCTGCTGCCATCTGCAAGGCATCCAGTTCCGAAAGCAAAGCCGGATTATATCTCCGTACGGCAGTTTCACTTATTTCGTCGAAGGAAAAGAACCTGCCTTCTGCTATTTTTCTGAGATCATTCTTATCGTTTAACGGAAGGATATACAATGATACGCGTTGCTGGCTGTCGTCATCGCAAGGCGTAGAGGTATATTTTAAGATAAGTCGCGGAGTTATATTATTCGAAGTACAGATTTTTCTGGTTATACGCATGGCGTATTCATCACTCTTTTCGAGCGGTCCTTCAAAAGGACTTTCTACGGCAATATCCCATACGGGAGCATCTTCGTGCAAGTCGTCGGAGCAGTCGTTGCGCTGTCTGAGGTAAATCTTTCCGTCGTGAACGACCGCAATGCGTACCAGACTATAGCGGAAATTTTCCTGAAGTGCCAGATGAATGCCCACCACATTAATAATCAGACAAAGAACGTAGATGATGACCGGGACACCGTATTTCAGGAAGAAAAAGCCATCTTCGGAAAACAGGTGGTCGATATGATCGACAAAGAGCAGAACCGTAAGATGAAGTGCCGAGAGGATTACAATTGTTTTTGTTTCCAGCACGAACGAGAAACAGTTTCTCAGGTGCAGCCGTTCCTGCAATTCCTTGTATATTTCGGGAGCTGTAATGTGAATGAAGGCCACGATGAGCAGCAGCAGTTCCAGAATGGGAGTGATGCTGCCGTACGGAACGAAGGTGTAGCCGGTAAACAGACGCAGCACAAAGCAGGCCCCTATGCCCACACTACCCAGCAGCAGAAAGAAATTCAGGTTCTTCAAGCGGATGATGCCGTACAGCAGCAGGCTGAGGCAGACAACAAAGCTTATTCCCAAGACGATTGTGTTCTGAAAAAAATGCAAACAAATCAATGTTGCTATAATGGGCAACAATCCGAGCGATACAATCTTGTTTCTGTATTTAAATATAAGTTTCATCATCTGCCGTGGTCTTTTATAGGTGTAACAAGGTTTTTTCTGAAATTGTTCACTTATAGCGGATGTGTTTTTCAGCATGGTAAGAAGAACGTACCAGCGGACCGCTTTCTACAGTGGCAAATCCTTTCTTTTCTCCAGTTTCCTTGTAACGGGCAAACTGTTCGGGGGTAACGTATTCGTACACGGGATAGTGCTTCCGGCTCGGCTGGAGATACTGTCCGATGGTGAGGATACGGCAGCCGTTTGCCAGCAGGTCGTCCATGGTCTGTTCCACCTCGTCGGGAGTTTCTCCCAGTCCCACCATGATACCCGACTTGGCAGTGATGCCGCTTTCGGCTATCCGGCGGATAACCTCCAGACTCCGATCGTATGTTGCCACGCTTCTTACCAGCGGACTGATGCGGCGTACGGTTTCCATATTATGAGAAATGATGTCGGGATGAGCATCGGTTACCATGCGGATCAGTTCCTCCCGTCCCTGAAAGTCGGGAATCAGCGTTTCCAGTGTTGTATTCGGATTGAGTTCTTTTATAGCCTTAATTGTAGCTGCCCAGTGAGCAGCCCCCAGATCGGGCAAATCATCACGGTCGACCGAGGTGACAACGGCATGATCCAGCTTCATCAGGCGTACAGACTCGGCAACCTGTACTGGTTCCTGCGCGTCGAGCGGAAGCGGTTTTCCGCTAAGTGTATTGCAGAATTTACACGAACGGGTACAGATGGCACCGCCTATCATAAAGGTAGCCGTTCCTTTTCCCCAGCATTCTCCCAAGTTCGGGCAGCGTCCACTGCTGCATATCGTATGCAGTTTATGCGTGTCGACAATGCGTTTTGTATCGGTATAGCGGGCATTGGTACCGATGGATATTTTCAGCCATTCGGGTTTCTTTACGTGTTCCATAGTATCGGGTATAAAAACGAAGAATGAGGAATTAAAAAGACTCCGTCCTGTATCGGCGGAACATATTTAATTCCTCATCATTCACAATATGATATAAGTATTTATTTCAGCTTTTCGATGAAGAAATCAGCCACACGGTTCATCAAGTGATTGCGGGTATTTCCGCCAAAGATGCTGTGGTTGCGGTTGGTGTATACCTGCATATCGAACTGGATGCCTGCCTGAACCAGTGCTTCACTGTATTCGGCGCAGTTCTGGTAGTGAACATTGTCGTCGGCAGTGCCATGTATCAGCAGCAGGTCGCCATGCAGTTTCGGAGCGCGGAGGATAGCCGAACCGGCATTGTAACCGTCGCCGTTTTCCTTCGGGGTACGCATGAAGCGTTCAGTATATATTGTATCGTAGAAGCGCCAGTCGCTTGGAGCTGCAATCGCCACACCCGCCTTGAATACAGGTGTGCCTTCACTCATCGACATCAGCGTGTTGTAGCCTCCATAACTCCATCCCCAGATGCCGATGCGGTTGCCGTCGATGTACGGCAGCGAAGCCAGATACTTGGCAGCTTCCACCTGGTCGTGCGATTCCTTTACGCCCAGGAAGCAGTATGTACATTTCTCAAATTCGGCACCACGTCCGCCCGTGCCACGTCCGTCCACGCAGACCATGACATAACCTTTGTCGCACATGTATGCTTCAAACATACCTCCGTCGCTGAAACTTCCGATGTTCCACGCATCGAGAACCTGCTGTGAGCCCGGTCCGCTGTACTGGTGCATGATGACCGGATATTTCTTGCTTGCATCGAAGTTGGCAGGCTTCATCATCCAGCCGTTCAGTTCCACACCCTCGGTCGTACGGAAAGTAAAGAATTCCTTCTTCGGCATGTTCAGCGTAGCAACTTCAGCTTTCAGTTTTGCGTTGTCCATCAGCGTAGCCAGTTCCTTACCCTTGTTGTTGTTGATGGTAATCAGTGTCGGGGTATTGATGTTGGAGAACTTGTTGATGTAGTATGTCAGGTCGCTGTTGAAGATAGCCGAGTTGGAACCTGTGCGGGTAGACAGTTTGGTAGTCTTTCCTTTTGCGTCGGTCTTGTAGACAGCCGTACGCAGCGGACTCTCCTGATTGCTGGTATAGTAGAACGTATTAGTCTGCTTGTCCCAGCCTAAGAAATCCTTCACTTCGAACTTGCCTTTCGTTATCTGTTTCACCAGATTGCCTCCGATAGTATACAGATACAAGTGGTTATATCCGTCGCGTTCGCTCATCATCACGATATGTTCCGGATAGAATACAATGTCGGAGTAAGCCTGTTCCTTGACATATTGTTCGGCTTCGTCGCGGATGGCGAGCTTGCACAGCGCACTTCTCGGATTGGCCATGTAGATGTCAAAACGGTTCTGATGGCGGTTCAGCGTCATGATGGCAAGCTTTTCCGGGTCGGACGTAAACTTGATGCGCGGGATATATCCGTCGGAATCCAGCGGCAGATCCATCTTGCGGGTAACGTGACTCTTGATGTCGTACGTGTGTACGGTAACCTTCGAGTTGACTTCTCCTGCCTTCGGGTACTTATATTCGTACACTCCCGGATAAGTGGCATACTGGCTCTTTTCGGGCGCCATACCCTTGTACCACGGGAAGCTGTACATCGGCACCTGACTCTCGTCGAAGCGGATATACGCAATCATCTTGCTGTCGGCACTGAAGTCGAATGCACGGTTGAAAGAAAACTCTTCCTCGTACACCCAGTCGGGAATACCGTTCAGCACCTTATTATATTCGCCATCCTTGGTGACCTGCGATTCACTGTTGCCAAACAGCAGCTTGACCAGAAAAATATTGTTGTTGCGGACGAAAGCCACCTGAAATCCGTCGGGCGAGAAAAGCGGCACCTGCTGCGGTCCGTTTTTCGAAAGCGGTTCCATCTTGTTGTTTCTTACATTAAAGATGTAATATTCGGCAGTAAACGAATGGCGGTAGATAGGTTTTGTTGCCGTCTGGATCAGAATCAGCTTCTCATCGGGCGACATGATGTAGTCGTCGAACGTCTTGACCGGACAATCTCTTGCCGTGGCTACGTCGAACACCGTTCCAACCTCTTTACCCGTCTTGAACGAGTATTTCACGATACGCTTCTTGTCAGCACTTATTTGCGTATAAAACTCACCGTCCAGCATCGGCTTGATGCCGTAGATGTTTTGTGCACGATAGGTACCTTGTGCCACATCCTGCAGGCTGACCTTGCGCTGTGCCTGCACTCCGATGACGAAAGCCAGCAGGCAGAATAATGCAATCAGTTTTTTCATTGTGTAGATATGCTTGTTTTTATTATCAGTCATGCTTACCAGAGCAAAGGTATAAAAAAATGTAATCTCCGTTTCTTGCCTTGCGTTGAAAAATACCGATTGCAGCGGTTTTCATGTTCTCTTCACACTTTTTAATAAGGTGTTGCTGAAACTCGAAAACATTTCTCGGTACCTTATGTCATATCCGTTGGTTGTTTACTGTATTTTTTGTACAAAAAAAATTTTTTTTCGTACAGATTTTTGAAAAACATAAGGAGATTTCATCAACTGCAAGGTATGAAGTGTAATAAATATACCTGTTTTATTTTTGTATAAAATATCTTGCAAATCCATATATACCTCGTTTATGGCAATTTATAAATTTCTTATAACTTTGTCCCTATGTAAAAACGACAGGAGTTTGTATGAGAAACACTTTATATTTGATTATATCGTATATACTGCTTGGCTTTTTTCCGGCGGCTGCACAGGGACTTATCAATGTGAAGCACTATTCGGTAAAGGACGGTATGTCGCAGAATACGGTGCAGAGTATCTTGCAGGATGAGAAGGGGTATCTGTGGATGGCAACGTGGAACGGACTGGAAAAGTTTGACGGATATACCTTTAAGAACTATAAGTCGTATCCAACGGACAGAGTCAAGTTGCAATACAACCGTCTGGTAAATCTTGTCCTTGCAGGAAATGAAATGCTGGTTTGCCAGAGTTACGATCGGCGAATATACTTGTTTGATACCCGTAAAGAATGTTTTGAGGATGTCTTCGCCTATCATCCCGACGTAAAGCTGTGTACTGCGGCATCGGATATTTTTGCCTTGTCGAACGGTACGCTGTGGGTTACGAGCGATAATGGAGATCTGTGGCGGATAGATTGTTATAGATATAAGGAAAAAGGTGGACTCGTTTATTTTCCGGCTGTATCATCTTCACGCCGTACAGTCTATAAGGTAGCACTTGATGCACAGAAAAGAGAGTGGGTACTGACGGATAAAGGATACTTTGTTTATGGCAATAAATCTCTGAAAGGAGATGAGGTTTACCGTTATGCTGCAAGTGCCGGAAAGAGTTTCTTTATAGCCGGTACGTCCGGCAGACTCATGGAGTATGTAGACGGAAGTGGGCTTCGTCCTGTTGTCCTGCCTGATGAGGCGGAAAGTATCTGTCAGCTCTTTCCGCTTGCCGACGGACGGCTGGGAGTAGTCTGCAAGCGTGGATTGGTTATGTACGACCCACTGAAAAAGCAGGTTACACATTTTATACTCGGCAAAGGCCAGGAAGACTTTCAGCCTTCTTGTATTTTTCAGGATTCCAAAGGAAATATCTGGATGCAGAATGGCCGGGAACATATCGTCAGGATAGATAAAAAAGGTACGCAGGCTGCATTTCTCGATTACCCTCGTCGCCGGGATGGAGAACTGGGATTCAGTTTTATTCACGAAGATGAATACGGACATATTTGGGCTTTTCCGACTGATGGCTTTTTCTGTTATTATAATCCGAAGCAAAATAAGTTTCAGCAGAGCTATGTGCTGACAGAAGCTGCCAGAAGTATGTATGAAGGGATTAACCGTGGTTTTTATGTAGATAATCATAAGAATGTGTGGCTGGCACAGGGAGGAGGCGTAGACCGGATTACTTTCCCGAATACAAATTTTGAATATATTGGAGCGTCCAGTACGGAAGTTAGAGGACTTTATATCGATTCACACGAACGGGTATGGATGGCAAGGAAAGACGGAATAGTGGAAGTTTACGACAAGTATCTTGACTATTGCGGCAATCTGGACAGTAAAGGGCGAATTGTAAAAGACCGCTCGGTTGTGTTTGGAGCCAATGTCTATGCTTTCTTTGAAGATAACCGGGGAAACTTCTGGATAGGGAGTCGCGGACACGGCTTGTTTGTGGGAAAGCCTGCCGCTGGAGGATATGCACTGAAACAGTATCGGGTAGAGCAGAATAATCCGGACGGGATAAATAGTAATGCTGTGTACTCGATAGCGCAGGACCGATTCGGACATATCTGGGTAGGAACCTATGGAGGTGGATTGAATCTTGCCACAGGCAGTCCGGATGACTTGCATTTTATGAATGTAGCCAACAGGCTGAAGAAAAATTATCCGCAGGGTAAATGCATGCGTGTGCGCAGCATTTGTCCGCTTTCGAATGATGTTACGCTGGTAGGTACAACCGACGGATTGATTTCATTCTCTTCACGGTTCAGCAACCCCGAGGATATTTGCTTTTATCTGAACTATTGTGAGGCAAACCGTGAAAACAGCCTGAGTGATAATGATGTGATGCATGTAATGGAAACATCGGCCGGGGAAGTGTATATCACTACGTGCAGCGGAGGTATCAGTCGGGTGCCGCTCGACGGGCTTCTGTCGGATAAGATTGATTTTTTCCATTATAACAAGATAAACGGTCTTCCTTCGGACATTGCCTTTGCCATGGTGGAAGATAATAAAAAGAGGTTATGGATTACCTTCGAGAACATTATTTGTAAGTTTTCTCCGGCACATCCTGATTTCGAGGTGTATAATCACTTTAATGTCAATTCAAACCTTATTCTGTCTGAAGCTCCTCCGGTGGTGGACCGTTCGGGCAATATGTATGTGGGATGCAATGAAGGAGCTTTGCGTATCAACCTGAATGAATTGAAGAAGAGTACATATGTACCGAATATTGCATTTACCGGATTGAGCGTACAACGTCGTGGAGGGATTTCTGTCATCAATTCACTGATGAATGATTCGGTTACACTGGAGGCTGACGAACGGAATATTACCGTTTCCTTTGCTGCGCTCGATTTCACGAAACCGTCTTATCTGGAGTATGCTTATCGTATAAAAAAATTAGGCAGCGACTGGATTTATATCGGCAAGAACCATTCGGTCAGTCTGGTAAACTTGTCGGCAGGCGATTTTGACCTGGAAGTGAAGTCCAGTAACAGTGACGGTGTATGGACGGACAATGTGAGTGTGCTGCATATTCATGTTGAACCTACGTTTTGGGAAACCGGATGGGCGTGGGTGATTTATATTGCTTCTTTCCTGTTGGCTCTGGCTGTGGTATCGGGCATTATCGTCTACATTTGGGGGTTGCGGAAGAAGATTGGATTCGAAAAGCAGCTTACTCAAATGAAATTACGTTTCTTTACCGATATATCGCATGAGCTTCGTACGCCGCTTACGCTGATTGAAGGACCGATTGAGGAGGTTATAGAACGGGAAAAACTTTCGGAGGAAGGTAAAGAGAATATGCAGGTTGCCAAACGAAATACGGAACGTATGTTGCAGCTTATCAATCAGTTGCTCGATTTCCGCAAAATACAGAATAATAAAATGAAACTGTATATCGAGCAGGTGGATATCGTTGCTCTGGCACGGAAGATATACGAAAACTTTACAGCCATGGCTCATCAGTCGGAAATTGATTTCAGCTTTGTGGCTCCACAGGAGGAAGTGAAGGTATATACGGATGTGGATAAGTTTGAGAAAATTGTATTCAATTTGCTTTCGAATGCATTCAAGTATACGCCTAAAGGAAAGTCTATTTCGCTTACTGTAGCGTTGCTGAACGACTATGTACAGATACGGGTGAAAGACGAAGGGAAAGGTATAGATATTGGTAAGCTGAGTAAGCTATTCGACCGTTTCGAGACCTTCGGCAGCGAACGTTCGTCGGTATCAACGGGTATCGGGCTTTCACTGGTCCGCAATCTGGTAGATATCATGCACGGAAAAATAGAGGTGGATACTGCATTGGGGCAGGGAAGTACGTTTAGTGTCTGCCTCCCCTTGAATGCAGAGGTTTATCACCGCGACCAAAATGTAGAATTTATTTTGGACGATGGAACGCGTAACGTACAGTCTGAAACGGAAGGTGAGGAAGAAGGTGAAGCACAGAAAGATATTACGGTGCTGGTTGTGGAAGACAATGAGGAGTTGAGGCGTTTTGTGGTGCATATCCTGCAAAGGGAATATCGGGTACTGGAAGCGCCTGACGGTCGTGCCGGACTGGAAAAGATTATGGCAGAAATGCCAGATATCGTGGTCAGTGACGTTATGATGCCTGAAATGGATGGTATCGAACTGCTGAATGCTGTAAAAAATAACCATGATATTTGTCATATTCCGGTTATTATTTTGTCGGCAAAGGCTTCGCTTGAAGATCGTATCAAGGGACTGGAATATGGTGCCGACGGGTATATTACCAAACCGTTCAGTGCTGCGTATCTTTGTGCACGGATTAAGTCTGTATTGCAGCAGCGTACCCGCTTGAAGGATTTTCTGCTTTCAGGTAATACTCCGGCAGGTATGAAGGAAGCAGAAGCAGGCAAGAAGCCGGAATGTAAGTTGGAAGACTTGTCGCCGTCATTGCCACAGATTACCCGTTTCGATGAGGAGTTTATTAAGAACATCATACAGCGTGTAGAGGAGAACCTGAACAATCCTGATTTCAAGATAGAAGATCTTGCCGATTCGATGGGTATGGGGCGTTCTATGTTTTACCGGAAGATAAAGTCGATACTGGGGGTTTCTCCCATCGATTTTGTGAAAGACATGCGTGTGAAACGTTCGGTACAGTTGCTTGACTCGGGACAATATGCAGTATCGGAAGTTGCGTACATGTGTGGATTTTCCTCTCCTCAGTATTTTAGTCGTGTTTTTAAGGCTGCCATGGGCTGTACGCCTTCCGAATATAAAGAGAAAAATACGGAAAAATAAAGAAAGAAGTATCTCTTGTTCTTGGGTTGACAAGTTTATGGGATTACAAGACCGTTGCAGTTTTTGTTTAATTTGTTGCATGATTTATTCGTGTGGAGTACAGAACCGAAAATGTATACACTATTTGTCAATTTGTACTGTATGTAGCTTTGCATTTTATCTACTTTTACTGCGGAAATCCATAAAACTTATTAATCTTATGAACAGAAAATTTAGAAGAATTCTTTTCAGTGCATGCCTGCTGGCTGCTTTGGGAGGTACAGCATGTTCCGATGAAACGCCGGAACAGTCTGCAAATGGAGAAACCGGCAACGAAGGGACAGAAGGAGAAGATGATTCTGATGCGCCTTTACAGATGGAACCGGTTGAGTTTGCTGCATTTCCTGGAGCTGAAGGCTATGGAAAGAATACCGTAGGCGGACGGGGTGGAAAAGTGTATCATGTGACCAGTCTGGACGATGATGCCAGTAATCCGGCTGAAGGAACCTTGCGTTGGGCACTGAAGCAGAAAGGAGCAAAGACTGTGGTATTCGATGTTTCTGGTACAATCCATCTGAAAGCCGACCTGAAAACCGGCAATGATTACCTGACAATTGCCGGACAGACTTCACCCGGTGGTATCTGCTTGGCCGACTATGCTTTTGTCATCAATTCGAATGAAGTGATTATCCGCTTTCTGCGTTTTCGTCCGGGCGATGATAGTGGAAAGGAACCCGACGGACTGGGAGGAATGGATAAAAAGAATATCATCATAGACCATTGTTCTGTAAGCTGGAGTGTAGACGAGTGTCTTTCTGTATATGGTATGGAGAATTCTACTGTTCAGTGGTGTATTGCTGCTCAGGCATTGCGCGTGTCGGTTCACGGCAAAGGTACGCATTGCTATGGCGGAAACTGGGGTGGCAATAAGGCTTCTTATCATCATAACCTGATAGCGCACTGCGAAAGCAGGGTACCACGACTGGGACCGCGTGTGGGTACGCAGCTGAATGAATATATTGATATCCGGAACAATGTGTTTTATAACTGGGCAGGAGAAGGCTGTTATGGGGGAGAAAACCAACATGTGAACCTTGTAGACAATTATTATAAACCGGGTCCTGCTACCAATTCGGGTAAAGAAACCGACCGTATCCGTTACCGTATCGCCAAGATTGGAGTGCGCACTCTTGATTATGTGACTGAAGATGACGGTTCTTACAACGATTGGTATCCGTCTTTACATAAATGGGGAACTTTCTATGTAACGGGGAATGTGGTGGAAGGACATGAGGATGTTACGGCAGATAACTGGATCAAAGGTATCTATGCGCAGCAGGAAAACGACAGTAAGGTGGACAACTTATGGACAGCCGAGACTATGGAGGCTATTCGTAAGGAGTCGCCGGTGGTAGATCCGGTTATGACTACCGAACACTCGGCAGAAAAGGCTTATCAGGCTGTACTGGATTACGCCGGAGCATGCAATTATCGTGATGAGGTGGATAAGCTGGTCATTGCCGACGTGAAAGAGGGAAAGGCGACTTGTACTGCATCGGGAAATAAGCCGGGATATATCAACGAGCCAGAAGATGTGCTGAAGGCATTGCCGGAGCTGGGTGACAGCCCGTATCCTGCATTGTCAAAAGATGCCTCACGGGAGGTGACAGATACGGATGGTGACGGTATGCCTGATGCTTTTGAAAAGAAGTATGGGCTGGATGCTGATCGTGCTGAAGATGGAAATGCAAAGACATTGGATCCGGCAGGAAAATATACCAATCTTGAAATGTATTTGCATAGTCTGGTGCAGGACATCGTAAAGGGACAGCAAAAATAATAACTTGCCTGAAGATTGTGCATTACGCCATTGGCTGTAGGGTGATGGGGCACTTTACTGCCGATGGCGTTTGAGTGTATTATTTGTTCCAATTGGCCTATTGCCTAAATAGTGCACGTTGTTTACTAAAATAGTGCACGTCATTCTTGTTTGCTTCTCTTACTTTTGTCGTGTGAAAACACAATAATAAATCGTATGACTATGAAATTTACGCTTGCTTCATTAGGCTTGCTGCTCGCTTTTTCGGCAGGGCAGGCCGCTGACTGGACTGCTACAGAAGGTAAACTGCCGGCTTTTCCGGGAGCTGAAGGATTTGGCAGATATACTGTAGGAGGAAGAGGTGGAAAGGTTTATCATGTAACGACTCTTCAAGATGGAGAGCAGGAAGGAACTTTGCGTTATGCTGTCAATCAGAAAGGGGCACGTACTGTGGTTTTCGATGTGGCAGGTACTATTTTTCTGAACAGCCCGCTGAGAATCAAACAAGACAGTCTGACTCTTGCCGGACAGACGGCTCCGGGGCAAGGAATCTGTATTGCACGTTATCCGATAACCGTAAAGGCTAATCATGTAATTATGCGTTATTTGCGTTTGAGAGTAGGAAACGAAGTCAAAGGAGAGCCGGACGGACTTGGAGGTACGGACCAGAAAAATATTATCATAGACCATTGCTCCATCAGTTGGTCGGTAGATGAAACCTGCTCTATATATGGCAATGAGAATACAACTGTTCAGTGGTGTATCATATCCGAGAGTCTGAATCATGGAGGGCATGCCAAAGGTGCACACGGATATGGAGGAATAGTGGGAGGCGACCATGCTTCGTTTCATCATAATCTGATGGCACATCATGTCAGTCGCGTTCCTCGTCTGGGACCTCGTCCGGGAACTCAGACCCGGGAGTATGTGGATGTGCGTAATAATGTATATTATAACTGGGCCGGGAACGGATGTTACGGGGCTGAAGGCATGAAGGTGAATATTGTGAACAATTATTATAAGCCCGGTCCTGCTACTCCTCATAATAAAGTACGATACCGGATTGTTGCGGCAGGAGTACGTTCGGAGAAATATTGCCATAACAGTAAAGGTGAACCCAACAGATGGCATCCGATGCTGCATGTATGGGGAAAGTTTTATGTAGATGGCAATGTGGTGGAAGGATGTCCTGAAGTTACGGCAGACAACTGGACGAAAGGGGTATACGAACAGCTTGATACGGCAAGTGCTGATGGGTACTTTTCTGCTGTTACACGTGATACGATCCGCCTGAAAACTCCCTTGGAAACGGGATTGGTTACTACGCATACAGCTCTTGAAGCCTATGATAAGGTTCTGGCTTCTGCTGGTTGTTCCAAATGGAGGGATAAGATAGACGAACGGATTGTAAATGAAACACGTAGTGGAACGGCTGCTTATTCCGGTAGTATAGGTAAGAATGCCGATCGCATGCCAGGCATCATAGACACACCGAAAGATGTCATGCTGCAAGGGGAAGACTCTCCATGGGTGAAACTCTCGGATGGTGGGGTAAAGCCTGAAGAACGTCTGGATACGGACGGAGACGGTATGCCTGATATCTGGGAGAAAAAGCATGGACTGAATCCGTATGATTCGGCTGATGGAGTGGAAGTAGCATTGAGCAGCGAGGGGTATACTAATCTGGAAGTATATTTGAATGAAGGACTGAAATGATAATAAATGAAACCAAAGTTATGAATAACAATCTGAAATAATGAGCATTTTCTGTTTCCAGAAACAACAGCCGGAATATAGATGAAAAGTTAGTAAATTAAATCAACGCAATACACAAATCAATATAAAGCCAATTGTTACTCGTGAAGAGGCAGACCAATATAGTTATGAAAATATAATAGGCGACAGTAAATGCTCTCTGAAAGTGTGTATGGTATAATTGTTTATAGACACTTTCCTTCCAGTTTCAGCAGGCTTATCTTGCGGGAAAGTCCTCCGGCATAGCCTGTCAGACTTCCGTTACTGCCTACTACGCGGTGGCAAGGGATAAGGATGCTTATGGGGTTATGACCTACGGCTCCTCCTATAGCCTGTGCCGACATGCTTTTGCAATTTCGCTGCCGGGCTATTTCCTGAGCAATTTCTTTATAGGTAATGATTTCGCCATAGGGAATTTGTTGCAGGATATGCCACACCGCCAGGCGGAACGGAGTGTCATGAAGTTCCAGATCGGGCATGAAGTCTGGCTTTTTTCCTGAAAAGTAAGTGTTCAGCCAACTGGCTGTCTGACGGAAAATGGGAAAATCTCTTTCTTCGTGTTCCGCTTCTAATGTACGGGCAAAATACTTTTGTCCTTCGAACCACAATCCGGTAAGGCATGTACCGTTACTGGCAAGGATGATTTTTCCCAATGGAGAATCGTATGGATAAGTATATTGCATGTGTGTAAAATGTATTAAGATAAGAAAAAAGGCAACCTGACGCCCGGCAATAATTCTGTCCGGGCATGCAGGCTGCCTTATTTCTTTTGTATCTGTCCGTGAAAAAACTTATCCGATGTTTTTCACTTTAATCAGGTATTCAGCAATCTGTACGGCATTCAGTGCAGCTCCCTTCTTAATCTGGTCGCCTACAATCCAGAATGTCAGACCGTTTTCGTCTGTCAAGTCCTTACGGATACGTCCTACATATACAGGATCTTTTCCGGCGAGGAACAACGGCATCGGGTATTCCTTCTTTTCAGGGTTATCCATCAGCACCAGTCCTTCTCCTTCGGCAAACGCCTTGCGTGCTTCTTCTACAGAAACCGGACGTTCTGTTTCAATCCAGATGCTTTCTGAGTGTGAGCGGAGTGCAGGTACACGTACGCAAGTTGCACTTACCTTAACATCAGAGTGCATGATTTTACGTGTTTCGTTATACATTTTCATTTCCTCTTTGGTATAACCATTGTCGGTAAATACGTCAATTTGAGGAATCAGGTTAAATGCAAGCTGGTAAGCAAATTTTTCGACGGTTACAGGCTCTCCGGCAAGTACCTGACGATACTGTTCGTATAATTCATCCATTGCAGCTGCACCAGCACCACTGGCAGCCTGGTAAGTAGAAACATGTACGCGCTTGATGTGCGACAGTTTTTCGATAGCTTTCAGTGCCACTACCATCTGTATCGTTGTACAGTTCGGGTTGGCGATGATACCACGTGGACGGTTCAATGCGTCTTCGGGATTTACTTCGGGTACGACCAAAGGAATGTCTGCATCCATACGGAACGCACTTGAATTGTCTATCATTACAGCACCGTATTTGGTGATTGTTTCGGCAAATTCTTTCGATGTGCCTGCTCCCGCAGAAGTAAAGGCAATGTCGACACCTTTGAAGTCGTCATTGTGTTGCAGCAGTTTCACTTCGATTTCTTTTCCGCGGAACGTGTACTTTCGTCCTGCACTGCGTGAAGAACCAAATAACAACAATTCGTCTATCGGAAAATTTCTCTCATCAAGCACACGCAGGAACTCTTGTCCTACTGCTCCGCTTGCACCAACAATAGCTACTTTCATCTCTTACAATCTTCTTAAACTGTTAATAATTACATTTTTCTTATTTTGCAGACGCTTTTCTCTTCGCTTTGTCAAAAAAAACAATAATTTCTAAACGCTGTGTTTTGTCTGCTAATATTTACGATTGCAAAAATAAAACATTCTGAATTATTAATACGGAAAATAGGAAGTTTTTTTGTATTTTTGTTTCTAAAATGAAATAGTAATACCTATTTATGAAAGAAGTGCTCGATTTTGTAAACTTTGATTTTCATCTTCCTGTCACCGACCCTACGTGGATTTTCTTTTTGGTGCTGGTCATTATATTGTTCGCCCCCATTGTGTTGGAGCGGTTGCGTATTCCTCATATTATCGGTATGATACTGGCGGGAGTTGTCATTGGCGAACATGGATTTAACATACTGGCACGCGACAGCAGTTTTGAATTGTTTGGTAAGGTAGGACTTTATTACATCATGTTTCTTGCCGGACTTGAAATGAACATGGAGGACTTCAAGAGCATCCGTGTAAAAGCTACCGTACTGGGGTTGCTTGCGTTTATTTTTCCGCTGGGAATAGGTATATGGACCAATTTGCATCTGCTGGATTACAGTTTGATTACTTCGGTTCTGCTTGCCAGCATGTATGCTTCGCATACGCTGATTGCTTACCCTATCGTGATTCGCTACGGCATCAACCGGCAGCGGGCTGTAAGTATTGCCGTGGGAGGTACTGCGGTGACCGATACGCTGACACTGCTCGTCTTGGCTGTGATTGGAGGTATGTATAAGGGGGAAACCTCTGATATGTTCTGGATCTGGCTGGTACTGAAGGTGGTGGTGTTGAGTGTGGTCATCATGTATGCGTTTCCACGTATCGGAAGATGGTTCTTCCGCCGTTACAGCGATAATGTAGTGCAGTATATTTTTGTGATGGCAATGGTGTTCCTTGGTGCAGGACTGATGGAGTTTGTGGGTATGGAAGGTATCTTGGGAGCTTTCCTTGCCGGACTGGTACTGAACAGGCTGATTCCGCATGTCTCGCCGCTCATGAGTCATCTGGAGTTTGTAGGCAACGCGTTGTTTATTCCTTACTTCCTGATCGGGGTGGGGATGCTGATTGACGTAAACGTACTGTTTGGGCATATTGATTCCATTAAGGTAGCTGTAGTGATGATTATCGTGGCTTTGCTGGGTAAGTGGATTGCTTCGTGGCTCACACAGAAAATTTATAAAATGCGGGCGCTGGAACGGGAACTGATGTTCGGATTGAGCAATGCTCAGGCAGCAGCTACACTGGCTGCCGTTCTGGTCGGTTATAATATTATTTTACCAAACGGTGAACGTCTGCTGAACGAGGATGTGTTGAACGGAACCATTTTACTGATTCTGGTGACTTGTGTAGTCAGTTCTTTCATTACCGAGCATGCAGCCAAGCGTATAGCTATGGATGATGCCGCCGTGGATGATGAAAAGGCTCAGGAAAAGGAGCTGTTCCTTATTCCGGTAGCGAATCCTGAAACGCTGGAGAGCCTGATGAGTCTGGCAATGGTGGTGCGTGACGAGAAACAGCCTGATAATTTGGTCGCTCTGAGTGTGGTGAATGACAGTAATGATTCGGTCAGACAGGAAATGCGCGGTAAGCGTAATCTGGAACGTGCGGCACAGATTACCGCTGCTACCAATGTACGTTTGAAAACTGTATCGCGTTTCGACTTGAATATTACGACGGGTATCTTGCACACGGCAAAGGAATATGGTGCAACGAATATCATCGTCGGTTTGCACTGCAAGATGAGCATTGTGGATTCTTTCTTCGGAAAGCTGACCGAAAACTTGTTGAAAAATACATACTTGCAGGTAATGGTTGCTCGTTTCCTGATGCCGGTCAATACGTTGAGACGTATTATCGTGGCAGTTCCTCCCAAGGCTGAATTTGAACATGGATTTGTGAAATGGATTTCTCATATGTGCCGTATGAGCAGTCAGCTGGGGTGTCGGGTACATTTCTATGCACATCCTCAGACGCTCGGATATATCCGGGGCTATATACAGAAAAAGCATAAAGATACGCGGGCTGCTTATTCAGAACTGGAGAACTGGGATGACTTGCTTATTCTGACCGGACAGGTGAATTACGATCATTTGCTGGTTATCATCAGTGCACGTCGTGGGTCTATTTCATACGACTCGGCATTCGAACGTTTGCCGATGCAGATATCGAAATATTTTAATAATAACAGTATCATGTTGCTTTATCCGGAACAGAAGGGGGACCCGACGGAAACACTATCGTTCTCCGATCCACGTGGATGGGCTGAAACGCAGTATTATGATAAGGTGGGCAACTGGTTTTATAAATGGTTTAAGAAAAATTCATGAGTGAAGACAGTAAGGCCTGGCAGCAGCGTACGGAACTGTTGCTGGGAGGCGATAAAATGGAACGTTTGCGGAAAGCGCATGTATTGGTCGTGGGACTGGGAGGCGTGGGGGCTTATGCCGCCGAAATGATTTGCCGTGCCGGAGTAGGTCGCATGACAATTGTGGATGCCGATACGGTACAGCCCAGCAACATCAACCGTCAGCTTCCGGCTACTCATTCGGTGCTGGGGAAGAAAAAAGCGGAGGTACTGGCACAACGTTTCCTTGATATAAATCCGGAACTTCAGTTGACGGTACTGCCGGTTTACCTGAAGGATGAGGCTATCCCTGAGTTGCTGGACAGTGCGAAGTTCGATTTCATTGTCGATGCCATCGATACGGTAGCTCCTAAGTGCTACCTGATTTACCATGCCTTGCAGCGCGGTATCAAGATTGTGAGCAGCATGGGGGCAGGTGCCAAGCGTGATATTACCCAGATACGTTTTGCCGATTTATGGGAAACCTATCACTGCGGGCTGAGCAAGGCAGTACGCAAGCGTTTGCAGAAAATGGGAATGAAACGTAAGTTGCCCGTGGTGTTCAGTACCGAACAGGCCGATCCGAACGCTGTGATTCTGGTAGATAATGAACAAAACAAAAAATCTACTGCCGGTACGGTGAGCTACATGCCTGCTGTGTTTGGCTGCTACCTGGCGGAATATGTAATACGTAAATTGTAGGACTATGATTCAGTTGGAAGGAATAACCAAGAGTTTCGGTTCGCTGCATGTACTGAAGGGAATCGACCTGACTATAAATAAAGGAGAAGTGGTGAGTATCGTAGGTCCCAGCGGAGCCGGAAAAACGACCTTACTGCAAATTATGGGTACGCTCGACAAGCCCGACAGCGGGCGGATTGTATTGAACGGTACGGAGGTAAACCGTCTGAAGGAAAAAGAGCTTTCTGCTTTCCGCAACAAGGAAATTGGCTTTGTGTTTCAGTTTCATCAGCTTCTGCCGGAGTTTACGGCACTGGAGAATGTAATGATACCTGCGCTGATTCAGGGTGTATCGGCTTCTGAAGCGAAGAAAAAGGCTGCTGAGATGCTCGACTTTCTCGGACTGTCGGAACGTGCTTCTCATAAGCCGGCGGAACTTTCGGGCGGTGAGAAGCAGCGTGTGGCAGTAGCGCGGGCATTGATAAACCATCCTGCGGTGGTACTTGCCGATGAACCGTCGGGCAGTCTGGATACACAGAATAAAATAGAACTGCACCGCCTGTTCTTCGATTTGCGCGATAAGCTGGGACAGACTTTTGTCATTGTTACCCATGATGAAGAACTGGCGGCGCAGACTGACCGTACCATTCACATGATAGACGGTATGATAAAATAAGGAGTATCAGAACGACAGGTGAACCACTTCCGGATTATGGTCGGAAAGGAAATCGCCTGCCTGTTTGGCTTCCTGCGGAATGTAGCTGTCTTGTACTTTTATTTGTGGAGTGACAAAGATAAAATCAATCTTTTCGCAGGAGTCGGCAGGGATACGTCCGAAATCGTGGAAGGTGTAGCTTACTCCCTCTCGTTGTGCCGCTTCCTTGTAGGCATCTTTCAGAACAAATTCATTGGTTGTGATGGTTTCGTATGCTTCTGATTGGTCGGATACATTGAAGTCGCCCGTCAGCACAGCAGGCTGGTCGCCTACAATCTCCTTGATTTTTTCGATAATAAGCAGAGCACTTTTTCTTCTGGCTTCTGTTCCTACATGGTCGAAGTGAGTATTGACAGCCATAAATACTTTTCCGTTTTTCTTGTCTTTCAGTTTTGCCCAAGTTGCGATACGGGTACAAGCTCCGTCCCATCCGATGAAACCTACGCTATCGGGATATTGTGACAGCCAGAATGTGTTGCTGTCGAGTACTTCGAAACGGTCTTTCTTGTAGAACAGAGGCGCATACTCGCCTTTTGTCTTACCATCTTCACGTCCTACACCGACTTCGGCATATTCGGGCAGACGCGATTTCAGGTCTTCCAGCTGATTATAAAGTACTTCTTGCATACCTACTATGTCAATGCCCTGTTTTTTAATGAATTCGGCTACATTGTCTTTCCGGTACTGCCAGTTGTTCAGGCTGTCGGCGGGATTGTCATAACGAATGTTGAATGTGCCCCATGTAATTTCTGTAGGCTGTTGCTGGGTAGTACACGAAGGGGTAGCGATGGCAAATGCGGCTGCTACGATTCCCATGGTGAAAAGAGAGTGTTTCATAGGATAAAAATTTAATTATTCTGCTAAGTAAAACAATTTTGCCGGTTTTTCCACTTATAACCTGTCTAAAATTTTTTTAAGATGCATATTACAAAATTTTCTCTTTCGCACGGTGATGTGTCTTCCAGAAAGCCTTGCGTTGGGATTCTTGGGGCTTTGTCTGAAAGAAAGTTTGGTTTGCTGGTTTGGATATAATGATATGTTTAGAAAGTAAAATCTTTGCGGGAAGCTGGTATATTACTTTTTTGTGTTATCTTTGACGGAAATAAAGAATAGTTATGAGTCATATACAGTTAGGAAGATATAATCAGCTGGAGGTTGTAAAGGAAGTAGACTTCGGCATGTACCTCAATGGTGATGAGGATGGTGAAATATTGCTCCCGAAGCGTTATGTGCCAGAAGGCTGTAAACCGGGAGATGTACTCAATGTGTTTATTTACCTCGATATGGACGAACGTCTGGTTGCCACTACACTGGAACCTTATGTACAGGTTGGGGAATTTGCCTGTCTTGAGGTTGCGTGGGTTAATCAGTTTGGTGCATTTTTGAACTGGGGACTGATGAAGGATCTTTTTGTACCTTTCCGCGAACAGAAGGCCAAGATGCAGAAAGGCGGACGCTACGTGGTACATGTTCATCTGGACGATGAAAGCTACCGTATTGTAGCATCGGCTAAGGTGGAACGCTATTTGTCGAAGGAACGTCCTGAATATACTCCGGGTGAAGAGGTAAGTATACTTGTCTGGCAGAAGACGGACCTGGGATTTAAGGTAATAGTGGATAATAAATTCTCGGGAATGCTTTTCCATAATGAGATTTTCCAGCCTTTGGAGTCGGGCATGCACTTGCGTGCGTATGTGAAGCGAGTACGTGAGGATGGTAAGATTGATCTTGAACTTCAGCAGAAAGGTGTGAAGAAGGTAGATGACTTTTCAGAAGTTCTGTTGCAGTATATAAAAGACAATGACGGTTATACCCCGGTAAATGACAAGACGGATGCCGAAATAATATACAATACGTTTGGTGTAAGCAAGAAGACCTTTAAGAAAGCTGTAGGCGAATTGTATAAAAAACGGCTGATATTACTGGAAGATAACGGTATCAGGCTGGTGAAATGATGAAATAAGCCGTGAAAATATATAAAAAAATCACCTTGTTGCACACTGCTACAAGGTGATTTTTGTTTTTGTATCGTTTGTTGTCAGATAGATAATTCGTGAAGTACGTTGACCAGTTCGCGGTCGATAGGCTTGTCGTTTTTGATGGCTTTTGTAAATGGAACATAAACAATCTGGTCGTTCTCTATTCCAATCATCACATTACGTTGTCCTTCCATCAGGGCCTGTATACTGGCTACACCCATTCGGCTGGCAATGATACGGTCGTGTGCAGTAGGTTTACCACCTCTCTGCAGATGTCCCAGAATAGTAACACGTACATCGTATTGCGGGTATTCATTCTTTACACGTTCAGCATAATGCATTGCTCCACCCGTAATTTCACTTTCGGCAACCAATACGATAGAACTGCTCTTCGATTTGCGGAATCCGTTTTTGATAAATTCTTCCAACTGGTCGACCTCTGTATTGAATTCGGGAATGATGGCAGCTTCAGCTCCCGCTGCGATGGCACCGTTCAATGCCAGGAAACCGGCATCGCGTCCCATAACCTCAACGAAGAACAAGCGTTCGTGTGAAGTTGCGGTGTCACGAATTTTGTCGACAGCATCAAGAATCGTATTTAAGGCAGTGTCGTAGCCGATAGTTGTGTCGGTACCGTACAAGTCGTTGTCGATGGTTCCGGGCAGTCCGATACAAGGTACGTCAAACTCTTGTGCCAGCAGTCGTGCTCCGGTCAGCGATCCATCTCCACCGATAACTACCAGTGCATCGATGCCTTCGCGCTGCATAGTTTCGTAAGCTATCTTACGTCCTTCTGGGGTTTTGAATTCCTGACAGCGTGCTGTCTTCAGAATTGTACCTCCCTGCTGTATGATGTTGCTGACATTTTGGGTTTTGAACTCCTGAATTTCACCGGTAATAAGACCTTTATATCCACGGTAGATACCTTTTACGGTCAGTCCGTTGTATATAGCCGAACGGGTGACGGCGCGGATTGCAGCATTCATTCCAGGAGCATCACCACCTGAAGTCAAGATGCCAATACATTTAATAGTTCCCATAAGTTATTTGTTCGTTTTAATCTTGATGGCGCAAAAGTATTAAAAAACTAATTTACAAGCAAATAAAAGTCACTATTTTTGGATGTTATGCGTATGACAAAATTGTTTCCCGGCATGCTTCCATCAGCCATTTCGGGGTAGAGGTTGCTCCGCATATACCGATAGATTGTGCATCTTTTAGCAGGTTCCTGTCTATTTCTTCCGGACGGTCTATCTGGTATGAATTAGGGTTCACTTTCCGACATTCCTGAAAAAGAATTTTACCGTTCGAACTTTTATGTCCGCAGACGAAGAATACCAGGTCGTGTTCTGCAGCAAATTTCCGGATATCAGGCATACGGTTGGCTACTTGCCGGCATATCGTATCGTAATATAGGAAAGTAGCATTGGGAGAAATGTGCTCCTGAATGTAAGCTACGATTTGGCGGAATTCGTCGAGTGACTTGGTCGTCTGCGAATACAACCGGATATCTTTGTTGAAATCCAGTTTCTCGGCTTCAGCCAGATTTTCTATTACGATAGCCTGTCCGTTGGTTTGTCCTACCAGTCCCAGTACTTCTGCATGTCCGTTTTTTCCGAAAATAACAATTTGCTTTTCCCGTCCTTCCGGACTGGGGGTATCGAATTCCTGTTTGATTCGTTTTTGCAGGCGGAGCACTACGGGACAGGTTGCATCAATGATTTCGATATTATTCTGTTGGGCAAGCTGATAGGTGAGGGGAGGTTCTCCATGCGCCCGAAGCAGTACCTTTACATTTTGTAACTGTGCGAATTCATCGTGGTCGATCGTGTTCAGTCCCAGTTGTTTTAATCGTTCACATTCACGTCCGTTGTGCACAATATCTCCCAGGCAATAGAGGGTATCACTCTTTGCCAGTTCTTCTTCGGCTTTCCGGATGGCAGTTGTCACTCCGAAGCAGAAGCCGGAACTTTCATCTATTTCTACTTTACGCATGAGTTGCCCGCAAGTATTGATTCATCAGCCATTCTTTCTGTTCTGCGATACTCATGTAGCTGTTGTCCAGCAATATCGCATCATCAGCCTTGCGCAAGGGACTAACTTCCCGTGTCTGGTCGATACGGTCACGTTCTTCTACGTTATGCAGGATTGCCTCAAAGGACGCTTCCTGTCCTTTGGCTTTTAGTTCATCGTAGCGGCGTTGTGCGCGGATTTCGGCCGATGCTGTTACGAATATCTTCAGTTCAGCATCGGGGAATACAGCCGTACCGATATCTCGTCCATCCATTACGATACCTTTTTCCTTACCCAGTTCCTGTTGCTGGCGTACCAGTGCTTCGCGTACGAATCCCAATGCAGCTACGGGGCTCACATGTGAAGAAACTTCGAGTGTACGTATTTGGTTTTCCACGTCAGTTTCGTTCAGAAAAGTATGGGGGCGTCCGCTTTGAGCGTCCAGTTGGAATGAAATATGAATTTCGTTCATTTGTCCTTTCAGCTTTTCCTCATCGATGCTTCCGTCAGCATGGAATAATCCATGTTCGATACAGTAGAGAGTGACGGCCCGGTACATAGCTCCGCTGTCGATGTATATATAACCGATTTCTTTGGCAAGGTCCTTTGCCATGGTGCTTTTGCCGCAGGAAGAGAATCCGTCGATTGCGATAATGATTTTGTTCATACCTTATATTATATATAGCGTTAATAAAAATCAGTTTTCAAAGATACTCTATTTTCGTGACAGATGATGTGTCGTATATTTATTTTGCAATTTTTTATCCTTATCTTGTTGCAAATTCGAAGATTTGAACTACATTTGCGGAACAGAGAATTTATAAACCTATAAAATTATTTTTATGGAAATTAAAAAATCGCCGAAAGCCGATCTTGAAGGCAAGAAAACCACATGGTTTCTGGTCGGGCTCGTGCTGATATTGGCAGCAATGTTCGTTGCGTTTGAATGGACCAAACGTGATGTCGTGATCACTGCCGATAGTGGTATCGTAGATGTGCCTTTTGAAGAGGAAATGGTGCCTATCACCGAACAGGAAGAACCTAAACAAGCTCCTCCTCCCCCCGAAGCTCCGAAAGTAGAAGAAGTTTTGCAGATCGCTGATAACGATGCAAACGTACAGGAATCTACTATCCAGTCAAACGAGGATAAAGGTCAAGCTGTTGAAATCAAGTATGTTCCTGAAGTTGTAGAAGAGGAAGAAGTTGAAGAACAGCAGATCTTCCAGGTTGTAGAGGAAATGCCGGAATTCCCGGGTGGTATGGGTGAATGTTTGAAGTTCTTGGCTAAGAACATCAAGTACCCGACTATCGCACAGGAAACTGGTGTACAGGGACGTGTTATCGTTCAGTTCGTCGTAAACCAGGATGGTTCTATCGTTGACCCGGTTGTTGTTCGTAGTGTAGACCCGTATCTGGATAAGGAAGCACTCCGTGTGATCAAGATGATGCCGAAGTGGAAGCCAGGTAAACAGCGTGGTAAAGCTGTACGTGTAAAATATACAGTGCCTGTAACATTTAAGTTGCAGTAAGCTTTTCCGAGATAATATTGTTTAGGCACGGATTGCACAGATGTTAAGGCTGTGTATCCGTGCCTAAAAATTTTATTTATAATCTAAAAGAAACAATCATGAAGCAGCAAACTTCAAAAGAATTACTGAGTCAGATTCATGCATATATAGAATCGTTACCTTACTCACACGATCCAAAAGGACTTTATGATCCGATAGAATATGTACTTGGATTGGGGGGCAAGCGTCTTCGTCCGGTACTTATGTTGCTTGCATATAATTTGTTTAAGGAGGATGTGGAAACGATATTCTCTCAGGCAGCCGCAATTGAAACTTATCATAATTTTACACTTTTGCATGATGATTTGATGGATAAGGCGGACATGCGCCGTGGAAAGCCTACCGTTCATAAGAAATGGGATGAAAATACGGCTATTCTTTCGGGTGACGCCATGCTGATTCTTTCTTATCAGTTCATGATGCAAGGGTGTCCGCAAGCATGTATGAAGCAGGTGATGGAAGTCTTTTCGCGTACAGCTCTGGAAGTGTGCGACGGTCAGCAGTGGGATATGGAGTTTGAACTCAGGGAGGATGTGACGGTTGAGGAATACATGGAAATGATTCGTCTGAAAACATCCGTTTTGCTTGCCGGTGCACTGAAAATAGGTGCCATACTGGGAGGTGCTTCAGAAAAGGATGCGCAGTTGCTTTATGATTTTGGTATAAAGGCGGGACTCGCTTTCCAGTTGCAGGATGATTATCTGGATGTTTATGGCGATCCGAAGGTTTTTGGAAAAAATATCGGTGGTGATATCTTGTGCAACAAAAAAACGTTTATGCTGATTACGGCTTTAGAAAAGGCCGATGGAGAAACACGGGCTTGTTTGCAGAATTGGCTGAAGGCTGAGCATTACGAGCCTGCTCAAAAAATAGAAGCTGTAACTACTATATATAATAAGGTAGGGGTTCGGGATATTTGTCGGGATAAAATTGACGAATATTATAAGGAGAGCGTATGCTTGTTGAATGAAGTAGGAGTAGATGCTTCGTATAAGAAGAACTTGGCAGATTTTGTACTTGGATTAATGAATCGTAATCTATAATATAAAATATATGGTAACTTTAATCGATACTCACACACATTTATTTGCTGAAGAGTTTGACTGCGACCGTGAACTGGCAATTATTCGTGCCGGAGAGGCTGGAGTGACACGCTTGTTTATGCCGAATATTGATGATACCTCGGTAGAAGCTATGCTGGCACTATGTAACTCACACGACGCATGTTATCCGATGATCGGATTTCATCCTACTTCGGTAGATAAAAATTGGAAAACACGTCTGGCTGTTGTCGAAAAATGGTTGCGTTCGGAGCAGACATTTTATGGCATTGGCGAAGTAGGAATGGATTTGTACTGGGATAAAACTTTCCGGAAGGAACAGATGGAGGTATTCGATATTCAGGTAAAATGGGCACTTGAATTCGATTTGCCGTTAATTATTCATTGCCGTGAAGCTTATCCTGAACTGCTCGAAGTTTTGGAACCTTATCGCAACACCTCGCTGACCGGTATCTTTCACAGCTTTACCGGAACAGAAGAAGATGCTGTTAAGCTGATGGAATATTCCGGATTTATGTTAGGAGTAAACGGTGTTGTAACTTTTAAGAAAAGTATTTTGCCGGAAATTTTGAAATCTGTACCTTTGAACCGTCTTGTTCTGGAAACAGACTCGCCTTACTTGGCACCGGTTCCTTATAGAGGAAAGCGTAATGAAAGTGCATACCTGGTAAAAATAGCGGAAAAGCTGTGTGAGGTGTATGACGTTCCAATGGCGGAAATCGGTCGGATAACTTCAGAAAACGCGCTCAAAGTTTTTAAAAATGCCAAGAATAGTTTTTAAAGTTTATTAATTTTAGGGCTATAACTAAACTTTTGGCGAATGAATGTTATGTAAGACGAAAAAAAAGAATACATTTGTGGCAGAAATCGCTTGTCGTTCGCATTTTTATTTGTAATTTGCGTTCGATTTAAGAGAAAGGCTTCAGACGAGGTCATGAGGAGAGGTGCTCGAGTGGTTGAAGAGGCACGCCTGGAAAGCGTGTATACGCCAAAAGCGTATCACGGGTTCGAATCCCGTTCTCTCCGCAAGGAAAAAATGAAGAAACAATTAAAAACAATTTATAACTATTAATTATTTAATCTTAAAAATTAGACACACAATGAAAAAGTTATTTGCAATTCTTGCAGTGATGGGAGTCCTCTCATTCGGAATGACTCAGACAGCTATGGCTCAGGATTCTACAGCTACAGCAGCTCCAGAACAAACAGAACAGGTTGCTCCTGCTGAAACAACAGACGAAGCTGCTCCTGCTACAGTTGAAGAAGGAAGTATGCACAAAGAGTTGAAGACTAAGTTTATCGAAGGTGATGCAGGCTTCATGTCATTGGTAGCTATCGCATTGGTACTTGGTTTGGCTTTCTGTATTGAACGTATCATTTACTTGAGCTTGGCTGAAGTTGACGTTAAGAAATTGATGGCTAAAGTTGAAGCTGCTTTGGAAAAAGGTGATGTAGAAGGTGCTAAGACTGTTTGCCGTAACACTCGTGGTCCTGTTGCTTCTATCTGCTATCAGGGTTTGATGAGAATCGACGAAGGTTTGGACGTTGTTGAACGTTCTGTAGTATCTTACGGTGGTGTTCAGGCTGGTTACCTTGAAAAAGGATGTTCTTGGATTACACTGTTCATCGCAATGGCTCCGTCTTTGGGATTCTTGGGTACTGTAATCGGTATGGTTATGGCGTTCGATAACATCCAGCGTGCAGGTGATATTTCTCCGACAGTTGTTGCCGGTGGTATGAAAGTTGCGTTGATCACTACTATCTTCGGTTTGATTGTAGCATTGATTCTTCAGGTATTCTATAACTACATTCTTTCTAAGATTGAAGCTATCACAAGCCAGATGGAAGATTCTTCTATCACTTTGCTTGATATGATCATGAAATACAACTTGAAATACAAAAAATAATTATTGAACAATGGCTAAATTATCATACAAAGTTTCTTACTACGTATTCTATGTCTGCATCGCCCTTATATTGGTTGTGCTCGGCATGTTCTTCGGAGTAGGATACAACGAAACAAATGCTGCAGGTTTGGTTGAACCTGCTAATACGCCAGCACTGATGTACTTGATGTACGGAATGTTTGCTGTGACTGTTGTTGCTACACTTATTGGTGCTATCGCTCAGTTTGGTGGCGCATTGAAAGATAATCCAAAAGGTGCTATCAAATCTTTACTGGGATTGATTCTGTTGGTAGTTCTGTTGATCGTTACTTACAATGTAGGTTCTTCTGAAACTGTAGTTTTAGGTGACGGTTCTGAATACTCAGATGCTACTATGCTGAAAGTAACAGATATGTTCCTTTATTCTACTTATGTATTGTTTGCTATCGCTGCAATCGGTGCATTGGTTAACTTGTCTGGTATCTTTAAGAGATAATATCATAACATTGAAGTTTAATAAATTAAAAACGAAGTAAGTAAAAATGGCAAAAAGGAATAGAAAAGTGCCGGGAATTAATGCAAGTTCAACGGCAGATATCGCCTTTATGTTGCTTATCTTCTTCCTTATTACAACATCAATGGATACTGACCGTGGTTTGGCGAGACGTTTGCCGCCTCCACCAGAAAACAAAGATCAGAAAGATGATATTATTGTTAAGGAAAGAAACGTTCTCCAGGTTCGTTTGAACAAAGACGACCAGTTGATGGTTGGTGGAGAATGGTCTGATATTAAGCAATTAAGAGAAAAGGCTAAAGAATTCATTGCTAACCCGAAGGATGATCCAAACTTGCCGGAAAAACATGCGAAGACTCTTCCTTTCTTTGGTGATGTAATGATAACTGAAAAACATGTAATTTCTGTACAGAACGACGTTGGTACTAGCTATGATGCTTATCTTCAGGTTCAGAACGAATTGGTAGCTGCTTACAATGAATTACGTAACGAGCTGGCTAAGGCTCAGTTTGGTAAGGAGTTCTCTGAATGTTCTGAAGAACAGAAAGATGCTATCATGGAATACTATCCACAGAAGATTTCTGAAGCAGAACCTAAAAAGTATGGAGGTAACTAATCATGGGAAAATTTAATAAGAGTGGTAAGCGCGAGATGCCGGAATTGAACACCTCTTCTTTGCCTGACCTTATTTTTACCATGTTGTTCTTCTTCATGATTGTAACAAGCATGCGTGAGGTTACGCTGAAAGTACAGTTTAAGGTTCCTGCTGCTACAGAATTGGAAAAGCTTGAAAAGAAATCATTAGTTTCTTTCATTTATATTGGTAAACCTTTGCCAGAGTACCAGAAGAAGATGGGTACTACCGATCGTATTCAGTTGAATGATAAGTTCGCTGAAGCATCAGAGGTTCAGGACTACATCTATCAGGAACGTGAAAATATGAAAGAAGCTGATAAGCCGTTTATGACAGTTTCATTGAAGGTCGATGCAAAGACTAAGATGGGTATTGTTACAGAAGTAAAACAGGCTCTTCGTCAGGCTTATGCTTTGAAGATTAACTATTCTGCTACACAGCGTCAGTAATAGTTCAACCATAAAGCTAAAAAAAGAGGTTACTCCTATGGGAGTAGCCTCTTTTCGTTTTTATGGGACTTTTGACAAGACGAATCATTTTTTCGATGCTGTAGTGTAGTCCGGTCTATTTATCATCCCTTAGAATTTTCCTTCTCAGGTAAATGACCGTTTTTTAAGAAATGTCATGCATTGTCAGATTTTTCCGCTGTTATTTTACGTCATAAACCTTTCGGTAAATTTCATCTCTTATTTCCGGATATTGTTCATCGATGCTGGCTGTACCCGAAAACATGAGGTAAAGAGGAAGGTTGTTGCCTCCTTTTCGGTAGGGAGGTTGTATATAATCCTGTAAACAAAGAGAAAAACCACATCGTTTGTAGAATTCAATTCGTCTGATACTCATTTCATCTTCAGGTCGTTCTACTTCCAGAATGATGGTACCCGGAAATTCGTCTTTGAGTGTTTCCATAATACGTTTTCCATAACCTTTGTTGCGTACTTTGGGGGAAGTTGCCAGATGCTCTACATAGCGAAATCCATTCAGTTCCCATACGGTGATTAAGCCGATAGCTGTTTCGTTTTCTCCCTCCTCATCTGTAATCAGATAACAATTGAAAGCTGGATTATGGTCGGTATTATATCGTTGTACATCATCATCCCTACGTTCGTCTACGGGAAATGACTGATGCAAAAGCCCCTCTACGAAGTTGTAGAGGGAGTGATTAGTCTGAATTTTTGTAAGTGTCAACATAGATTAATGGTTAGTCGGTATAGAAATGAATTGTTTTCTCAAGCGAACGTTCGCATACCGGACAGAAACAAGGCGCCTCGTTGATTTTCATTCTGCACTCGGTAGTAGGACGGTAGATGCCTTTCAGTGTATATCCTCCACCTTCGTAAACTCCGACTTTGGTATAAATGGCAGTCGAATCAGTTTCTGCAGGTGTCGGTACAGGGGTACCGGCTGGTACCATATCCTTCCATTTACTATCAAAGTCGACCAAGGTTGTGATATTAGGTTCCCAGGGTTCTATTGTGTAAGGATATAGCGGACTGGGAGCCGTATCGTATGCATATTCGTCGGCCAGACCTCCAAAACTGTGCCCGAATTCATGTACAACCACTGGTTTGAACATCGGGTGATGAGCCGTAGTAAGCAGATAAGAGTTGTAAATACCTCCTCCACCATATGTATCGGTATTGGCTAAGATAATAATGTGTTCGTAAGGTATACCTGCCAGCCAGTTGTGCATAGCCTTTACGCTGCGGGTTGTCAGGTAGCGGTCGGAATAAAACGTATCGAAATGTGAGCTGACAGCCGTATTCTTCCATTCTCCTTTTCGGGGTATGCTGACTCCGCTGTCGTGCGAAGGAGTTGCTACGGCTACGACATTAAAGCGTTCCTTTAGGCTTTTGAACGGTTCGTGTGAGAATATCGCATCACAAGCAGCTTGAGCATCCTTGTAGAAAACATCCATTTCTTCTTCCGTATACCCCTCTGCCATAATAGCAAGATCGATACATTTGTCGGGAGTACCATTCTTGATCAGGTAACGGTGAGGAGTTACCTGTGACATCCCCCGCTGGTGTATCAAGATATCTTTCGGATCGATGTCGTGTGTCAGCGAAGTACAAGATTTGCGGTAGGCATTCTTCAGTTCGATGGTTACCGTAGCCGGGCGTTTAGGATAAGGCAGCAAGAATGTATTTTCGAATCCTCTTGTCACGTGTTTTGCCTCTTCCTCGCTGATCCATTCTTGAAACAGACTGGAGAATGAAGTACGATAGATAACTTCTCCTGTAGCTTTATCTCGCATGGTGATTTCTCCGTTTCCTTCCAGCGGCAGTTCGCTCAGGAAATTTCTTCTTCCGGCCCATCCGGGAAGTGAAACCAGTTCATCGAGGCTGATATCCTGTTTCTGTGCATTTCCGTTGAATAAATAGTCTATTCTCAGGGTTTTATCAATAAAGAAGTCGTTGAAGTTTTGTGCATATCCGCCAGCCTGAACAAAAGCCGAAATGAATAATGCAGCCAATATGTTTTTTTTCATAAAACCAAAAGATTTAATTTTTTTACAAAGATAGGACTATCTGCCAATTTAGTGCTAAAACAATGATAAAAGTTACAATTGCTATCCCTCGTATGGAATAAATATACTATATTTGTACAAATTTAAAAATTCATCAATGGGACATCATCAATTAGACAGTTTAGACGAACAGATTTTGCGCTTGATTGCCGACAATGCCCGTATTCCCTTTCTGGAAGTGGCACGTGCTTGCAATGTATCAGGTGCTGCGATTCATCAGCGTATCCAGAAGTTGACCAACTTAGGAATACTGAAAGGTTCCGAGTTCATAATAGATCCCGAAAAGATCGGTTATGAAACTTGTGCTTACATCGGGTTATACCTGCGGGACCCCGAACAGTTTGATTCGGTGACAGAAGCTCTGAAGCGTATTCCCGAAGTGGTAGAATGTCATTACACTACCGGACAGTATGACATGTTTATCAAGATTTACGCAAAGAATAATCATCATTTACTGAATATCATCCACGATAAATTACAGCCGCTGGGCTTGTCACGCTCGGAAACCATTATATCTTTCCGTGAAGCAATCAAGCGTCAGATGCCTATACAGGATGTAGTAGACGAAGAATAAAGAGTCCATTCAGTCGATCGCATACAAAGATTCCCCGCTTAAAAGATTTCTTTCATTGCAAGACAAACTTTTAAGCGGGGAATCTTTGTTTTTTCTCTATATTGTTAGGCAGCAAAAATATTCCATTCTTGCTGCGCATATGCTTATACTGTGAAAGTTGTAATCGGTTTATTATTCCTTTACTTCCTCGAAGTCAACGTATTCGCCTTCATCACTGTCGAAAATCTTTTTGCGTCCTGAGGCATTCCGGGCAGACTGCTGTGACTCATCATTGTCGGAAGAGCGATAATTGTATGAGGAACTGCGCTGGTTTTGCGAATGGCTTTGTGCAGAGGAACTTCCTGTCATGCGGCGTCCCAGACCGAATACTGTACGAATGATTTTAGAAAGTACAGCCACTCCGAGGACAAGAACAATCAGAACGAAGAAAAATATAAATCCTAAAATATGAAACATAGTTATTGTTTTTGGTAGTAAAATAACAACAACCGTGCCACGATTATTGTTTTATCATTTTTTACGAGTTATCAGTGAGAGAAGAATATACCAGACAATAACCGCCGCAATGCCACTTAACTGGAAAATAACAAGCAAGGGTATACTGACAATCAGGAAGATATAGCTTATCTTATTGTGCCCCCACGATAAATCTTTGAACTTTAATGAAAACATAGGAAGTTCGGCAACCAGCAACAGTGACATGACAACAACCAGGATGAACAGGTATATTGCATTGAAACTGTCGGAAACCACAAATGCATGTCCGCCTACTGACAGGGAAGCCCAGAATAACGCATTGGCAGGAGTTGGCATGCCGATAAAAGAACTTGTCTGTCGGCTGTCGATATTAAACTTAGCCAGTCGTAGTCCTGAAAAGACAGCTATCAGAAACGCTGTATATGGCATGATTTCAGCCAGTGGCATCAGAAAATCCGGATAATGCACCTCCTTGAACAAGGAAAAGGCGATAGCGGCCGGTGCCAGTCCGAAAGTGATATCATCGGCCAGTGAATCGAGTTCTTTGCCGATAGGAGAGGATACATGGAGCAAACGTGCCGTCATTCCGTCGAAAAAGTCGAATACAGCTCCGATAACAATAAATGTCAAAGCCAGCTTGTAGTTGCCTTGAAATGCCATATAAGCTGCAATACATCCCGAAAAGAGGTTACAGCAAGTTATCGTGTTAGGAATATTACGGACAATTGCATGTGCCATATCTATGTTCCTCCTTACATTAATTTAGCGATGACGGTCTGGTTACCCGTTGTTTTCTGTCCCATTTTTACACATACCTCTGTTCCCAGCGGCAGGTATACATCTACACGTGAGCCAAATTTGATGAATCCCATATGTTCATCGATGTAACAATCTTCTCCTTTTTCGGCATATGTTACGATACGACGTGCCACGGCTCCTGCAATCTGTCGTGCCATGACGGTATGTCCTTCCGGAGTATCGATGACCACCATCGAGCGTTCGTTTTCAGTGCTTGCCTTAGGAAGCCATGCCTTCATGAAACGTCCGTTGTGATGATCTACATGACGAATCACGCCATCTACCGGATACCAGTTGGCATGAACGTTTGTAATATCCATGAAAATAGAAATCATGAGTCGGCGGTCGTGGAAATATTCATGTTCATCCACTTCCTCGATAACAACGATACGTCCGTCTGCCGGAGCTACAACAATTTTTTCCGTGTCACCGCCGAACAGACGAATCGGGCAGCGGAAAAAATTTACCATCAGCAGATAAAGGATGATGCTGGCAAAAGCTATGATGTAGAAAGGTATTTTACACTCTATTCCCCAGTATAATGCAGCATTGATAAGAAGCAATAAAAGTGCGCTGGTTACAAGAATGTGAGTACCTTCCCGGTGTAATCTTATTTTCTTTATTTTTTTTATTTTGTTTAATCCGGTCATAACAAAGTTACATTTTATCGTGCAAAAATATACTTAATTTAAAAACCTGCCAAATAAACAACCGTTAGAATTACCTCTTTACATTTTTTTTTGCTAAAAAGTATTCATGAACGATAACTTTATTCGTTTGTTTTTGTTTGTTCTCCGAAACCTCGGTATCTTTGAACTCTGTTTTTAATAATGAAAATATGCACGATTTTGTTCATTTGCACGTCCACACCCAATATTCTATTCTGGACGGTCAGGCATCAATTCCCCGTTTGGTAGACAAGGCGATTGCCAACGGGATGCGAGGCATTGCCGTAACCGATCATGGCGATATGTTCGGTATAAAGGAGTTTTTCAACTATGTGAACAAGAAGAATGGGGGAACAAATGGCGAGATAAAAGATTTAAAGAAAAAGATTGCCGCACTGGAAAGCGGAAAAGCCGAGTCGGAAAATCCGGAAGCTGAACTGGCTGAATGTCGGGAGCAACTGGAAGCTGCCAAGAAAAAACTGTTCAAGCCGATTATCGGCTGCGAAATGTACGTGGCACGCCGGCGCCTGACGGACAAGGAGGGTAAAGCTGACCAGAGCGGGTATCACCTGGTGGTGCTTGCCAAGAACTTGAAAGGGTATCACAACCTGATTAAGCTGGTTTCGAAGGCATGGACCGAAGGGTTTTACATGCGTCCGCGTACCGACCGTGTGGAACTGGAAAAATATCACGAGGGACTGATTATCTGCTCGGCATGTCTGGGAGGTGAGATTCCACGCCGCATTACGGCAGGACAGTTTGCCGAAGCGGAAGAAGCCATCCAGTGGTACAAGAATTTGTTCGGCGACGATTTTTACCTCGAGTTGCAGCGCCACAAGGCTACCGTGCCACGGGCGAACCACGAAACTTATAAGTTGCAGGAAGTGGTCAACAAGAAGCTGATGGAGTATTCGAAAAAATACAACATCAAGCTGGTCTGCACGAACGATGTACACTTTGTAGATGAAGAAAACGCCGAAGCACACGACCGTCTGATCTGTCTGAGTACCGGTAAGGATCTGGATGATCCGAACCGTATGCTTTATACCAAGCAGGAATGGATGAAAACCCGTGAGGAGATGAACGAGGTATTTGCCGATGTGCCCGAAGCACTGACCAATACCTGCGATATCTGCGATCAGGTGGAGTTTTATTCCATCGACCATGCACCTATCATGCCTACCTTTGCCATTCCCGAAGATTTTGGTACCGAGGAAGAATACCGCAAGAAATTCACCGAGAAAGATTTGTTCGATGAATTTACGCAGGATGAAAACGGCAATGTCGTTATGGACGAGGCTGCGGCAAAGGCAAAAATTGAACGTCTGGGAGGTTACGAAAAACTGTATCGTATCAAGCTGGAAGCCGATTACCTGTCAAAACTGGCATACGACGGAGCGCGCCGTCGTTATGGCGAACACCTGACCGATGAGGTGAGAGAGCGTATCAAGTTCGAGTTGCATATCATGAAGACCATGGGTTTCCCGGGATACTTCTTGATTGTGCAGGACTTTATCTCTGCTGCCCGCAATCAGCTCGATGTGTCTGTAGGACCGGGACGTGGTTCGGCTGCCGGTTCGGCAGTGGCTTATTGCTTGGGTATCACGCAGATCGACCCTATCAAATACGACTTGCTGTTCGAGCGTTTCCTGAATCCCGACCGTATCTCCTTGCCGGATATCGATGTCGACTTCGATGATGACGGCCGAGGACGTGTGTTGAACTGGGTAACCGAAAAGTACGGACAGGAAAAGGTTGCTCATATTATTACATACGGTACGATGGCGACCAAGCTTGCCATCAAGGATGTGGCGCGTGTGCAGAAACTGCCGCTTTCGGAATCCGACCGTCTGTGTAAGCTTGTGCCCGACAAGATTCCCGACAAGAAACTGAACTTGCCCAATGCCATAGCCTATGTACCCGAGCTGCAAGCTGCCGAGGTTTCGTCGGACCCTGTGCTCCGCGATACTATCAAGTATGCCAAGATGCTGGAAGGTAACGTCCGCAATACGGGTGTGCATGCTTGTGGTACCATTATCTGCCGTGACGATATCACCGACTGGGTACCGGTCAGCACGGCTGATGATAAGGAAACCGGCGAAAAGATGCTGGTGACGCAGTACGAGGGTTCGGTCATCGAAGATACGGGACTGATCAAGATGGACTTCCTCGGACTGAAGACGCTTTCTATCATCAAGGAAGCCCTCGAGAATATCAAGCAGAGTAAAGGCATTATTCTGAATATCGATGAAATTCCGATTGATGATCCGGCTACCTATAAGTTGTATAGCGACGGTCGGACCATCGGTACGTTCCAGTTCGAATCGGCGGGTATGCAGAAGTACCTGCGCGAACTTCAGCCTACCACGTTCGAAGACCTGATTGCCATGAACGCCCTCTATCGTCCGGGACCTATGGATTATATCCCCGACTTTATCGACCGTAAGCAGGGACGCAAGCCTATCGAATACGATATTCCGGTCATGGAGAAATACCTGAAAGATACATACGGTATTACGGTCTATCAGGAGCAGGTGATGTTGCTGTCGCGTCTGCTTGCCGACTTTACCCGAGGCGAATCGGATGCCTTGCGTAAGGCGATGGGTAAGAAGCTGCGCGACAAGCTGGATCACATGAAACCTAAGTTTATCGAGGGAGGAAAGAAGAACGGTCACGACCCGAAGATTCTGGAAAAGATCTGGGCCGACTGGGAAAAGTTTGCTTCCTACGCCTTCAATAAGTCGCATGCTACCTGCTACTCGTGGGTTGCCTATCAGACGGCTTACCTGAAAGCCAACTATCCGTCGGAATACATGGCAGCTACCATGAGCCGTAACATTTCGAACATCACCGAAATCACCAAGCTGATGGACGAGAGCAAAGCGACGGGTGTCAATGTACTGGGACCTGATGTAAACGAAAGTAGCCTGAAGTTCTCTGTAAACCGTCATGGAGATATTCGTTTCGGACTGGGAGCCATCAAGGGAGTAGGTGAGTCGGCTGTGCAGAGTATTCTGGCAGAGCGCGAAAAGAACGGACCTTTCAAAGATATATTCGACTTTGTACAGCGTGTGAATCTTTCGGCATGCAACCGTAAGAACATCGAAAATCTGGCTTTGGCTGGAGCTTTCGACAGTTTCCCGAACATCCATCGTGAGGATTTCTTCGTAAAGAATGCCAAGGACGAAACCTTTGTCGAAGTACTGGTGCGTTACGGAAACAAGTATCAGATGGACAAGGCTGCTGCTGCCAATTCCTTGTTCGGCGGCGAGCATGAAGTGGAAATCGCTACTCCCGAAATAGTCCGTGCGCCGGCATGGAGCGATCTGGAACGCCTGAACAAGGAACGCGAACTGGTAGGTATCTACCTTTCCGCCCATCCGCTGGACGAGTTCTCGGTGATACTGGAAAATGTCTGCACTACGCACATGGCACAGCTTTCCGACTTGACTCCATTGCAGAACCACGACCTGACGCTGGGAGGTATTGTTACCGGCGTGCGTGAGGGATATACCAAAAACGGAAAACCTTTCGGTGTAGCAAAGGTGGAAGACTATTCGGGAACAGCCGAATTTGCATTTTTTGGCAATGAATGGGTGGAAAAGAAAAACTTTTTTGCCGAAGGAATGTTCTTGTTTATGCATGGCAAGTGTCAGCCCCGCCAGTGGAGGCAGGACGAATGGGAGATAAAGATCAACAACATCGAACTGTTGCCCGAGGTGAAAGACCGCTTGATAGAGAAACTTACGGTGACGGCACCGCTCTCTGCCATCAACGACGAGATGATTATGGAATTCAGTTCGCTGGTGAAAGAAAATCCGGGCAATGCCGAACTGTTCTTCTATATCCGCGACGAGGACGGACAGATGCATGTCAACCTTATGTCACGCACGCTGAAAATATCCGTCAGAAAAGACATAGTAAATTATTTAAAAAGTCAGCCATTGTTGGACTATAAAATAAATTAGTATATATTTGCGTATATAATTAAATAACTAAACAACTAGAATTATGGCATTGAATATTAAAGATGACAATTTTGAAGCTATTGTAGCTGAGGGTAAACCAGTAGTTTTGGATTTCTGGGCAACTTGGTGCGGACCTTGCAAGCTGATTGCTCCTTATATTGAAGAACTGGCAGAAGAATATAAAGATAAAGTAAACATCGGTAAGTGTGATGTAGACGACAATGCTGATCTTCCTGCACAGTTCGGCGTACGTAACATTCCTACCGTACTTTTTATCAAGGATGGTAAAGTAGTCGACAAGCAGGTAGGTGCTACTACAAAGGCTGCCTTGAAGGAAAAAGTAGAAGCTTTATTGAAATAATCATTTAAAATCGCATTACGACTATGAGTATGGATGACGATTTCTTGTTGGAAGATGAGGACGATGAAAAGACCATCGAGTTTATAAAGAACTATTTGCCTCAGGAACTGAAAGAGAAGTTTACGGACGACGATCTGTATTACATTCTCGACTTGATAGTAGACTATTATACCACCAGTGGTTGTCTGGACGCTCAACCTGATGACGAAGGTTACATCAACATCGACCAGGATGAAATTGTAAACTACATAGTCAAAGAGTCCAAGAAAGACGGCATGGGGCCTTTCGAACCCGACGATGTATTCTTCGTGGTTCAGGGCGAAATGGAATACGGAAATTCATTGGGACAAGTCGATTGATTTGTCGGCGGAATAAATGAGAAATCCGGTGATGTTTTTTAAAAACGTCACCGGATTTTTTTATGTCCTTTCCGGATGCAGAAAGTAAATGAAATGTAATATTTCCGTTATTCTGCTGACTTGTATACGCTCTATTTTCGCCGTGTCTAAAGACGAAAAGGTATGAAAACAATTATTAGTGCATTAACTGTATGCTGGCTTGGCATATTGGCTGTTGCAGCACAACAATCATCAGTGTTCAAAATCGGAGTATTGTCGGATATTCATTTTATGGCTCCCGAGTTGCTGGATAAACCGGGGAAGGCTTTCGATAACTATATCATCCACGACAGAAAGCTGTTGGAGCAAAGTCCGGAGCTGCTCGACTCGGCTGTTCATGTACTGATACAGGAACAGCCGGAGTTTGTCTTTATCTGCGGCGACCTGACGAAGGACGGAGAAAAAATCTCACACCGGTATGTAGCAGATCATTACCTGAAACAATTAAGGGAAAACGGATGCCGGGTATTTGTCGTACCGGGAAACCACGATGTAAACAATCCGCATGCCGTCATATTCGAGGGCGATACGGTACGTCGTACCGAAACTGTCACTCCCGACGAATTTGCCCGTATCTATAAGGATTATGGTTACGGAGAGGCTCTGGCGCGCGACCCTCATTCATTAAGTTATACGGCACGGCTGGATTCGCATACCTGGTTGCTGGCTATCGATGCCTGCAAATACGAGGAAAATGATTTCGACAACAATGTGTGCGTGACCGGCGGACGTATCAAGCCGGAAACTATGGAGTTTATCCGCCGGCAGGTAGAAGAAGCCCGCAGGCAGCATTGCCGGATAGTGACTATGATGCACCACGGTATTGTAGAACACTGGAAATGGCAGGGAAAGGTTATGAAGGATTATCTGATAGACGACTGGAAATCGCATGCCAGAGAATTTGGCAAGCTGGGGCTTCGGGTAGTCTTTACCGGACATTTTCATGCACAGGACATTACTGCTTTCGGAAAGGGAAACCGATGTGTCTATGATGTGGAAACAGGTTCTACGGTCAGTTTCCCTCAGCCCGTCCGGATTGTGACCTGCTGTTATCCGGAATTGAACATACGCACACGCTGTGTGGAACATTTGTCGGGGGTAAATACGCTGAACGAACTTTCCATACGTTATGCCCGTTCGGGAATACAGACCATCATATCCGACATGCTTCCTGCCAGCATACCGTACGACATTCGGCAACAGGCTGGCAGTACCTTGAGCAAGGCCTATGTAGCCCATCTGAAAGGGGATGAGAAGATGTCCGACTCCTATAAAAGCGAGTTGAAAAAATCATGCCGGAGTTTACGCCGTTATTCATGGAAGTATGCCTTTGCCCTGAAAGTGCTGGGAAAGAGCTTTTTCCATGACCTGACTCCCGCAGACAACGATATCGTTCTGAAACTTAATAAATAATTATTAATTAGTTTTTCTTATGGTAAGACACATTTTAGGAATGGTGCTGGCAGCAGGAAGTCTGTCTTTGTCTGCCTTTTATCCAGTTGCAGCTGTAGCCGAATCTTTACAGCCTACAGTTGCCAACGAAGCATGGCTACGATTGTCGGTAGGGTTACAAACGAAAAAGGAGAAACACTTCCGGGCGTCAATATTCTGGTAAAGGATAGCGGAGTGGGAACAAGTACGGACATAAACGGTAACTTTACCATTCAGACTGCCCCGGGCGAGGAACTAGTCTTTTCGTATATCGGCTATTATCCGGTGGAGAAGGTGGCTACTAAGGGAACAATGGATATCATTCTGAAGGAAGATACTCAGACGCTGGGAGAAGTCATCGTGACGACACAGAAGAAGTCGCAAAGTAATATCGAGGTACCGGCGGCAGTCAGTGCCGTTTCTGGAAACAGCCTCAGTAAGCTGAACCTGCATCAGTTTGATGAGGTGGCACAGTTTATTCCGGGCGTACAGATTCAGTTGCAGAGTCCGAACAATCCGGGTTACGTTATCCGTGGAGTTACCTCAGACGACGGGGCTTCCTATTCGCAGCCACGTGTTTCCGTCTTTCAGGATGGAGTTTCCATCTCGCGCTCGCGTGCTTCGGCTGTCGAACTTTTCGACCTGGAGCGTGTAGAGGTTGTAAAAGGTCCGCAGGGAACGTTGTTTGGCAGAGGAGCCGAAATAGGCGGTATACATGTTATCCGTAATAAACCGGTGGACAAGCTGAGCGGAGAGTTGTCTTTGGGGTACGGAACTTATAACCAGAAGCTGGCAAACGGGTTTATCAATACGCCGCTGGTAAAAGGTAAACTTGCCAACCGGTTCGCTTTCTCGTACGATCAGCGTGACGGATTTATCCGAAACGATGCCGGAGGCAGACTGAATGGGAAAAATGCCATTGCCCTACGAAACTCTACCAAGCTGTGGGCAAACGACCAGACTTCTTTCGATCTGATTCTGGACTATCAGCACGATAATTATCCCGGTACCTCATTTAAGACCAATAAGCCGGAGTATGGCAATCCCGACCCGAACCGTCCTGCCAATCTGGAGGAGGGAGATGATCTGGGCATCAAGCGTCATGTAGGCGGAGCTACGTTCCTGGCCGACCATACCCTGAACGATAACTGGAAGATGTCTTCCATTACCGGCTTCCGTGCATTCCAGTCGGATGAAACGTTCGATGCCGATGGTACATATGTGCCTTTACTGGCTTGTCAGGAGAAAGCCAGGGGAACACAGTTCAGTCAGGAGTTCCGTTTCAACTACGATAGCCGGAAACATTTTTCGGGATTTGTAGGTGCCAGTTATTTCTTTGAACATTCTTCGCAGGAAGTAATCGCACATACCAATATGCAGAATATGTACCCTGTATATATACAAGGCAATCTGAAAGGACAGTTCTCCGAACTGCTGAACGGATTCTTGCCACTGCTTACCTCGCAGCTTCCCGAACAGTTGCGTCCGGTAGTAGAAAGTACGATGAACCAGTTGATGGGTAAATGGTTCCCCGATACACCGCTGGTCGACGGAAACGGGAAACCGGCACAGACTACTGCCACACCCGATATCTATGGCGACCTGAAGGCGGCGCTGGCTATGGCTGGAATGGATCTCGACCAGTTGCTTGGCGGACTGGGTACACAGGGGCAGACGATTCTGGCTACTTTGAAAGGCGTTTCCAACCAGTCGCTTCCCGACGATTATTCTGAAAACGGAACCAATTACGGAACCAATCAGGCGGTAGAAGTGTTTGCTGACGGTACCTTCAAGCTGGTAAAAGGTCTTTCTCTGACCGTAGGACTGAGAGGTACATACGAGCATCTGTATTCGGCATATTCATCGACGACTGTTCCCGGAGTATTTGGATCCCTGATATATCATCCCACTGCCGGCGGACAGAAAGTCGCTGCTTCCGACGATTATTTCTCATGGGTGGGACGTGTAGCCCTGAACTATATGTACAAGCGGAACAATTTCTATGTCAGTGTATCTCGAGGCAGACGTCCCGGTGTGATTTATTATAACAACGATCCGGACGACTTGTCGCGGCTGGCTCCTGAGATTATCTATAGTTACGAAGCTGGCGTGAAAGGTGCCTTGCTGAACGGACGGCTGAACTACGACCTGTGTGCATATTATTACGACTGGAATCATTTCCAGACGACGCGTTTCGACCAGCTTTCCAGCAAGTATGTGGCAGACGATGCCGGAAAAGCTCATTCCTTTGGTGTGGAAGCCGGATTGAGTTATGCTCCTTGCCGGTACCTGAATATCTTTGGAAACTATGCCTACATCGACGGTAAGTTCAACGAGAAGGATGAGAACGGAATCGAACAGGAATATGCAGGTAATCGTTTCCGACTGACTCCTAAGCATAGTTTCTCGGTCGGACTGGATGTAACTGTTCCTACGGGAAAGACCTCTCAGATCTATTTCCGCCCCACTTACTCGTATAAGTCGAAGGTATACTTTGAAGACAGCAACGAACCGGAACTTACACAGGATGGTTACGGACTGGCCAATTTTACTGCCGGATATCGTTTCCAGCCCAAGAACGTGTATTACGAGATCGGTGCTTTCGGCAAGAATGTATTCGATACGGAGTATATAGTCGATGCAGGCAATACCGGTCGTCAGATCAATTATCCTACTTTTGTGGGCGGCAGTCGTTCCGTTATCGGTTTGCAGTTTAAGATTGGGTTCTAACCTTATTCCTGAAATAATATTTTAAGTTTGAGATTTCCGCATAAGTCATGCCTGAAAGTTCCGGCATAGACTTGTGCGGATTTTTTGTGTTATCACGACATCCTTTTTGTTTTTGTACAAAAAAACCGAAAATTTGTACAAATTTCCGGTTAAGTGTGAGGAGGAACTTTTTGAGTTCTCCCGATGTTTATTCCTGATTATATATATCCCTGAATGAAAAAGAAAGAGATATGAGCCTTTTGTTATAAAAATTTTACAATTGAGCATGTCATTTTAGATAAATGCTTATCTTTGTGAGCATAAGTCAGTTGCATGAATAAAGCCCTTGCAGCCTTGTTGTTCTTGTGGGGCAACTAAAAAAGGAAGAATGAGTCCGTTGGTATAGATAATTAATTTTTTAAAGATATGAGAACTGTTTTCTTTTTTGTGGCAATATTGTTTTTAGCTGTTTCCTGTAGTAGTGAATCGCCGGTTTCCGAGAACAATGATTTGGACGGATATACAACAATCTTGGCCAAAATTTCATCTACGTCTTCCGGAGAAGTTGGAGGTGGAGCAGCAATAAACAGATGTATCCTTGAAGTTTATAGTGCTGCGGACAATAGCCTTGTTAGTGAAAGGCAGATTGCCAAGCTCTCTTCGGGTTATGCTCAGTTCAAAGTGAAACTGCAAAATAGTCAGACTTATAAATTGGTGTTGTGGGCCGATTATTCTGCCGACGGCAGCAGTGACGGATTTTATGATACCGCCGGAGGATTGCAGAATATTTCACGCAATACAGCTAAATATACAGGTAATAACGAGCAACTTGATGCTTTTTATGCTTGTCAGGAATTTGCTGGAAACGGAAATACGGTCAACGTTGAAATGAAACGTCCGTTTGCACAGTTGAATATCTATGCATCCGATCTCAATGATCTGTCTGGAGCCAATCGTCCTGCAAAGGTTTCTGTATCGTTCAGTTCTGTATATACCTCTTTCAATGCACTTACTGGTGTAGCTTCTGGTGGAGCTAAGTTGCAATATGCTGTCCCTGTAGCTATCATTGGTGACAACATGCAGTTGTCTTACGATTATCTCTTTGCTTCTGTGGATGAACAGACACTTGCCAATTTTACGATAAGTTTTTCGAATGAGTCAGGTACTGTTTTTGAACCTTATCAATTTTCTGATATTCCTGTGCAGCGCGATTGTGCGACTTCTGTTACAGGCGATTTGCTGACAAATTCAGGCGAGCTGGAGGTTGTTATCAAACCGGGAATTGGCACATCCGGAACAGCGTTTGATGTTTACGACGGGTCTTCTGTGGTTAAGCCCGATATGGATGGCAATACTGTAACTGTAAACTCAGCCGCAAATATGGCGTATGTGCTTAAGAACTTGACTCAGTTTAATGATAAAGTTATAACAGTAAATTGCAACATCGATTTTGCAGGTGCTGAAATCAAGAATTCTGCTTCAAAGATCGCTCTTTCAATAAATGGTAGAGGTCATACCCTTAAGAACCTTACGCTTCTGAGTAATGATGTTGCTTGCGGACTGATACCGAATCTGGCGGGTGGTACTGTTGCCAATCTTCATATCGATAATTTTAGGATTGTAAGAGATGAGAGTAAATCAGATTCTTATTCAGGAGTAATGGTCGGTGAAGCTTATGGCGATGTTGTGATAGAGAACTGCCGTGTCACTAACTCCGAGGTGAACGGTATCAATAAGGTCGGTGGAATTGTTGGTTTTGTTTCCGATGGTATTATAGAAGTGAAAGGCTGTGTGGTTGAAAATACGCACCTGATGACTTATACATGGGATGGAGGCGATTGCGGTGGTATTGTTGGATTTATAGGCAACGACGTTACGTCTGCTACAATTTCCGGTAATAAGTTTCTTTATTCCATTGTAGAAATAAAGGATGAAACCAATCCGATATATAAGGCTGTATTGGACGATATCTTAAAGGGATATATCGATATTCAGCGTTATGACGAAGCGTACCGTGAAACGATAAAGAAATTAACCCAGCAGGTTTTTGGCTATGAAATAGATTTGTCTTCGGGCAGAGGTGCATGTCTGTATGTGGCTACATGCTTTTTTGCTGGAAATACCGTTTCAATTAGCGCAGAAGAGGACGCTCTTGTCGGTTCTAAGAGAATCATCAGAGGTGCAGAGGATGGCGGACTTGTAAGATATCAAGGCTTGTTAGGTCTTATCAGAGAAGGAAATTTAAATGGCGGTAAATTGTATATAAACGGAGTGAAAACAGAAGTAGATACAAACGCTGAGAAAAAATAATAGAGGCATTTAGAAATAATACAAAATAAGCCAGCTGATTCATCATCGGTGTATGATGAATCGGCTGGCTTATTTTATGGCATTGAGTGAATATTTCTATATATCCTGCATAAGAAGTTCGAGTAAACTTACTATGAGGCATTTTTTGTAATTGCTACTTTATGGATTAGTCGTAACTTATATATATCCCTGAATGGAAAGGAAGAAGAATACTCCTGTGGCAATCATCAGCAGGCCGATGGCGGCATAAAACAAGCGTGCACGGGTTCTTCCTGCATTGGCAACAATGAACTGTGTGTTGCGGGCAGTAAAGAACCAGTCCCAGTTGAACAGGGCAGCCAGCACAGCCAGCAGCCCTACAATGACGAATATGGCTTGTATGACGTAATGTGTAGCCATGGCTTGGGATTATTCTTCAGCGTCGAAGCGGACCGTACGGCTTCCGTCTTCGTTTTCCTCAATGTATACCTTTACGGCATTGCCCGGCAGCAGGTCTTCTATCAGTTCCGGCCATTCGATGAAACACAAGGCACCGCTGTAGAAGTAGTCTTCGTACCCCATGTCGTATACCTCTTCCAGCTTCTTGATACGATAGAAGTCGAAGTGATAAATCAGTTCGCCGGTTGTTTCCGAACGGTATTCGTTGACGATGGCGAATGTCGGTGAGTTGATGACATCGGTCACTCCCAGTTCTTCGCATATAGCTTTGGTGAAAGTTGTTTTTCCAGCTCCCATCTTTCCGTAGAAAGCAAACACGGTATTGTCACCCATGGCTGCGATAAACTCTTTGGCAGCTTCGTGGATATGGTCGAGAGAAGTAATTTTAATTTCCATAAGTATCTGTTTTTTGAATTACTGCAAAAGTAAGTAAAAATCGGGAATAATTATTCCTGTTTACGGAACTGCCGGCAGATTTTTGCTGCAACGTATATCAGAATCGAAATAAAGATAATGGCAGCTCCCGAGGGTATCTGGTATTTGTACGAGAACAGCAGTCCGCCCAGGCAACTGATGTAGCCGATGCCGATGGACAGCCAGATGATGTTCTTGAAACGGTTGGTAAACAGGTTGGCAGTCATCTGGGGCAGGGTGAGCAGCGAGATGGCAAGCACGATACCTACCATGCGCAGGCACGACACGATGGTCAGTGCGATGAACATCATGAGCAGGTATTCGAAAGTAGCTACGGGCAGGTGTTGCGAACGTGCGAACTCACGGTCGAATGCGATGGCTACGATGGGACGCAGGAACAGCGAGAAGAATGCAATCAGCAATACGCTCAGTATTCCCAGCAGGATGATGTCGCCTTGCGTAATGGTCAGGATGTTTCCGAACAGGAACGACGACAAGTCGGGGGTGAATCCCGGTGCCAGAAAACTGAAGATGATTCCGATGGCCATGCCGAATGTCCAGAATACAGCAATGGCAGAATCTTCGCGCATGTCGCTCCGCTTGCTCAGCCATTCCACGCCGAAGGCCGACAAGACCGCAAAGACAGCAGCCGTAAGCAGGGGAGAGATGCCCGTATAAAGTCCGATACCGATACCTCCGAAAGAAGCATGGGTAATGCCTCCGCTGATGAATACCAGCCGGCGGGTAACGATATACGTTCCGATGATGCCGCAGGCGATGCTGGCAAACAGACTACCCAGCAGGGCATGCTGGAAAAAAGTATATTGCAACAGTTCTAATAAATCCATAGAGTTGTATTCGGTAGTGAAACAGACAGGGCGGAAAGATTAGTGAAATCTTCGTTCGCCTACGATAAGGAAAAGTTCGTCTTTCAGTTCGTCGGGCAGTTCGATGCCGCGGAGTTGCAGGCTCCGGCTCCATCCTGCCACGTCGACTTCCTGCATGGAGTACAGGATGTCGCGGAACTCTTCGATTTCCTCTTCCGTATATCCGTCGGAAGGATGTCCCTTGAAGCGGTCCAGTTCCTCGTCGTCGTAGTATTCTATCTGTTTGCTTACGGCAGCCAGCAGACTTTCCTTTTCGCAAATCTGATGCTGTCCGCAGCATTCACTGTCTACTGTTACGACGGGAGGAGCTTCCTTCAGCTCTCCACTGTCTATTTTCTTTTGTATGTTCCGGTTGTAGAAATATCCGGCAATCAGTCCGAACAGGACCACTCCTGCCAGTATGACGATAAGTATCCACATGATAATTTATTCCTCCGTGATATTAAAGCCCGCTTGTACCAGGTTTTCCCAGTAGTGCGGATATGATTTTGTAACGACTTGCGGATTGTTGATGTATAAATCTCCCAGCCGTATGCAGGCAGGGGCGAATGCCATGGCCATGCGGTGGTCTTCGTAAGTATCGATGCAGGGGCAGGTTTCGGGCGTGCAGCGCGTACCGTCCCACGACAATACGGAACCTTCGCTTTCTGTGATGACATATCCCAGCTTTTTCATCTCGGCTATCAGGGCAGCGATGCGGTCGGTTTCCTTGATCTTCAGGCTTTGCAGGCCGGAGAAACGGAAGGGGATGCCCATCACTGCACAAGTCACTACGAATGTCTGTGCCAGATCCGGCTGGTTGACGAAATCATATTCCATGCGTGCCGTAACCTTTCCCGTCTTGCGGAGAGTTATTTCGCGTTTGCCGTAAACGGTTTCCACACCCAACTGCTCGAACAGCCGTGCCACTTCCGAATCGCCCTGCGGACTTTCGCGGAACAACCCCGGCAGGCAGACAATTGCCTTTTCCGACAGTGCACAGATCTCATACCAGTACGAAGCCGCGCTCCAGTCGCTTTCTACGTAGTAAGGTACTGCCCGGTAAGACTGAGGCTTCACTTCCAGTTGGTTTTCGCCTACCCATGTTACGCAGGCACCAAAGTCGTGCATCAGCTTCAGGGTAAGGTCGATGTACGGGCGTGATACGATTTCTCCCGTCAGCGTGAGTTTCAGCCCGTTCTTCAGCACCGGACCTATCATCAGCAGGGCAGAGATATATTGCGAGCTGACATTTCCCGGCAGTATCACTTCACTGTTCACCAGCTTGCGTCCCGTAATCCGCAGCGGAGGGAAACCCTCGTTTCCGGCATATTCCACGTCGGCACCTAAGGTACGTAATGCGTTTACCAGTATGCTGATGGGGCGTTGCTGCATGCGCTGTGTTCCGGTAATGATGTGCGTGCCTTCGCTTACGGCGAGGAAAGCCGTCAGAAAGCGCATGGCTGTACCTGCCGCCATGATGTCGATGATGGACGGCATGTGTTGCAAGGCCTGTACCATGACACGTGTATCGTCACAGTCGGACAGGTTTCCCGGAGGACAGTTCCCTTTGGCAAGGGCGTTGATAATCAGTGCGCGGTTGCAGATGCTTTTCGACGAAGGCAATTGGATGCCGGCGTTTACCTCGCTGGGAGGTGTGACTTTTATCCGCTTCATGCTATTATTTCGTTTCTTGATTGTTTACAAATAAGTTATGCGCAAAGATACTAAAAAAGGAAGAACTTAAGAGGGCAACTCATTCAAAATCCGTCCTAATTCTACTTTCTCGAGTTGGTATCCCAGACGTCTCAGCTCGATGGAGGCACCAATGCGGAACATGGCACGGCAGGCGCGGGCAAAGATATGAAATGCCAGTGTACTTTGCGGTTCAATCTGTTCGTGACGTATCATACCCACAGTAGTCTGTCCGCAGCGGCGGATGATATCAGCCAGTTGGTTTGCCTCTTCTCCGTCGAGCGGCAACTCCAGAAAGTCGCGTACGATGTGTTCGTCCATGTCGTCGAACGCCTGTTCACCGTAGTACGAGGGGTAAGGAGCCTGTGCATAGCTGCCCCAGTCATCATCCCATTCGACGGCAACAGCCATTCCGAGGTAAGCAGTCCAAGCCACCGATACGATGGGGTAGTCGCGTATCTGTTGTACGGCATCGGCTATGTATTCGGGAGCCAGGTCGTTCCAGCGGGCATCAATATCGTCGTTTGCCAGCAGAGTACCGCTGAGTACGCCGTAATTGGTACACAGGCGCAGCAGCTCTTGCTGCAATTTTTCTTCAAAGTAATTTAAGTAATCAGTATCCATTTTTTCAATTTTTGCGCCAAAGATAGGTATTTTCAATTTAGGAAACTCCGTATCGGTCGAAAAACAGAAAACTTGATTGGCTGAAACGGCTGGAAAGGGATAGCCGAAATGACAGAAATGTATTCAGTTTGAGAACAAAATGTACAGACCGGAACATTTTATAAGAAATATCTGTTAAAACTGCTTAATTGTGTAAGCTATCTTTCACAGTCATGGAACATTGCGTTATATTTGTGAGGCAAACACACTTATTTTTTATATGGATGAGATAATCATAATTGTCGGGTTGATAGTACTTAACGGTATCTTCGCTATGTCCGAGGTAGCATTAATATCAGCTCGTAAATCTCGGCTTTCTTCTGATGCGAAAAAGGGCAGTAAGTCTGCAAAGGTTGCTTTGAAACTGGCTAATGACCCCGATCGCTTTCTTTCTACTGTACAAATCGGAATTACCCTGATTGGTATTTTGACCGGTATCTATTCGGGCAACCGGATTGCTTCCGACCTGACTCAGACCATGATTTCGTGGGGAGTTTCTACCACTTACGCCGCTGCGCTGGCTCAGGGTGTCATCGTTGTAATAGTAACTTACCTGACGATTATTTTTGGTGAGCTTGTGCCGAAGCGTGTCGGACTGAGCGTGGCCGAGAAGGCTGCCAAGGTGGTGGCACGTCCTATGAAGGTACTTGCTTCTATTGCCTTGCCGTTCGTATGGCTGCTTTCCAAGAGTACGGAACTTATTTTCAACTTGCTGAATATCAAGGAAACCGATAATAAGGTGACCGAAGAAGAAATCAAGTCTATCATCGAGGAAGGAACCGAAGAAGGAGAGGTTCAGCCTGTAGAAAAAGACATCATGCAGCGCGTGTTCCTGCTGGGTGACCTGAAGGTAAGCTCTATCATGACGCACAAGAGTGACATTGTATGGCTGGATATGGACATGACTGCCGATGAAGTGAGAGCGGTGGTAAACGAAAACCTGTTCGAGTTTTATCCGATAGCCGACGGTGACCTGGATCATGTGAAGGGAATCGTCAACCTGAAGGATCTGGTGGTACACTTGTCGAAACCCGACTTCAAGCTGGCTTCGCTGATTCATGAGCCTGCTTATTTCCACGAGAGCATGAATGTGTATAAGGTACTCGAACAGATGAAAATACAGAAAATCAGTCGCGGACTGGTTTGCGACGAGTTTGGCGTATGTACGGGTATCATTACTTTGCGCGATATTCTGGAAGGTCTGGTAGGTAACGTCGACGATCCGGGTGAGGAACCCGATATCATCAAGCGGGTAAACAAGGAAGGCTGGCTGGTAGACGGACAGTGTTCGCTGTACGATTTTCTTTGTTACTTTAACCGCAGCGATTTATTCGAGTCTTCGGAATACCATACCTTAGGAGGCTTGATTCTGAAAGAATTGCAGCATATTCCTACCAGCGGTGAAACGCTCGACTGGAACGGCTTCAGTTTTGAAGTCGTCGACATGGACGGAGCACGTATCGACAAGGTACTTGTTACCATGCCGGTGGCTGAAGACAATGGCGATGAAGAAGCCTGATTTTATAATAGTTAGATAACAAACGGATGATGAAGCGGAAGTTAAAATCGTATTTTTTGCTGGTAATCTGCATGCTGATGCTGGTTGCCCAGGTACTTCCGCACCATCATCATTCGGAAATATTCTGCTTGTCGTCCGATCTGGTTTCGTACGGTAGCACAGAAACATGCAGCGGCAACATGCATCATAGCGGTGATGCCGACCGCCATTCGTGTGGCAGTGGTTGTGTGACGCATTTTCAGTGCAGTACGCCCGACCAGCATCTGTCCGACATTGCTCCCGATTATTCTTTTTATTCCATACTTTATCCGTTAATTCCGGTACTGCACGTACTGGATTTGCCGGCCGATGATGCCGATGCCGACTGGGCACAGTATGTAGAAAGTCTGCATGCGCACTATTTTGTCCGGGTAGCAGGACTGCGCGCTCCTCCCGCTTCTGTAATTCGTGTATAAAAGACTGCAATCTGGTTGCAGCGTGATATCCGTACCTTTGTGGTGCGGACAGCTAAATCATTGTGTTTAATACATAAATTACATTCAAATGAAGCATTATATATGGATGGGAGCTCTGGCTGCATGTATGCTGGGCTCTTGTGGCGGTCATGACGAACATGGCCATGAAGCGGAGGCTGAGGCGAAGGAAGCACATGCAGCTCATTCCGATGAAATTATTCTTACTCCGGAAAAGGCGAAGGCTGCCGGAGTGAAGGTGGAAGAAGTACAGCCCGGTACGTTCCGAAGCGTGATTGCTACCAGCGGACAGATTCTGGCGGCTCAGGGAGATGAGGCTACCGTTGTAGCTGGTGTGTCGGGGGTAGTGACTTTTACCCGCCCGCTGACCGAGGGAATGCAGGTAGGTGCCGGTACGGCACTGCTGACGGTTTCTTCGCAGCACATTCAGGAAGGAGATGCCGTGAAACGTGCCCGTATCGCCTATGAAACGGCCAAGCGTGAATACGAACGTGCTGCCAAGCTGGTGGACAAGCAGATTGTTTCGCAGAAAGATTTCAGTCTGCTAAAAGAAAATTATGAGAATACCCGTATCGCTTACGAAGCCCTTTCGCCCAGCAAGGACGGCAAGGGAGTATCGGTCAAGTCGCCGATAGGAGGATACGTCAAGTCGTGTCTGGTAAAGGAAGGCGATTACGTGACCGTGGGACAGCCTTTGCTGACCGTTACTCAGACACGCCGCCTGCAACTGAAGGCTGAGGTGTCCGAGCGTTATTATGCCGAACTGAAATCGATTGTTTCGGCCAATTTCACCACTCCTTACGATAACAAGGTTTACCGGCTGGACGACCTGAAAGGCCGTCTGCTGTCGTACGGTAAATCGTCGGGTGACGCATCGTTCTATATTCCCGTAACTTTCGAATTTGACAACCGCGGCGACATGCTGGCAGGCTCTTTCGTCGAAGTCTATCTCTTGTCGGGAGAACGGCAGGGAGTCATCAGTCTGCCTGTTTCAGCAATTACCGAAGAACAGGGACTGAACTTCGTATACCTTCAGGTAGATGCCGAAGGATACAAGAAGCAGGAAGTAAAACTCGGCATGAGCGACGGTGCCCGCGTAGAAATCCTTTCAGGCCTGAAGGGAGGAGAGAAAGTCGTTACCGCCGGAGCCATGCATGTGAAACTGGCTGCTGCCAGCAATGCGATTCCTGCACACACCCACAACCATTGATGTGCGGGTAGTATTTATCAGATACGGATATCATTTATTAGAGTATTATGCTGAATAAAATCATACATTTTTCATTGCAGAACCGCTTGTTGGTTCTGGTCGCTTCGGTCTTGCTGCTGATAGGAGGTACCTATACGGCGTTTCATACCGAAGTGGATGTGTTTCCCGATCTGAACGCTCCTACCGTGGTGGTGATGACAGAAGCGGGAGGCATGGCTGCCGAGGAGGTGGAGCAGTTGGTTACCTTCCCGATTGAAACAGCCGTAAACGGTGCCACGGGGGTACGCCGTGTACGTTCTTCGTCTACAACGGGTTTTTCGGTGGTATGGGTAGAGTTCGACTGGAATACGGATATTTACCTGGCACGTCAGATTGTTTCCGAGAAGCTGGCAGCCGTGGGAGAATCGCTTCCTGCCAACGTGGGCAATCCTACCCTCGGTCCTCAGTCGTCTATTTTGGGGGAACTGCTGATAGTAGGACTGACAGCCGACAGCACTTCCATGCTCGACTTGCGTACCCTTGCCGACTGGACCATCCGTCCGCGCCTGCTGTCTACCGGAGGTGTGGCACAGGTTGCCGTATTAGGAGGTGACATCAAGGAATATCAGATACTGCTGCATCCCGAACGCATGAAACACTACGGTGTGACACTGGGTGAGGTAATGGCAGTAACCCGTGGCATGAACCAGAATACTAACGGTGGAGTGATTTATGAATACGGCAACGAATACATCGTGCGTGGAGTGGTTTCTACCGACGACGTACGCCAGATGGCACGTTCGGTAGTCAAGACAGTCGACGGTGCTCCGGTGACGCTGGAAGACATAGCCGACGTACGTGTGGGAGCTCAGCAACCTAAGCTGGGACTGGCTTCGGAAAAGGGCAAGCCCGCCGTACTGATTACCGTCACCAAACAGCCCAATACAGGAACCATTGAACTGACCGAGAAACTGGAGGTAGCATTGAAGGACTTACAGAAGAATCTTCCTGCCGATGTAAAGGTTTCTACCGACATCTTCCGTCAGTCGCGTTTCATCGAAAGCTCTATCGGCAACGTACAGGAATCTCTTTACGAGGGAGCCATCTTCGTGGTCATCGTACTCTTCTTGTTCCTTGCCAATACACGAACCACCATCATTTCGCTGGTAACCCTTCCGTTGTCGCTGGTCATCGCAATTCTGGTACTGCACTATATGGGACTCAGCATCAACACCATGAGCTTGGGAGGTATGGCCATTGCCATCGGCTCGCTGGTAGACGATGCCATTGTCGATGTGGAGAACGTATGGAAGCATCTGCGTGAGAACCGCATGCTCCCCGTCGGCGAACGCAAGCCTGTGCTGGATGTGGTATTCCATGCTTCACGCGAGGTACGTATGCCTATCCTCAACTCAACCCTGATTATTGTGGTGAGCTTCGTGCCTCTGTTTTTCCTGAGCGGTATGGAAGGCCGAATGCTGGTTCCGCTGGGCATCGCATTCATCGTGTCACTGTTTGCTTCGACCGTTGTAGCCCTGACACTCACTCCTGTACTGTGCAGCTATCTGCTGGGAGGAGATTTCAAGAAAGACGGACTGCCGAAAGAAGCTTTTGTAGCCGTATGGCTGAAAAAACATTATGAGCGTGGACTGCTTTGGGCACTGGGTCATAAGAAAACGGTGTTAGGAGGTACCATCGCTTTGTTTGTGGTGGCACTGGGAGCGTTCTTTACCTTGGGACACAGCTTCTTGCCGTCCTTCAACGAAGGTTCGTTTACCATCAATGTAAGTTCGCTTCCGGGTATTTCACTGGAGGAATCCGATAAGATTGGTCGTCAGGCAGAGGAACTGCTGCTTACCATTCCCGAGATCAAGACCGTAGCCCGCAAGACCGGACGTGCCGAACTCGACGAGCATGCACTGGGCGTAAACGTATCCGAGATAGAAGCTCCGTTCGAGCTGGATAGCCGTTCACACGAAGAGGTGCTTGAAGACGTACGCCGTAAATTGTCGGTACTGACCGGAGCCAACATCGAAATCGGACAACCTATCAGTCACCGTATCGATGCCATGCTGAGTGGTACGCAGGCAAGCATCGCCATCAAACTTTTCGGCGACGACCTGAACAAGATGTTCTCTCTGGGTAACCAGATAAAGGATGCGATACGGGATGTGGAAGGCATTGCCGACCTGAACGTGGAGCAGCAGGTAGAGCGTCCGGAACTGAAGATTGTGCCTCGCCGCGAGATGCTTGCCAAGTATGGCATTTCACTGGCACAGTTCAATGAGTTTGTTACGGTGAACATGGCGGGTGAAGTGGTTTCTCAGGTATACGAAAAAGGAAAATCGTTCAACCTCGTGGTACGTGCGGCAGAAGACAACCGTGGTTCAATGGAACGCATCAAAGACCTCATGATAGACGATGCCCAGGGACGCAAGATACCGCTGAGCTATGTGGCACGTGTGGAATCGTCCATGGGACCGAATACCATCAACCGTGAGAACGTTAAGCGTAAGATTGTCATTTCGGCAAACACCAGCGGACGTGACCTGCGCAGTGTGGTAAACGATATTCAGGCACGGGTGAACGAAAAGATACAACTGCCCGAAGGCTATCACATCGAATACGGCGGACAGTTTGAAAGCGAGCAGGCCGCCAGCCGTACCTTGCTGCTTACCTCCCTGATGAGTATCGTGGTCATCTTCCTGCTGCTGTATGTACAGTTCCGCAACGCCTCGCAGAGTGGCGTGATTCTCTTGAACCTGCCGCTTGCCCTGATAGGTGGTGTCTTCGCCCTGCTGTTTACCACGGGTGAAGTCAGCATTCCAGCTATCATCGGATTTATTTCGCTGTTCGGTATCGCTACCCGTAACGGTATGCTGCTGATCAGCCATTACAATACCTTGCGCGACGAGCAGGGCATGGGAGTACGTGAAAGCATTATCCACGGTTCACTCGACCGTCTGAACCCGATTCTGATGACCGCCTTGTCGTCTGCTCTGGCCTTGATACCGCTTGCCTTGCGCGGCGATTTGCCTGGCAACGAAATCCAAAGCCCGATGGCAAAGGTTATCTTGGGAGGTCTGCTTACCTCGACCTTCCTGAATGCATTTATCATTCCGATCGTATACGAACTGATGAACCGCAAAAAGTCAGATGCTAATAAACAGTAATTATGAAACATACCTATATTACATTGGCTGCATGCCTGTTCTTTACGGCAGGCATGCAGGCACAGGGCATCGACGAGGTGCTCCGTCAGATAGAACAGAATAATAAAGAATTGCAGGCACAGCAGCAGACTACCCGTGCTGCCCAGTTGGAAGTCCAGACACAGAATAACCTGGAAGATCCTTCGGTAGAATATAGTCCGTTTTATACCAAGGGTATCACCGGCATGTCGAGTTCGGAACTGGTCGTGACACAAGGATTCGACTTCCCTACCTTGTATGCAGCACGCAGCCGTTCGGGAAAGTTGCAGCGTGAAGCTCTTCACCGTCAGTACGAGGCTACCCGTCGCAGTATTCTGCTGAATGCAAAGAATCTCTGCCTCGATCTTGTGATGCTGAACAAACAGCAAGGTCTGCTGGAAGAACGGAAAAAGAACGCCGACGAACTGCTTGCCTTGTTCCAAAAACGACTGGAAGAAGGGGATGCCGGCATACTGGAAGTCAATAAAATCAAGATGGAGCGGATGAGTGTGCAGACAGAAGTTTCACAGAACAATGCTGCTCATCGTACCGCCTTGCAGCAGTTGCTTGCCATGAACGGCAATCTTCCAGTGGACTTTACCTCACGCGATTATCCGCAGGTAGAAGCACTGAAAGACTATAACGCCCTGTACGACGAGGTAATGGCTACCGATGCCACGCTGCTGGCTGCCGATGCCGCCGCACGTGCTGCCGAGAAGAACATCAGTGTAAGTCGTCAGAGCTGGTTGCCGAAGCTGGAAATAGGCTATCGTCGCAACACTTCACTCGATGAAAAGAGCAACGGTTTCCTTATCGGAGGAAGTTTACCGATCTTTTCGAACCGGAAGAAGCACCAGATAGCCCGTGCACAAGCTATCAGTGCCCAGTATCAGTTGGATAATGCCCGTTTGCAGGCAGAAGCTCAGGTGCAGAGTCAGTTCAACGAAATGCAGCAGTTGACTACCGCCATGCAGGCATACGACGTGGAACTGATGCATCAAACGCTGGACATGCTGAAAGAAGCCGTTACCGCAGGACAACTTTCTATTATCGATTATTATACGGAAGCCGACAACGTATATCGTAACTTGCAGGCTTACATGGAGCTGGAGAATCAGTACCAGAAGCTGATGGCAAGCATTTACAAAAATCGGTTGTAAAATAGCTATAATTTGTTCTCAGTTGTTCTATTGCCATAGTATTAACACTACTTTCAGGCTTATGGCTTGTAAGATCATGTCAGTACTTGTGTCGGTTATAGCCATTGTCGGTGTGATTTACTTCAATCATCAAGACAAGAAAGAAGCATTGAAAAATAATAATATTTGTAACACACATAGGTTTGAACTACCTGAGTTTATAAAGTTAGAAAAGCTATTGGAAACGTACATTTCCAGTGGCTTTTCTTTTTTGTGGATGGTTATATTGATTTTGTCAGAGTAAAGGATTTTCTTAAAATAATGATAGTCATTAATTCCATAACTACTATGCTGAATAGAGGAAATAAAATAACAAATACAACGTAATATAATCCCACTTTATAGTTTTCCTTTCTTTTCTTTAAATCCATTTGTAAATACTCTTCGTGAATTGCCTGAACATATTTTTTTGTTTTAAATGTTTTACGAAAAAATACTTAGCCGAAAAACATAATATTGTAACGCAAACAATAAGTGTGGAATTGTTTCTCAATTCATTAAATAATCGTACGGATAAAAAAAGCAATATAACTACTATATATGAGAATACAATCAAAAAACCTACTCCTATGTGATTATATACTTCATTGTCATTATATTCCATTTTTTGCTTTTCTAACGAATATATTTTATAGATAACTATTTTCTGTAAGCAGTTTTGTATTGCTTTCATAGGTTCTTATTTATAAACAGTTACAGTTGAAAGAGTCAACTTATGTTTAAATATTAATGATACATAATTAGTTTATTCTGATTAATATCCATAGACGAATTTCCTCCAGTCAATATTATAACAGTAATAGAATTTATCCGTCAAATGAAGATAGTGTAAAACCCTGCCATTTCTTCCCATAGTAGGAGAAATGGCAGGGCAGATTAATTACCTCTATGCTATCACTTTCGCTTTACAGAATATCGAGTTCAGCAATCGAAGCATACTTCGACCGATTGGCAGATTCGACCATTTCAATCTTTACATAGCGGGCTTTCACTTCCGATTTGAAGTAATGGTAACGTTTTACAGGGTCATTGATCAGGTTGCCAAACATGAAATCATCCGCTTTTTCCCATTTCTGGTTATCTGTGCTTACCCAGATCGTACCACGCTCAAACATACCTTCCTGATTAGCTTTCTGAGGAGTATAGGCAAAGCCTTTGATGGACTTCACGCTACCCATATCGATGGTCAGACTTTGGTCGGTTGCTGCCGGAGCTGTCTGCCAGTAAGTAGCCGGATCTTCATCGATGGCAAACGCTGCCTGATGCTCGCCGTCCTCACTGCCTGCGTGTACTACTTTCCAGTCTTTCTTGACATATCCGAACTGTTCCTTGCATACAGCGCCTTTTTGGTCGTTCAGTACAGAAACGGCAGATACTTCTTGGTTGTCTGCAAAGAACGGTCCTGTATAAACCTTCGATGAGGCGGTAGGTTCTGTGCCGTCCAGCGTATAGTAAATGGTATAGCCTGCATTCAAGTTGTCGGCACTGTTCTCGCCGTTGCGGTTCCAGTTGAAATCCTGTCGCAAGGGTTCAATGGTAACCATGCCGTTTGCATCACGGTGTGCCGACAACTGTGGCGGACGTGAATGGTAGTAGTGGGCAGATATTTTGCTGATGGCTGCATCCAGACGTGTCTGTGTGAAACGAACCCGAATCTTGTTGGTCGTTACATCCGGGAAACGGAGAATACGCTTGTAGCCAATGTTGGTGCCGCGTGCTATCTCTTTCCATTTGCGGTCTATCCATGCTTCTACCACGTGTTCTTCTACACGTTCTCCTCTCAGGGCGATGGCTTCCTGAAGCACAAGACGGTTGAAGGTGATGGGAGAGGGAGTCGTAAGAGTTATTTTCGCTCCGCAGGCAACTGTCGTGAAGGTATTTTTATCGTCATCCAGAACCTCTGCCGGACCGCTTGCGCCCTTCAGCAAGTCTACACCGTATGTTTCACGGATGCGCTGGCCCACTTCCTTCAGCGTTGCCACGTCCCTGTCAGAAAAACGTCCCTCCCGGTTGGGCGGTATATTCAGGAGGAAAGTCGAGTTGCCACCCACAGCACGTTCGTAGATGTCGAACACATCGTCGGCACTTCTTACCTTCTGCTGGGTATCGTCACGGTAGAACCATCCTTCGCGGATAGAGGTATTGGTTTCTGCCTGCTGATAATGCAGGTAATCGCCTTTGTATAAAACTTCGCGGCTACCTAAATCCAAATCAGTCAAATCGGGGAAATAAGAGGTGGTATCAGGATTTTCCGGATAGGTAATCACGTTCCATTCCGTATCTCGGGTTTTGCCACCTTCATTGCCGCACCAGCGGATATCTTCCCGTCCGAATACAGAAGCGTTGGGAGCTACGGCTTTAATCAGTTGTTTCCATGCGGCATAGTTGTAGCGCTGTCCTCCTTTACGCTTGGGATGGGCTCCGTCGAACCACACTTCTTGTATGTCGCCGTATTCCGTAAGGATTTCAAACAACTGGTTCATGAAATATTCGTTGTAGTCGTCCAGCATGAACTGGAAAGTGGTCTTGTTCTTGAAGGGGCGGTCTTTGACGGGACGCGGAATGGTACGCATCGTATACTTACTCAGGTTGCCGTACAGTCCGTCGGGGCTTTCAATCTGATACAAATCTGCCGGCGACAGATATACGCCCAGCTTCAGTCCGTATTTCTTACAGGAAGCCGACAGCGATTTCAGAATATCTCCTTTCCCGTTCTGGAAGTCGGTCGACATAATGCCGTGCTTGGTATAGCGGCTCTGCCACAGTACGAAGCCGTCGTGATGCTTTACTGTCAGTATCACCATTTTCATTCCGGCGGCTTTCATGGCTTCACACCATTGGTCGGTGTCCAACTGCTTCAGGTCGAAGATTTTCGGGTCTTCCTTGCCGGTTCCCCATTCTCTACGAGTAAATGTATTGGGACCAAAATGTACGAAAGCGATGAACTCGTTTTCCAGCGAACGCAACTGGTTGGCTTTGGGGACAACATGTGCCGCCTTTTCCAGAATGACTTCCTTGGAATCGGAATCTTCTACTTTGATGGTGTTGGCAAATTCTCTGGTCTGACCGTAGGCTGTAAAGGTCAGGCAGCTTAAGGATATGAACAGAAGGTTTTTCATTGGATTTTAAGTTTGTATAAAGTTATCAGTATAATGCCTATGTTAATAATTTCAATATTTAGATTTATAGATACAAGAAACATATGTTGTCGTCCCTGTAACAGGTTTGCAATATTCGTAAAATTTCTTAATATATGCAAGTTTATGGACGGTCGTTTGTGCTGCGAGGAGGTCTATTATGGCATGATTAAATTCGGCGGCTTTCGTCAGGACAGAGAGAGAATGTCCGGATAGTTTGGTAATGGGGAGGAAATTCGGGCATTTTTGTACAAATAATCTGTTCGCTCTCATAGTCTTTCCGGTGAAAGAATAAGGGAGATTTTATTTTTATTTCCTAATTTTGCACTTGCAATTAATTCATAAAGAAATGCCACTTAATTTACCAGACAAACTTCCGGCTATCGACTTACTGAAGGAAGAAAACATTTTCGTTATCGACAATTCCCGCGCCAGTACGCAGGATATTCGTCCGCTGAAAATTGTCATCCTCAACTTGATGCCGCTGAAAATAACTACCGAAACCGACTTGATCCGCCTGTTGTCTAACTCACCGTTGCAGATTGAGGTCAGTTTCATGAAACTGAAAAGCCATACTTCGAAGAATACGCCCATCGAACACATGAAGGCGTTTTACCGCGATTTCGAATTGATGCGCGATGAGAAATTTGATGGAATGATCATTACCGGTGCGCCGGTGGAACACCTCGATTTCGAGGAGGTGAACTATTGGGGCGAGATTCAAGAGATATTCGACTGGACGCGGACGCACGTCACTTCTACGCTCTATATCTGCTGGGCGGCACAGGCGGGACTGTATCATCACTACGGGATTCCTAAATATCCGCTCGACAAGAAGATGTTCGGTATCTTCGAACATCATATCTGTGAGGGCATGAGCAAACTGCCTATCTTCCGCGGCTTCGATGATGTGTTCTTCGTGCCTCATAGCCGCCACACGGAGGTGCGCCGTGCGGACATCGAGAAACATCCTGAGCTGACCATCATTTCCGAGTCGGACGATTCGGGCGTGCATATCGTGATGGCTCGTGGCGGACGTGAGTTTTACGTGACCGGTCATTCGGAATATTCTCCTTATACGCTGGATACGGAATATCGCCGTGACTTGGGAAAAGGTCTGCCCATCGATATGCCGAAGAACTATTACCGCGACAATGATCCTGAAAAGGGACCGCTGGTACGCTGGCGGAGTACGGCGAACCTGCTGTTCTCCAACTGGCTGAACTATTATGTATATCAGGAAACTCCATACGATATTAATCAGATAAAGTAATGATCAGACAACGTCCTATCGAACTATTGGCTCCGGCAAAGAACCTGGAGTGCGGCATCGAGGCTATCAATCATGGTGCCGATGCGGTGTATATCGGTGCTCCCCGCTTCGGAGCACGTGCGGCTGCCGGCAATTCGCTGGAAGACATTACCGCACTGGTGCAGTATGCGCATGTGTACAATGTCCGTATTTATGTCACGGTGAATACGATTCTGCGTGACGAGGAATTGAAGGATACCGAAGCGATGATCTGGGATTTGTATCGTGCCGGAGTGGATGCGCTGATTGTTCAGGATATGGGAATTACACGGCTCAACCTGCCGCCTATCCCGCTGCATGCCAGTACGCAGATGGACAACCGTACGGTGCAGAAGGTCAAGTTTCTGGCGGATGCCGGTTTCCGTCAGGTGGTGCTGGCACGGGAACTGACGCTCGATGAGATTGCCCAAATACATGCTGCCTGTCCCGATACGCTGCTCGAGGTCTTCGTGCACGGTGCGTTGTGCGTAAGTTACAGCGGACAATGTTACGTGAGTCAGGCGTGCTTCGGCCGCAGTGCCAACCGTGGAGAGTGTGCGCAGTTCTGCCGCTTGGGCTTCGATATGGTAGATGCCGACGGAAAAGTCATTGCGCGCAACAAGCACTTGCTGTCGCTCAAGGATATGAACCAGAGTGAGAATCTGGAGGCACTGCTCGATGCAGGGGCTTCTTCGCTCAAGATAGAAGGACGACTGAAGGATGTATCGTATGTAAAGAACGTGACGGCGTACTACCGTCAGAAACTGGATGCTATCCTGAAGCGCCGCAAGGAATATACACGTGCTTCGTCGGGAACGGTGAAGCTCGCTTTCCGTCCACAGTTGGACAAGAGTTTCAGTCGTGGCTTTACCGACTATTTCGCGCACGGACGTAATCCGGGCATTTTCTCGTTCGATACACCGAAATCGCTGGGCGAGGAGGTAGGAACGGTCAAGGAGATTCGGGGCAATTACCTCACGGTAGCGGGGGTGAAGTCGTTCAGCAACGGCGACGGCTTGTGTTATCTCGATGAGCGGGGTAAGTTGTGCGGCTTCCGTGTGAACCGGGTGGACGGCAACAAGCTCTATCCGCAGGAGATGCCGCGTGTAAAGCCCAAGACCAAACTGTACCGTAACTTCGATCAGGAGTTTGAACGGGTGATGCAGAAGAAGTCGGCCGAACGGAAAATCGCTGTGACGCTGAGGCTGGAAGAGAATAATTTCGGCTTTACCCTGTCGCTTGCCGATGAGGATGAGAACCGTATCAGCATTGCCTTGCCCAGAGAAAAGGAACTGGCACGTACTCCTCAGCAGGAGAACCTGAAGAACCAGTTGAGCAAGCTGGGAAATACACCGTTCGAGGCTACGGCGGTAGAAATTGCCTTGTCGGACAACTGGTTTATTCCTTCGTCCGAACTGTCCGACCTGCGACGTCGGGCGGTAGAGAAACTGCTGGAGGCTCGTCGCATCAATTATCCGCAGGAAATCTGGCGTATGCCCGAAACCCATCATGCTTTTCCGGTTCAGGAACTGACATACTTGGGAAATGTGATGAACGGCGCCGCTGCCGCTTTCTATCACGATCACGGGGTACGGCGTATTGCACCGGCATTCGAAAAAGAAGCACCGGAAAAGGCTGCGCTGATGTTCTGCAAGCATTGCTTGCGCTACAGCATGGGCTGGTGTCCGGTACATCATAAAGTGCGCTCGCCTTACCGCGAACCATATTTCCTGGTCAGCAGCGACGGCAAGCGTTTCCGTTTACAGTTCGACTGTAAGCAGTGTCAGATGAAAGTATATGCAGAAGAGTAAATACATATTGATCCTCTTGTTGCTGCTCGGTATCGTGGCTTGCCATTACCGTCCGGCAGCTTCGGTAGACAAGGGACCGCAAGGAAAGGATGATTCACTTCCGGTCGTCTTGCCCGAACGGGCGTATGCCCTGAGCAGTAATTTCGAGGTCGAGGCCGATACCTTATGGTTACACCAGTTGCCGTTCATGGATAGTGTTCCTGTTGTAAAGGGAAATCAGTTGGTAGTAGCCGAATTTGATGTGCATCCTCAGGATTCGCTGGATTCCATCTGGGTAAAGGTGGCACGCGATCAGGAAACTATCGGTTGGATTCAGGAACACGAGTTGCTGGAGCATATTGTACCGGTGGATCCTATTTCCCGCTTTATTCACTTGTTCAGTAGTTCGCATGCCTTGCCGTTCTTTTTGGTAATGGCTGTTTTCTTTCTGTGGTTTGTCTATCGGGCAGTACGTAAAAAACAGATTAAGCTGATTGGACTGAATGACATCGACAGTGTGTTTCCGGTTACCTTGTCGCTGCTGATGGCGATGGCTGCCACGTTATACAACAGCATCCAGCATTTCGTACCGGAAACGTGGATGCACTATTATTACGATCCTACGCTGAATCCGTTTGGTGTGCCGTTTATCCTCGGCCTGTTCATCGTGTGTGTGGGACTGATTCTGCTGGTGGGGGTAGCCATGCTCGATGATCTTTTCCATCAGGCAAAGCTGGAGGTAGCATTTTTCTACCTGCTGGGACTGGCTTCATATTGTATCTTCCTGTACATATTCTTCACTTATGTTTGGGTATATGCTGCCTATGTCTGCCTGATTGCATATACGGTATGGTGTGTAGACCGCTTGCGGAAGTCGGATAAATATCCGTATGCCTGTGGAGCGTGTGGAGCAAAAATGCGGACAAAGGGTGTTTGTCCGCATTGTGGTGCACTGAATGAATAGAAAAAACGATGTTGATTAAGATGCACGCGTGCGAGTCTTGCGTGTGCAGTAACGTTTACATTGTGCACAGATATCGTATCCCAGCATAGCTCCCAGAATGAAATCTTCTTCGGGGCTGAGCAGGTTCAAGGGCCGGGTTACCATCAGGCGGATGGCATTGATACATTCTGCCTTGCCGAAAAACAAGTTGATGCGTTCCTCGTCTACCGGCTGAATCACGAACGGGATGCGCTGGCTTTTCAACCGGTTTATGGCAAATGTTTCGTATTTCTTGTTGGTGGTGTAGAGCACCATCTGACGCACACCTTTTTTGTATTCGTAGATGTGGTTCAGAAACACTTTCAGTTCTACGGGATTGATTTCAGTTACTTTCATGGGAGTAGTTTGTTGGGAATGACTGATAGGGTTGTCCGAAGGTCGGTTTCAGGCAAGTTCGGCTTTCAGGGTTTCCATCCATGCCGTTATACGCTCTTCGGTCTTGTCGCTTTCGTTGATGTCGTCGATGGCAAGCCCCACGAAACACCCGTCGTCGGTTACGGCTACAGAAGAACTGTAGGTATAGTCTGTAGCTGGAACTGTACCGATGAAGCGGCAGCCACTGTCTTTCAGTTCGTTGAACAAGATACCCATGCCGTCGCAGAACGTATCGGCGTAAGATTCCGAGTCACCGCATCCGAACAGGGCAACCGTCTTGCCGGAAAGATCCATTCCTTTCAAAACCTTGATGCCGTCGTACCAGTCGTCCTGCAATTCGCCGTCGCCCCAGGTAGATGTTCCTAAAATCAGTGCTTCATAGCTCCCTGCCACATCAGCAGTGAGCTTGCTTACATCGTATACGTCACCGGAAGAAATTCCTAACTTGTTTGCTATCATGCGTGCAACAGACTCGGTTGTGCCTGTTGTAGAACCGTAAAATACACCAGTCTTTTTCATTGCTTTATGCTTTTAGTTGATTTGACATTGCAAAGTAACGGTGTATGGAGGAGTTTTGAAATACCTAAAAATAATGATTTTATAAAAGATATAGCTATCAGAAACATAGCGAGAATCGTGATCTGAGGAGAAACCCTGAACCTTTCAAAAAGAACCGGAGCAGAAACGCCTGAAACGCGAACAGGAGCAATCTATAAAAAGCATCCTCCTGCTTTAGCCTTCGTTGTGAAGGAACCAAAGACAGGAGGATGCTTTGTTTTTAAGTTTCTATTTATGAAATGTATTCTTTAATGCCTTAAGGCATAATATCCTATGTAGAGCTTCGTTCGACATATCCGTTTGGTTTACGGAATGTGAGGCGGACATCAGAAGCGGCAGCGGATATCCACACCTACCTGAAGGGGACGGCCTTTCTGCGCAAAGCCTCTGTTCATGGTTTCGAAGTAGAATGCCTGATAGTCGGTGTTGAGTGCATTGTTTATCCAGAAAGCCAACTGTCCGTTGCCCTTGTTGAAGTTGACACGTCCGTTCAGTGTGCCGTACAGCGCCTGACTGGCATTATTCTGTTCTGTCCAGTAGATACGTCCGGCAGCCTTGTAGTTGGCATTCACCGTAATGTTGTCTAAGATAGCACCCTTTCTCATAGTGAACACATACTGTGCTCCTACATTGAACGTATGCTTGGGAACAAAAGGCACATAGTTGCCGTTGTAGTTCTCTGTGTCGCTCACCACGTAGTCGGTAAAGGTAGCGTACGTATATCCGTAGTTTCCGTTCAGGCTGAAAGCATCAGTCACCTGTGCACGCAGGGAAGCTTCAGCTCCCAGGCTGCGGCTCTTTCCCGCATTGACCGTGATACGTCCCAGTCCGCTTTCGGCAAAACGTGAAATCTGCTGGTCGCGTGTATCCATGTAGAACAGAGCAACGTCGGCTTGCAGCTTGTCGTCGAACAGGGTAGTGTGCGAACCAACCTCATAGTTCCATGAATATTCAGGCTTGTAGAGTGTAGCATCCGATACGTTGACATCCGAAGCTGGCATATCCGGCATCATTCCGGCAAACTTGCCGAGCACCTCGTCCTGCTTGATGGCATTCATCATATCGTTTCGCATGTTGTTCTGTATCAGGTCGGAGAACATCTGAATGTTGTATCCTCCTGATCGGTATCCCTTGCTGACGGTAGCATACACGTTGTTCTTGCTGTTCCATGCGTACTGAATGGTAAACTTAGGCAGCAACTGCAAGTAGTCGGTCGATTCCTTGCCGACGAACTGCGTCTTAGCATTCAGCGGTCGGACAATTGCCGTTGGAAGGAAAGGAGCCGATACGCTGAAATCGAAATTCATGTCGCATACCGAGTTGTAGTCCAGTTTCAGTTTCTCGTAGTCCAGACGCAGACCAGCCGTAACCGACAGACCTTCTACTAGCACATCGTTGAACGTAGACTGGTGGTAAATGGCACCGTTCAAAATCGGTGTATCGAACACACCCGATACGGGCAAGGGTCGTGTCGTAATCTTAGCCGCCAGAGTAGGCGCTCCGGCAGGCAGATGCGAGAGTCCTGCGTTGATGTTATCCTCGATGAGGCTCTGTATACCGTCTTCCTGGAAAGTAACCGGACCATCGGTTGTCAGCCACTGATAGAATCCGCTTACTCCCGTAGTCCACTGCCAGCGGTTGCCCGGCTTCGACTTCAATACCAGTTCCTCGCTGATGGTCTTCGAGTTCTGTTTCTGCATCATCGTATAAATATCAGCTTCCGTAAAGTCCTGATCCAGGTTCATCTGGTCGTACAGATACTGGAAACCCGTCACGCTGCTCAGGATAAAGTTGTCTGCCTGATGTTCCAGATTCAGACCACCGTTCAGCAAGTTACGCTTGTAACCGCACGTATGGTTGTACGAAATCTTTCCGATGTATTCATTGCGGTCTTCCGTCTTGTCGTCGGTACGTCCGGTATATTCGTACGGATAACCTCCCTGATTGGTATATTCATAATTTAGTGTCAGGTCCAGCTTCAAGTTCTCCGTAGGCAGGTAGATGGCACGGAAACGTCCTCCGAACTCATCGTCCGTATCGATACGCTTGTTGTTGAAACTGTTCTTGAAGAAACCTCCCTTGTGCTCGTAGAAGAATCCCGTGGAGAAAGCGAACTGCGAAGAAATACGGTGATAGTGAGTCAGAGAGGCTTTATAGTCATTGTATGTAGCTGCGCTCAGACGAATATCCGTACCCTGATAGGTAAAAGGCGATTTGGTAAACACACGAATCAGTCCGCCCATGGTGTTTCGTCCGTACAGCGTTCCCTGCGGACCACGCATCACGTCGATTCGTTCGATATCGGAATAGTTGAAGTCGAAAGCCGACTTGTCGATAAATGGAATATTGTCGACATACAGACCCACGGCAGGCGTGTTGATACGCGAACCGATACCGCGGACATACACCGAGGTAGTCAGCTTGGAACCGTAATCGGGGATAAACAGATTGGGTACAAGTCCCGACAACGCCTTGACCGAAGTCACCGAGTTGTTGCGCATTTCGTTCTGCGAGAGCGAAGTCGACGAAATAGCCTGCTGGCGCAGACGGTTATTTTCCTTGGGAGTGGCGATAACCACCACTTCTTCGATGTCTATAACTTTGGTAGTGTCCTTGACCAATGCAATCTCTGTATCGGTTGGAGCGGCAAAAGCGACTGTCGTCACGGCAGTTGCCAGCGAAGCGAGAATTGTACGTTTCATGCTATCTGTTTAGTGGTTTTGTAATTCGGCTGCAAAGTAACGTCAATTCCCGTTATCCGGCAATCCTAATTTATGAGGATTATACTGTATTATTTGTATTCACTGGGATTCACACCAAATTGTTTCTTAAAGCTGACAGAAAAATGAGATACAGTTCCGAATCCGGTAATGTCTGCGACTTCGGATACGTTGTATTTGCCGCTTTTTAGCAGTTCTGCTGCTTTGTTGAGTTTATACTTAAGAAAGAAATGTATGGGCGTTTCTCCTGTTAGACCTTTCAGTTTGTAGTTGAACTTAGAACGACTCATGCATAACTTTTCTGCTATAAGGTTAAAATTCAAATCATCTTGCGACATCATGCTATCCATTAACTGGTACAGATTATTCATAAAGGCCATATCTTGTGTAGACAGGGCATTTGTTATAGTTTGCGAATTATTGGTAGAAGAAGATAGTAGTAAGGATCGTATATTATCTCTGTTTTGTAAGAGAGATTTGACGAGTGCTTTCAGATATTCCGGGTTAAATGGTTTGGTAACGTATGCACTGGCTCCTACATTCAGTCCTTCTACTTGTTCTGTTATTTGCGATTTAGCTGTAATCAGAATAACAGGAATATGGCAGTAAAGTTGGTTGGCTTTCAGCCTTTTACAGAACTCATATCCCGATATTTCTCCCATGACAACGTCCGATAAGATAATGTCCGGCTCCAGATTCTCTAATGCTGCTATGGCAGATTCTGCATCGTATTTATTGGTCACGTTATATTCCTTTTCGAATAGAGATTTGAGATAGACCGATATTTGAATATCATCATCTACAATCAATAGATGTGGTTTTGATGGGTCTATCGCAATAGTAGCATTTGTTGAAGGATATGTTGGTGTATCTTCAAAAAGATTCTCAAAATTATTTTTTTCAACCGATAGTCTTTCGTCTTTTTCATAAGCGCTATCATCAATAGGGAGCAGTACATGAAATATGGCCCCAGGACATTGAGAACCGTCCTTTACATTTTGAGCTATTACATTTCCGTGATGAAGTTGTACCAGCCGCTTTACATAATATAGTCCAATCCCAGTACCCCAATTTGCATATTTTAATCCAGATTTATTATCTGCCTGATAGTATCTTTTGAAGATGTCGGTAAGTTGTTCTTCGGGGATACCTTTCCCACTATCTTGAACATAAATGTGGATATACTTTTGGTATACAGGTAAATCTTTAATAATTGAAGCTGCCTGATTATAGTCTATGCAAGCCAAACCGATTTTTATACAGCCGTTTTGTGGCGTATGTTTCAAAGCGTTTGTAAAGAGATTGCTAAGGATTTTTGATAATTTGTCTTTGTCGAGCCATACAATCCTTCTTATTGGTATAATAATTGTTTTGTAATATCAAGTACTTTCTTAGCAGTAATCCTTGCATTTATATAAACTGGGATAGCTGGATATGGACTAAAAGAATACCATCTTCTCCGTCTACTGTTCCTGTTAAAATCTATGCTCCATATTTTCTGTTTGTGCATTTGAAGGCAAGTAGCACAACGAGAGTATATATAGAGATAATAATAGTTTTTTCATTATATTAGTGTGTTGGTCTGTGCAAAGATACAATTACACCGAGAAATTCAGTAAAAACCTGAATAGAAATTGAAAAACTATTTTAAGATTTTTATCGGTTTGGCTTAACCGATTGAAAAATAAACTTTTAGCGAATTACTTGAGAAATAGAGGTAACGATTTGGCAACTGTGCGAATTTCAGCGTTTTGCGATGCTGTGCTGTCAAATAACTCTTTCATCTGCAAATATAATATGTTTTTCAAAAAACGAAAAACATCAAGCGTGTAAATGATAAAAAGTTGAGTGGATTTTCTAATCACATTTGGAATGAATGCACCGTAAATTCTCTTCATTCTGACGTCTATGAACAGATTACCTGCTCCGCTTCTTACTCCTCGATTCGTTTCCCGACACGACGCCCCCATTGTGACAGGTCATTGATGTTGGGAATAACGGATTGTCCCAACTCGGTCAGTTCATATTCCACCTTCGGCGGCACAACCGGGTAGACTATGCGCCGTATCACACCCGCCTTTTCCAGTTCACGCACTACTTGGGTGAACATCTTGTTGGAAATCTCGCCCTTTACGCGGCGTTGCAGTTCGCTCGAACGCAATGGACCATATTGCAGATGATATAGAATCTTGGCTTTCCATCTTCCGCCAATAATCTCTATGGCCACGTCTAACGGACACAAATATATCTCCCCGTTAAAAGAATATTTTTCATCAACATGCTGGTATTCCATAAAATACACCTTTTAGTTACTACATTACTATTTGGTAAGTACTTGCAAATATATGACTTATTCAATAGTTTTGCAACCAAAAACAGAAGAAACGATGAAAAATCTAACACTTATCATTCAGCTGTTGACCTGCTGCCTATTGTTGATGGCCATAGCAGTCAACAAGAATCAGAAGATATTGGGAATAGCGGCATTCATCTTTCCCTTTTTCGGAAAAAAGGGACACTATTGTGCATGGATGTACCCGATGGGATCGTGCCAGGAGCTACTTGGCCGCATAGTTCCCTATAATGTAAAGATTTCGCCCCAAACCATTCAGACGCTGACCGAATTCAGAGAGATGCTCTGGATTCTCATCATGGCCATCATGTGTCTTGGAACCGGATTCGAATTGCTGGACTACGAACTCTTCGCCGCCTTCCTCTTTGAGCAGGCATCTGTGCCGCTGCTTGTGGTGGCTATGCTGTTTGCAGCCATGTCCATGGTCGTACAACGTCCCTATTGCCGTTTTATTACCAAACAGAAAGGTGAGACAAGCACAGAACCGTCAACTGCCGCCGCTCCCCCAAAAACGTTATTCGATGAAACCTCGATCGGGCCCATGCAGATGAAAAACCGCTTTGTTCGGGCCTCGGTAAGCGATCCCACTCCGAACGGAAAAGTGACCGACGAGCTATTGAACCTCTATGAATCACTGGCCAAAGGGGGTGTGGGAACGATTCTGACCGGATATACGGTGGTGGGTCGGAATGAAAAGAACATGAACATCCTGGCCATGTATGACGATACGTTCATCGAGGGTGGCCAACGGCTCACCGACCTTGTGCATAGCCATGGCAGCAACATCCTGATGCAGTTGGTCAGTGTAGGCTCCGGATATTCGTCGCGCACAGCTCCCGATGGCGAGCTTATGGGGGCAAGTGCCGTGAAAAATCTCCACACGGGCATCACTCCCAAAGAGATGACCGAGGAGGATATCCGTAATACAATCAACGAGTTTGCCGCAGCTGCCCTGCGCGCCAAGCAAGCCGGATTCGATGGCGTGGAGATTCATGCCTGCCACGGTTATCTGCTCCATCAGTTTGCCACGCCCTACTACAACCGGCGCACGGACAACTATGGTGGAAGCCGCGAGAATCGCTATCGGCTTACCATCGAGGTCTATGGGGCAATCCGCCGCGCCGTCGGCGAGGATTTCCCCGTATGGATCAAGGTGCAGAGCGAGGACCATTTCGAGCAAGGTGTCACGCATGAGGACTGCCTCTATCTCTGCCGCGAGCTGGCGAAAAGAAGAATCGATGCCATTGAGGTCAGCGGCCCTTTCACCAAGTACAAGATGAACACCGCCTATTTCAAGGAGATGGCCGACAAGATTGCCCGAGAGACCTCCGTGCCGGTCATCGTCACGGGCGGCAACCGCATCTACGAAGAGATGGAGAAGATGATTAATGAGACCGCGATTGATTATGTCGGCATGGCTCGCCCACTGATGACGCAGCCGGACCTGATTAACCAGTTTGTTGCAAAGTATAAGCATTAGAACAGCCGTTGCAGAAGAGGTTCGCCAAGGACTTCATATAGCAGAGGTGTGCCACACTTGTGTAGGGCACACCTCTGTTGTTTACTGCCTTTACCATGATGCGCTTCTCATTGAGACGCTTTGCCAATCAAAGTCTTTCCCGAATATTTCCGGTTCTCACTTTTATCGCTATCTTTGTATCCTGAGCCGCCACGATGTTCTCCTTTCCGAACGTGTCGGCGAAATATTTCAGATTATCGGCGCACCACTCGTCCAAACGTCCCTCTTCCTCTATCCGCTTCATGTCCTCGTGCGTTCCCGATACGTTGATGCGGATAGCCCGTACTTGGTTGCTTCCGATTTTGCGTGTCAGCCCCGCTTCTTCCAGTCTTCTCTGAACAGCCGCCGAACGGTCTTTCACCCCGTCGGGGTAGTCGATGAGCCTGCGGTTCAGGTGCGTGTGGGGTCGACGTTCTTCGGTATGATGAAATGCTCGATATGTGCGGTCGTTCCGCTGTCGCTGCCGTGCGCCTTTTCCATGTGTAAAACTACAACCTATATATTCTTCCTTTCTTTTTCTGTGGCTGCATCATCCGCCTTGCGGATTGGACTTGCTCCTTCTCCTTTATCGGCTCTGCCGATTGGGACAGTGGCTTACCGCGCAGGTAGTCGTTCAAGTCCTTATACCCACGATAGTACAGTGACTTGTCAAGCAGCCGTTCCCCGAACCTCTCCTTCAGCTTCTTGCAGGTGTTCCGCCCTGCCGTGTCGTTGTCAAGGAAACAGCCGATTCGGGCGTAGGTCTCCAATATGCTTTCTGCTTTCGCAAGATTGGAAACGGAATTCAGTATGATATAGTCCTGCGTGTCCAATCGTGGGGGGTGCGGATTGCTCCCAACACGTATGGTAAGGAACGAAAGGTAATCCATGAACCCCTCGAACAGATAACACACGCTTCGTGGCTCGCCCTGCTGTCGGATATGGGTGATGTCTTTCGGAGCTACACATCCCTTGAAGTATCTGTTGCGCACTTCATATCCTCCTGCCATGTTCGGAAAGCCGATGGCGAAATAGGGCTTGTCGGCATTCATAAACCGAAGTTCCCTGCATTCCCTTTTGGCAAGTCCGATATTTATCCCCCTTTCTTGCAGATAGGCGATGATTACAGGAAAACGTCCCGATATTTTTTGAGAATTTGTACAAAAAATCAAAAAACATCGGGACGTTTTTACTGAAATACCTTGATGTCTTGGATAAGTTTTTTCTCTGTGTAGACGAATCTTTCTATTCGTCTGACTGCGCTTCTTCGTCTGCCAGGTCGTCCTTATACATGTTCATGACAGTCTTGGCAAAGTCCTTTTCCGGAATTATGGACGAATGGCGTATTTTCAGCCGGTAATTATAGATGGTTTGCGGTGAGTAATTCAGCAGTTTGGCAATGCTTATGCTATCCGTTACTCCCAGACATACCAGTGCATAGATACGTAATTCGATGGTCAGCTTCTGTGGCGATTCGAGAGTAATCTGTGCTTCCGGAGTCAGCAGCTTGTTGAAGCGTTCTACAAAGTCCGGATGGATGGACAAGAAAATCTCATCAAAACTTTCGTACAACTGATTGAGCTCGCTGTTGTTGAGCAGGGAGTCACTCAACAGCTTCTTTGCCTCTCTCAGTTGCGATGTCGTAATCAGGTTGAGAAGGGTTTTCTTGGTTTGCGAAAATTTTGTAACCAGACTGACCTGCGTTCTCAGACTTTCGATGTAGAAATTGTTCTTTCTCTCTATTTCAGCTTCGAGGGCGTTGATCTTGTCATTGGCAGTCTTGCTTTCTCGCTGCAATTCGGATATGAGTGCCTGTTGCTTTTGGTAATCTTGAGTTACGTCTGTTATGTCTTTTATTTTTTTCTTGTATCGTCTGACTGATGCATATGCTATACCTGCTGCCACGATAATCAGAATCAGACAGATTATGAGGGTCGCTGAATATCGCTGCTGTTTTTGACTGATAAACTGTTTGTACATTTTCTGTACCTGATTCTGTATTACAATCAACTGTAAACTTCTGCCCAAGTCTTTATAATCGCATATATTGTCGGAACAGAATTGCGTATACTTGTACAGTCTGCCCAGTTGGTCTTTGCCTTCCGTATACTGGCTCATCAGTTGTATAATGTACAGCATCGATTGGGAATCGTTGTTTACCATTTGGATATCGGTAATGGCTGAACAGATGGCATAGATGAAAGATTGTTCCATATCTCCTTTAAGCTCGTACAGATGCGACAGACAAAATTGGAGGAAAGCCTTTTGTGGTGTAGCGTTGGGGGCACGTTCTGCTTCCGTCTTGAGAGTCGTATAGATACTGTCGGTCATCTTGTGTGGAAACAGGCTTGTGTAATAGATGGAATAATAAACATCGGTGGGAGAGATGTATGGGGAATATTTGTTCCATATACGGATATTCAGGGAAGAATCTTTGTTTTCTGCTAAATTATTAATGTGAAGCAATCGCTCAAATTGTATTCTGGCGTAAAGATAGCGCAGTTCGGGTTCTATGTTTTCAATGTCGGGCAGTTGGGAAAGTACATGGTTGGCGTTCGTAAAGTCGCTGCGCAGGGTTTGAATGTAAGCCTTGTAGAGCAATATTTCTTGTTCCCATTTAGGATTTTTGCTTTGTTGTCCGTATTCATACCATTTATTCAGGTAATATTGGGCTGAATCAGCCTGGTATTTGCTGTATTCTATGAGGATGCGTTTGCAGAAAGAATACTTGTCTTGTAGAAACGATGCCGTTTCTAGATTCTTTTTAAGCTGACTGATTTCGTTTTGTTTTTTCAGAGCGTAGCTGGAACTTCTGATGACTTCTGTATCCAGAGAGTCCAGGTATTTCTCTATCTTATTTTGGGAGAAAATTTGTAGGGGTAGTAATGTGCACAAGATAAAGGCTACTATTTTCATGAGTGATATTTTTAGACAAAATTAGGAGGTTCTGTTCTAAGAATCAAGATATTTATAATAAATTATGTGTTGCTGAAAGGTCAGAAACAGCTTTTCGGCTTACTTTGGCATTTACTTTGGAGGTAGTCTGATTTTGGAATAGTATATTGATTTATTGGTTATTATCTGTAAATGGCGATTTACTTTAAGCCGTAGAAAACAACTGCTGAAAAGTTTGTCAAAAAAATCCACTCTTTTGTGAGAAGTCTTGTTTATTTATCGTTTTGGGGAGAGAATGACAGGTCTTTTTAGGGGAAGTGACATCCTTGCTGGTCTTTTTTCTTCCTTTGCCGACTTGCCGGAAGGTAATAGGCTTTTCATCGTACTTTTTAGTCGGTAATTTGTAAGGAAATTTTCTTTCTGTAACCTTACATTAACGACTGTATGGATATATAGTTCTTTCGTACGGATTACTTTTTTATTTACTTTTTATTCTTTTTGATTGATTGTAATGTGTTGTTTATTAGTGTGTTGTTGCGAATGTATAGTTTACTTTTCCTTCATTATGCCTGCTTACTATGCAGACATGCCAACTGGTAGAAGGCATAACTTTGCAACAGTCTGAAAGGACAGAAAAACACATCTGAAAAACACAATGAAGGACGTGAAAAACAAGAATAACCTAATAACTTTAAAAATCAGAAATAATATGCTACGAAACTTAGTGATGCTGTCGGCTATATTGCCAATGTGCGTATGTGCACAAACTCCTCAACTTGGAAAAGATCCGGTAGAGAAAGTAGTAAGTGCCATGACACTTGACGAAAAACTGGATTTATTGGTTGGATCGGCCGGAAATAAAAATACTAATTCTGCTGCTACAGTAGGAAGTTCTGCTATACTGGTGCCGGGAGCTGCCGGTCAGATTAATGGAGTGCCTCGTCTGGGCATACCTGCCGTGGTAGTGGCTGACGGACCTGCCGGACTGCGTATTGCACCGACTCGTGAAGGTACGGATAAAACATTTTATTGTACGCATTTTCCGGTAGCAACGGTGATGGGAGCTACCTGGAATACCGAACTGGTTGAGGCAGTAGGCGATGTGATGGGAAATGAAGTGAAGCATTACGGGGTAGATGTACTGCTTGCTCCGGCAACTAATATTCAACGTAATCCGTTGAACGGGCGTAATTTTGAATATTATAGTGAAGACCCGTTGCTGGCTGGTAAGATTACTGCTGCACAGATTAAGGGTGTACAGCGTAACGGGGTAGGTACTTCGTTGAAACATTTTGCACTGAACAATCAGGAAACCAACCGTACCAGCAATAATGTAATAGGTACACCGCGTACTTTTCGTGAAATATACTTGAAACCTTTCGAAATAGCCGTAAAAGAAAGTCAGCCTTGGACTGTCATGACTTCTTATAATAAGATAAACGGTACATATGCCAGCCAGAGAGCCGATCTGATTACGGAAATCCTTCGCCGCGAATGGGGATTCAAGGGAATGGTGATGACCGACTGGTTTGGCGGTGATAATGCTGTTCAGCAGATGGAGGCAGGCAACGAATTGCTGATGCCGGGAAAACTTGTTCAGCGTGAGGAAATCCGTAAGGCTGTTCTTAACGGTATATTATCCAGAGAAATCCTTGACCGTAACGTGAAGAGGATTCTGGAGTGTATTTTGAAAACTCCTCGCTTCCAAGGGTATGTGGCTGATAATAATCCTGACCTCAAAGCTCATGCACAAGTTACCCGTAATGCGGCTTGCGAGGGTATGGTATTGCTGAAGAATGAAAAAAATTCCTTGCCGGTGAGCAATAAGATAAAGAATGTTGCGGTATTCGGACGTACTTCTTACGACTTCATTGCCGGTGGAACGGGGTCGGGAGATGTAAATCATGCGTATGTCGTATCGCTGATGGACGGTTTGAAAAATGCAGGTCTGGTGACTGATGAGGGGTTACAGCAGGTATACGAATCTTATATCGAAGAGGCAAAGGCACAAATGCCGAAGTCGGATAATCCGTATGCAGCATTCATGCCTAAGAAACTGATTGCAGAAATGAATCTCGATAACGTGGATCTTGAGAAACTGGCTTCTGACAATGATATGGCGATTGTTACAATCGGAAAGACTTCCGGTGAATTTGCCGACCGTAGTATTGCTGAAAACTTCAATCTTACTGCTGCCGAGAAAAAAATGATAGATGATGTTACTGCTGCTTTTCATCGTAAAGGTAAAAAGGTGGTTGTTATTCTGAATGTATGTGGTGTAATAGAAACTGCAAGTTGGATGGACGAACCGGATGCTGTGCTGGTGGCATGGTTGCCCGGACAGGAAGGAGGAAATTCTGTAGCCGATATCCTGACGGGAAAGGAAAATCCTTCCGGACGCTTGCCGATGACCTGGCCGTTGAGTTATAACGATGTACCTTCTAAAAATGATTTCCCGGTACCCGATGATATCAGCGAAGAGATGTTGACCGAATCGTTGAAGGGATTTGCTAATGTCCGTACGGAAGGCGAACGCAAGAACTTTGATGTGACTACTTACAACGACGGTATTTATGTGGGATATCGTTATTATACAACCAAGAATGTTCCGGTTTCATATCCTTTCGGTTACGGATTGAGCTATACTACATTCTCTTACAGTGACATGAAAGCTGATAAGGCTGAAAATGGAGACATCCGGGTGACTGTTACCGTGAAGAATACCGGCAAGGTAAGCGGCAAGGAGGTTGTACAGGTGTATGTTTCTGCTCCGGGCAAGGATATGGATAAACCGGCAAGAGAATTGAAGGGCTTTGCCAAGACACGTCAGTTGCAGCCGGGAGAAAGTCAGACAGTATCTGTATCTGTTCCTTATGAAAGTCTGGCTTCCTTCAGTGAAAAGGATAGTTGCTGGCAGGTTGAAGAAGGCGATTATCAGATTCTTGTTGCTAAGAATGCTGCTGACAAGAAACCGCTTGCTGCTACCGTAACCGAAGAGGGAAAAGTTACCGAAACGGTAAGACCATGCCTCGTACTTCAACAAAAATAACTCTCGAAAATTAACCTGATAACTTTATAAAATAACCATGAAAACTCGTAATTTGTTATTACTTACAAGCTCTTTGCTGGTTGCTCCTGCCGTATCGTTTGCGCAGGATCAGGCAGTAAAAGATTCAGTTCCTGAAACAAAAGAAGTAAAAAATAGAAATGTCATGTTGAATGCATCGTCCGACAATCAGCCGCGACAGATTTCTATCGGTCTGCCGTCCAGCTTGTCGACTACCATTTACGAAGATGGACTTCCTGTTTCGTATAGCATCTGGCCCTGTCTGCCGTATTGCTACTGGGCAGGTAGTGCGATGCATAGCCGGGTGGGACTGACATCTATAGGCGAGAATGCCATAACCAATGGTTCTGTCAATTATTCGGTCGACTCGTATACCCGTGAGGGAGGAGAAAAATTCGAAGGACATGCCAACTATACTACCAATATTTATAATCTGCAACGCATCGATCTGGCACTGGCTGGACCTATCAAGAATGGATGGAGCTATTCGGTTGGAGCCTATGTCAATATGGATCCCGGAACAAACCGGCTGGCTGATACGTATCTGTCCAACAATATGCAGATGTATAAAGCTGGATTGACCAAAACCTGGAATGAGGGCAGAGGTAAAGCAAGCGTATTTTATAAGTATGTGTACTATAAAGGACTGGGCGACAGTTACGGACCTTTTATTTATAAGGGTGATGGTAGCGTAGAAGAGTACAATGGATTCGATTTGGGACACGATGGATTTTTGCCGGGAAACGGCTACATTACGTATCGCGATGTGATGACGGGTGAACTGAAGACATACGACCGTTCTGATGGAGTACACGACATGAGCAATGATGTGAATTTCAAGTTGGATTATAAGTTTGACAATGGCATGAAGCTGAATGTTTATTCTAAATATCGTTATGCCAATGCTTATATGTCGATGCTTTCTTTGTCGGGTATAGGTGAGGCCGATGAGAACTCTGGTTATACATATGCTTACGACTATGGTGACCATAAGGCTGGTGATGTCTTTACCGGTTCATTCAACAGCCGTTATCTGTTGCGCGATATCGGTTATGAGCGTAACTGGATGACTACTGCCGAACTGAGTGGCAAGAGCAATGACGGAAATCATAACTGGCGTCTGGGTTATAACTTTAAGTGGGAACGTCAGGGCATTACAGCCAGTACCGGAGTTTATGCACATACGGTAGAAGCTAATCCTGTATGGTTGAAGCATAACGGAAGTCAGGGATATACTTTCAATACCGGTGGCGAGTATTATGATACCCACGAGGTTAAGACAGCACTTTATGCATCCGATGACTGGCAGGTGACAGACCGCTGGTGGCTGTCGGCAGGTGCCCGTCTGGAGTATTATACTGTTGGCGGACAGAATGCGATGGCTTATCTGAATGCAACGGATACCGAAGCTACTTATCCGGAGAATATCCGAAACATCGATTACAGTGTGAATAATGGAAAAATTACTACTTTCGATAAAAAATGGGTGAATCCGGCTGCTACTCTGAATACCCGTTTCGTCATTTCAAAAGGTTTCGGACTGGTGGGTGAATATGTATATGCCATGCAGCATCCCGAGTCACAGGATTTTGCCGGTGCCTATATGCCTATTCTCGATGCTGTGAACATTCATTTCGGACGTGCCGGTATTTTCTGGAATACACCGTGGATGCAGCTTGTATCTCAGTTCACTATTATCAGCCAGAGCAATTATAAGAGCCGTACTCAGTTTACAAATCCCAATGATGCTTCCGATGTCGTAACGATTCCGATTACCTACGATATTCAGACTATGGGATGGACTACCGACGTGGTACTCAATCCGTTTAAGGGATTTTCTTTCCACGGACTGTTTACTTATCAGAATCCGTTGTATAAGAACTTCGATATAAATGCTTCCTTCAGCGACGGTTCTTCAAAATCGTATACGTTCAGCGATAATGTATCTACAGGTGTCAGCAAATATATCGTAGAGCTTGATCCAAGCTATACTTTCGACAAGTTCCGTATTTGGGCAAGTTTCCGTTATCAGAGCAAACAGTATATCAACAAGACGAATACACTTTATTTCAACGGACGCTGGGAAACATTTGCCGGTGTAGACTATACACTGAACAAGCACGTCGGCTTTACTGTCAATTTCGTAAACCTGTTTAATGAAAAAGGTGCTTCAGGAAGTATCGGTGCTGCCGATTTGCTGGAAGATGTTTCTGCTTACAAGAATTATCTGATGGCCGGTACATACATCCGTCCGTTTACTGCTGAGTTTGCCGTACATCTGAACTTCTAAGCTCAATACTGGGTATTGCCAGAGCCGTGCCTTTTGTGGCAGGACTTCTGGCAGATAGAAGAAAAGTTGTAACTTTGGGATACAGTAAACAAATAAGGTAGTTTAGATAAAAATAAGTTAGCTATGAAAACATTATTAAGTTTTGCGGCAGGGTGCTTGATTTCACTTTCCGCATGGGCTCAGGAAACTGTAGGTGTAAATACTGGAGATATAGTTTCTCCTGAGGTAAAGAATCAGACAGTCACTTTTAAGTTGCTGGCTCCAAATGCAAAGGAAGTGCTGGTTGAGGCCGATTTCTTTGAAAAGACTAAACGGCAGACATCATTGGGGATGATGGAGGCTCCCGGGCAGATTCCGATGGTAAAAGGTGAAGACGGCGTTTGGACCTATACTACTTCGACACCGTCGCCGGAACTCCATACGTACTGCTTTTATGTGGACGGAGTACGTATGCTCGATCCAAGTAATGTGTATATGATTCGTGACATTGCAACCTATACCAATTATTTTCTGGTCGACGGAGATTTGTCGCAGAACTATCTGGTGCGTGAAGTTCCTCACGGAACCGTTTCGAAGGTGTGGTATCCCAGTCCTACCTTGGGCATGGAGCGCCGCCGTATGACGGTCTATACACCTGCCGGATATGAAGACGGCAATAAGCAATATCCTGTATTGTATCTGCTGCATGGTGCCGGAGGCGATGAAAATGCATGGAGCGAACTGGGACGGGCTGTCCAGATTCTCGATAATCTGATTGCACAGGGAAAGGCTGAACCCATGATTGTGGTCATGCCGAATGGTAACGGAGCTCAGGAAGCTGTGCCGGGTGAATATCCCAACAGCATGTATAAGCCGTCTTTCTCCAATCCCAAGACGATGGAGGGTTCTTTCGAAAAAGCTTTCCCCGATATCATGAACTATGTGGAGAGTCATTATCGTACAATTAACGACAAGGCTCACCGGGCAATTGCCGGATTGTCGATGGGAGGATTCCATTCGCTTTATATCTCTGCCAACTATCCCGATCTGTTTGGTTATGTAGGTCTGTTCTCGGCTGCCATCAACCGTCAGGCGAAGGGAGAGAATACGTATATCTACGAAAATCTGGAAGAGAAACTTGCCAAGCAGTTCTCCGATGCTCCGAAGCTGTATTTCATCGGCATCGGAAACGGTGACTTCCTGTTCCAGGATAATGTGAAGTATCGGGAGCTGCTCGATAGTCACGGCTATAAATATGAATATATGGAAACCGACGGCGGACATGAATGGCGTAACTGGCGGAAATACTTGAATCATCTGTTACCCGAACTGTTCAAGTAGACCGTATGTTCATAATTCCTTGCCCGACTCCTGGTCGAGGTTCGTTGGGCAGGGATATACTTACTGACAGATAAATAAACAAATTGATTAATAATTTAATTCCTTGAATCGCATTTACGACTATGGTAAAGAAGTTTATGTTTTTAGCTTTGGCTGCAAGCGGCTTATTGGCTTGTCAGCATACCCCGGAAGCTGCATGGGTCAGCACGACATTCGATGAACCGTGGGTTACTCAACCCTCAGTACCTGTATCAGATGCAGGCAAAGAGGCCGATATTGTTATTGATACAACCAATACCCGACAGACCATCGATGGCTTCGGTACTTGTTTCAATGAACTGGGATGGGTTTCTTTAAGCAAACTCGATGCTCCTGTACGCGACAGCATCCTGAATGAAATGTTTACGCCTGGTGTGGGAGCCAATTTTACAATCTGCCGTATGCCTGTTGCTGCAAACGACTTTGCTGTCGACTGGTATTCGTATGATGAAACGGAGGGAGATTTCGAGATGAACGATTTCTCGATAGACCACGACCGGCAGACACTGATTCCTTTCATTCAGGCTGCCTTGCGCTATCAGCCTGAACTGAAGATATGGGCATCTCCCTGGTGTCCACCTTCTTGGATGAAGTACAACAAGCATTATGCCGGATTGTCGACAACGAAGATGGCTCGCTTGCTGAGAGAACGGCTGAAAGACGGTGAAAGCACCTATATGACTCGTGTGGTAGACAATGGCTTGTCGGAAGACAAAGAAGGAAGAGAAGGTACGGATATGTTTATTCAGGAAGATGCCTACATGAAAGCCTATGCTTTGTATTTCTCGAAATTCATTGATGCTTACCGTCAGGAAGGTATAGATATATTTGCTGTCATGCCTCAGAATGAGTTCAATTCAGCTCAGATATTCCCAAGTTGCTGCTGGACGGCAAAAGGGCTGGCAAACTTTGTCGGCAAGTATTTGGGGCCGGCTATGGCGGAGAAGAAGGTAGAAGTTATGTTTGGTACGGTAGAACGTGCCAATACCGCACTGGTCGATACCATTCTGCAAGATACAGCTTGTGCACGTTATGTAACAGGTGTAGGATTCCAGTGGGCTGGAAAAGATGCGTTGCCTAAAATTGCGGCTGCTTATCCTGATATGAAATTGTATCAGACAGAACAGGAGTGTGGCAACGGTAAGAACGACTGGAAGGGTGCTGCTCATTCGTGGGACTTGATGAAGCACTACCTGAAAAATGGTGTCAGTGTATACGAGTACTGGAATACTTCGTTGATGGAAGGTGGTATCAGCCGCTGGGGATGGGCACAGAACTCATTGGTTGTGGTCGACGAAAACAGCAAGACTTTCCGTTATACTCCCGAGTATTACATTATGAAGCATGTCAGCCATTATGTATTGCCGGGTGCGAAAAGAATTGAAACTTCTGGCAGTTACGATGATGTCCTTGCATTTGTAAATACTGATAACAGTATTGTGGTTGTTATAGGTAATGCTGAATCGACCGACAAGGTTGTCAGCTTCCAGGTAAACGGTACCGTTTATTCTCCTACGCTGAAGGCTCATTCGGTCAATACGTTTAAGCTCTGATAGCGATTGCCTGACAAAAAAGGAGTCATATCAAACTCTCCGTACGGGGAGTAATGATATGACTCCTTTTTTGTTGATTATCTGTTCGACTCCTGCTTTCCGCTTTATCCATCAGGATAAGCTAAAGCAGGAGATTTTTTGTTATAACTTATGGATTATAAGTTGTCCCGTTAGGCGCTTAGTTGATAGCAATTTCATCGAGGAACAGGTAAGTCTGTTTGCCTGCGCCCGGATGCCACTTCGGAAGTACCGGAGTATTCTTTCCGATGATGTGTACATAGCGTGCCTTCGTCTTGTCGAAGCTGATAGTATCACGTTTCAGTACATTATTCTTACTGCCTTCCTCCAGTGTAGGGATAGCCTTCGAAGCAATCTTGGTGTAAGCCTTGCCGTCTTCAGAACCATAAACTTCCAGTCCGGTCAGACCGAAGATATAATCACCCGGAACCAGATAAGTACCGAGCGCAACAGAAGAGATTTCTTTCGGTTCCTGCAAGTCGATGGTCGCATCGAAATCCTGACCGTAAATACCGATGTAACGTCCCGAACGGTAGTTGTCATCTCCCGTCATACCGTCTACCAGCAGGTTTGCTCCCTTGTAAGTGAACTTTTCATCCGGTTCACATTTCAGGGTAATCGGATGCATGGTAGCCAGGTTGTATGTCAGCGTTTCTTCGGTTACGTTGCTTTCGCGGCCGTTGCGGATAGCCTTCGCCTTGATGGTCGTAGTCTTGTTCACCGTAAACGGCTGAGTATACTGTTGCGATGCAGCCGATGGTTCCGAACCGTCCAGCGTGTAGTAAACCGGTGCATTGTCGAACGTATTCAGCTTGATTACGGCAGTTCCGCCTTCACCTTTAGGCTCAACGTCTATCGTAACATCTTCTATATCCTTTTTGTAATTGCATCCGTACAGCTCATACAAGTCCAGTTGGTGGCGGAGGCGTTTCAGGAATCCGTTCAAGTCCTTCTTTGCCGGATTGCTCCACTGCAACTCACTCAGTGCTGCGATACGCGGCATCATCTGCCATTCCATCTTCAGGCTGTCTTTTGTCCATTCGGTCCAGATACATCCCTGTACCCCGATAATGTTTTTCTTCTCTTCCGGAGTCAGCTTGTCAGACTGCGGTTCAAAGTTGTATACACGTTCTACGCTGCTCACTCCCTTCAGGCGGTTGTAACCCGGATTGCTGAAGTACAAGTGACTGATAGGGCAGACGATGGTAGGATGTCCCAGTTGTGCAGCCTTGATGGAAGCCTTTATGCCCGTCCAAGCCATGACGGTTGTTGTTTCCGGATTCGGGTTGCCTTCCAGAATTTCGTCCCATGCCAGCATCTTCTTGCCTCGTTTGGCGATTTCCTTTTCCACTTCGTTCATGAAGTACACCTGAAGCTGGTTCTCCTTGCTGTGCTCCTTCGTGTCACGCAGTCCCAGTTCCTTGATCTTAGCCTGACACTTCGGACACTTCTTCCATTCTGCTTTCGGACATTCATCGCCTCCGATGTGAATATAAGGAGCATCCGGGAAGATATCCATCAGTTCGTTTACCACGTCCTTGGCAAACTGCAATGTCTTGGGATTACCGCCGCACAGCACTTCTTTGAACACACCGAATTTGGTAGCTGTTTCATACGGCCCACCCGTACATCCCAGTTCCGGATACGAAGCCAGCGCAGCCAGCATGTGTCCCGGCATGTCTATTTCAGGAATGACTGTGATGAAACGTTCGGCTGCATAAGCTACGATTTCCTTGGCGTCCTCCTGTGTATAGTAACCGCTTACCGGTGTGCCGTCGAATTTACCCGAGCCCGGTGCTGTAATTGTTTCCTTGCGGTAAGAACCTATTTCTGTCAGTTTGGGATATTTCTTGATTTCGATACGCCAGCCCTGATCTTCGGTCAGATGCCAGTGGAAGTAATTGATGTTGTGCAGTGCCATGACGTCAATCAGTTTCTTCAGATATTCCTTCGGGAAGAAATGACGGCCTACATCGATCATGAATCCACGGTAGTTATACTGCGGGAAGTCTTTTACCTCTCCGGCAGGCAGCGAAGCCAGTGCCTTGCCTTCTGTAATGGGCAGTGCCTTGTGGATGGTCTGGCAGCCGTAGAACACACCAGCTTCCGTAGCTCCTGTTACGGTAACTTCATCGGCTGTGATATGCAGGTCGTATCCTTCTTTGTGGGTGATAGACGGATCGACTTTCAGGATAATGCAGTTTTTGCCTGCTTCTGTACCTGTCTTGACTTTCGTACCTGTTACCTCCTGAATATAGTCAGCCAGAAGACGGGCAGTACTTGCCAGTTTTTCATTTCCCTCCTCGTAGACGATGGTTGTAGAAGAATTGATCACAAAAGGTTTTGCTGTTGTGTCTTCCATTATTTCCTGTGGTAATGGGATGACATTCAGGCTTCCCAGCTTGGTTTCCTGTGGCGCACATGCCATTAATCCTCCTGCCATAAGAAGGCAAATCGTCCATCTTTTTACTGGATTCTTTTTCATAGTAAATCTGTTCTATTTTTAATTCATTCTACAAAAATAATAAATAAATCTTACATTCTCGGTATTTATTCCTATATTTGCGCAATTTTTTTAAAAACTGGAGTTAATTATTAAATATTTTATGAATCTATTCTTTTTAAGTAAGGACTTCGTGAAGCAGGTGTCGCTTTTGGGAGTCGCTGCATGGATAGGCTGTCCGCAGATAGCGAATGCTGAGGGAATGGTGGTAGAGAGTGGTATTATGAATGCCGTCCAGCAGAAAGTAGAAGCGAAAGGTATTGTGTATGATGCTACAGGGTTTCCTGTTATTGGTGCATCAGTGGTAGAAAAGGGAAATTCGACGAATGGTGTCATTACTGACCTCGATGGTAATTTTACGCTAAGCGTAGCAAAAAATGCTGTCATTGTAATTTCGTATATGGGTTATCAGACTCAGGAAGTACAGGTGACTCCCGGGAAAATTCTTAACATTACGCTGAAGGAGGACAATCAGGTCTTGGATGAAGTTGTCGTAGTAGGTTACGGCGTGCAGAAGAAAGTCAACCTGACTGGTTCCGTGGCTACCGTAGAAGGTGAAACATTGGAACAGCGTCCGCTGGCAAACGCTACTCAGAGTTTGCAGGGTATGGTTCCGGGCTTGTATATCGACAATGCCAATGCCGGTCGTCCGGGTGCCACTTCTTCATTGCAGTTGCGTGGTCAGGGAAACCTGTCGGGAGATGCCGCTCCCTATGTGCTGGTCGATGGCGTGGAAATGGATCTTGCCGATGTTAACCCGAATGATATTGAAAACATCTCCGTTCTGAAGGATGCCGCTGCTTCTTCTATCTATGGTGCGCGTGCGGCTTACGGTGTGATTCTGGTCACTACCAAGAAAGGTAAGGAAGGCAAGGCACGTGTCAGCTATCAGGCTACCTTGGGCTGGACTTCTCCGATGTCGTTGCCGGAGATGGCTAATTCATACGAGTTTGCTACTTATTTCAACAAGGCTTGCGAAAACGCCGGCATGGTGAAACAGTACAGCGACGAGAAGCTGGCACAGTTGCAGCAGTATATCAACGATCCTACCGGACTCGATCCGTGGGCAGAACTGACTCCCGGACAGTCGATGGTGGCTGCTTTCGAAAACAGTGCCAAAGGTCTGGGTAATACCGATTATTTCGATCTTCATTATAAGGATGTGGCTTTCAAGCAGAACCACAACGTCAGTGTGAGCGGCGGTGGCGAAAAGGCACAGTACTACATCTCGGGTGGTATGTACAAGGAAGACGGTCTGTTGCGTTATGCCGATATCGGTTATAAGCGTTTCAACTTCAGTACCAATGTTACGTCGAAGGTGACCGACTGGCTGAAGCTGAAGGTGAATACCAAATACATGAACTCAAGCAATGAAACTCCGTTTGGTACAGGTGCGCTGAGCGAAGGTTTCTATCACTCGCTGGCACGTTTCCGTCCGACGGTGAGCGTAGTCGATCCGAACGGTAACTTTACCGAACTGTCTATGATTCCGTACTTGCAGAGCGGTACTAATACCAATACGGAGAACAACAACCTGACCATGACAGGCGGTCTGGAACTGGAGCCGCTGAAGGACTGGCACATCTTCTTCGATTATACTTACCGTTATAATACGCGCGATTACTGGGCGCTGAAGGTGCTTCCGCAGATTCCGAATGCTTCGGGCGATGCATACGATATCGGTACACGTGCGGAGATTGCCGACGGGGCAAGCAACTCGTATACCCGCTACGACATGAACAACCAGTATCAGTCTGTCAACCTGTATACCAACTATTCATTCTCTCTTGCCGACAAGCATAACTTTACCGTGATGCTGGGTTATCAGGAAGAATATTATAAATATAAATATCTGTACGATTCTGTAACGGATATCCTTTCTACCAGCAATCCGAGCCTTGAAATGGCAAACGGCGACCGTACCGTGAAAGATACACGCTACGCATGGGCTACCCGCGGTTATTTCGGACGTATCAACTACGATTTCATGGGACGCTATCTGGTGGAAGTAAACGGACGTTACGACGGTTCTTCCCGCTTTGCCAAAGGAAACCGCTGGGGATTCTTCCCGTCAGTTTCTCTGGGATGGAACATTACGCATGAATCGTTCATGGAGAAGACACTGGATGTACTGTCTAACCTGAAGTTGCGTGTGTCTTGGGGTCTGCTGGGTAACCAGACTGGTGCCGCTTACTATACATTCGCTTCTACCATGGACCCGACCTCTCTCGGCAACTGGTATTTCCAGAACGGACGTGAGGGTTATCTGAGTCCGGGTTCGGTAGTCGACTCCAATACGACTTGGGAAAAGGTAGAACATAAGAATATCGGTATCGACTTCGGTTTCTTCGGCAATGCCCTGACCGGATCGTTCGATGTGTTCCAGCGCGATACACGTGATATGTTAGGCCCTTCGGTGGCTCTGGCAGACTTCTTCGGTGCTGTAGCTCCCGAAACCAACAACGCCGAGATGCGTAACCGTGGTTGGGAACTTACCCTGCAATGGAGAGGAAAGATCGGCAAGGATATCGATTATTCTATCGGCGGTTCGCTTTCTGATGCTACCTCCGAGGTTACTTCTTACGAAGGTGATGGTTCTGATCCTTCAGAAAATTGGTACAAAGGAAAGAAAGTGGGTGAAATCTGGGGATACCGTGCTTCCGGTCTGATCCAGACGCAGGAAGAAGCCGATGCGTATAACTCTACTTACGATTTGTCTTACCTGAGCGGACAGAAATGGATGCCGGGTGACGTGAAGTATGTCGACCTGAACCGGAGATAACAAGATCAACAACGGTACCAATACCGTAGGCGATATGGGTGATATGACCGTCATCGGTAATACGACTCCGCGTTACCAGTACACCATCAACGGATCAATCTCGTGGAAAGGTCTTTCACTGAGCCTGATGTTCCAGGGCGTAGGCAAGCGCGACTGGTGTCCTGCCATGAATACATCTTACTTCTGGGGTTCGGGTGCATACGCACAGGTCACTGTCTTCAAGGAACACCTCGACTACTGGACACCGGAAAATCCGGATGCTTACTATCCGAATCCGTACACTGCCGGTAATCAGGCTGTCGGCAAGTTCCGTGCCAAGACTTCTCAGAAGTCCGACCGTTACATGCAGAGTGCCGCTTATTGCCGTCTGAAGAACATGACCATCAGCTACGACCTGCCGAAGGCATGGATCGAAAAGATTCACCTTACCAAGGCTCAGGTATTCTTCTCGGGCGAAAACTTGCTGACCTTTACCAAGCTGAGCAGCATTTTCGATCCGGAAGGTCTGTTCACTCAGAACAGTTATGGCAATGCGCTTGAGCAGGCTGGTAAGAACTATCCGATGACCAGAGTATTCTCTGTCGGTGTTATTTTAAATATGTAAAAACGGGAAAACAATTATGAAAAATATACATTTACTGATTGCTTCAGTTTTATGCTTGGGGACGACTTCTTGCTTCGATATGAATCAGGAACCTCAAGGGGAGATGTCTACGGTAGGTGCTTTCACTACAGTCAGTGAAATCAACATGTACCTGAATATGTTCTATCAGGGAAGTGTGCCTGTGATGGGTGGAGGTACTGTCAACAATACTGCTATCAAGACTCAGTCTAGCAGTAGTACCAACGGTATCGCTTTTGGCGATGCCAACAGTGATAACTTATATCCGAATGCGATTGATACACGTCTGGCTGGTGAAACTTCACTTAGTAATGCTGCTGAACTGGATGATTACAAGGCTATACGAAACGTAAACTTCTTGCTTCAGAATATTACAAACTGCGAAGATAAGGGAACTGACTATGAACAGTGTCTGGGAGAAGCTTATTATTTCCGTGCTGCTTATTATTACCACCTGCTGGTAAATTACGGTGGTGTGACATGGGTAGAAGATCAGTTGGATCCGGATTCAGAGCTGATGAAGCGTCCGCGTAATACCCGTACGGAAATTGTAGATTACATCCTGAATGATTTGAAGGATGCCATTACATACTTGAAAGAGCAAGACAATAATGCTACCCGTCGTGTTCACCGCGATGTAGCCCGTGCCTTGAAGAGTGAAGTGGCTCTGTTTGCTGCTACATGGGAAAAATATCACCGTGCAGAAAACGACCCGTTCTACGATAAGACGTTGACTAATCCTGATGCAAAAATCAAGGAATGGCTGGAACTGGCTGCAACAGCTGCTAAAGAGGTGATTGACCGTAATGTATGGAGTATCCATAGTACTGGCAAACCGCTGACCGACTATCGTGACATGTTTATCGATACCGATCTGAGCGACAATCAGGAAGTACTGTGGTGGAAAGAATATAATGCTTCTGCCGGAATTGGTCACAATGTAACATACTATGCTTGTCAGGGTGGTGGACAGATTGGTGTTTCAGCTTCACTGGTTGACGATTATCTGACGATTGACGGCAAGCCGTTTACCGGCAATGCTAAGCTGGAAGCTAAACGTACGTACGGATCCGAGCTGAGCCCCGAACTGCGTGACCCGCGTCTGTCACAGACTGTCTTCATGCCTGGACAGCAGATCCGTAACGACGGTACGCTGTATGCATGGCCGCCGCTGGATGCAACTAACTATCATCAGAATACTACCGGTTATTCTATATTGAAATACGAAGAATTCAATACTTCGAATTCTGCTGCCTACACTACTGCAAACCGTAGTCAGGCTCCGGCTATTCAGGTACGTTATGCTGATATCCTGCTGAACTATGCAGAGGCATTGGCTGAACTGGACGGTGCAAACAATGCCAGCGAAATTCAGAAAGCTTTGCATCCGTTGCGCGTCCGTGTGAACATGCCGGATGTAGATTTCGACCGCGAATATAATACTGACGCTGATTATCCGTTCCATAACCTCGACAAGTACATTCAGGCAGTGCGTCGTGAACGTCGTGTGGAGAAAGCACTCGAAAACTGTCGTCTGACGGATATCTTGCGCTGGGCTGCTGCCGATGAACTGATCGTTGGAAAGACTCCTACCGGTGCCTTGTATACAGGCAGTACGCTGGGCGAACATTTCGACGGTATCATGACCGTAGGTTCGAATATCTGGCTGAAGGATGGTTATATCGTATCGTTCAACAATACCAACTATCCGAATGGCTGGCAGTTCAACTTGAAACGCGATTACCTGTTGCCTATCCGTCAGGAAATGGTCGGTGGTCTGACCGGCGGTATGTGGGAACAGAATCCGGGCTGGTAATTTTCCGATTCCGATACATGCTTCTCGGAAAAGGGAAAATAATACCGGCAGAAACTTTCTGAAACAAGCCGATGAAAAAATAAAACGTGCCCTTAAATTGGCAGGAATATCATAGAAAAGTCCGGGGAAATTTTTTCCATACTTCTTCGGACTTTTTTGCCTGATGGCTTTGGGTATCCTCCCGAAGCTGGTATCTTTGTAACAAGCTGTATAAACTTTTACTTACTTTATTTCATTTTATGAAAACATCTTCATTCCTTTACCCGTTGACGGGTATGGCGGCTCTGGCTTCACTGGCTTCGTGCGGCAGTGAGAAACAGGCTCCCAAACAGTACAATATCGTGTACATCATGACCGACGACCATACGGCGCAGATGATGAGCTGCTATGGAAGTCGCTTTGTGGAAACTCCGAATCTGGACCGTATCGCCAACGATGGCGTAATCTTTACCAACAGTTTTGTGGCTAACTCGCTGAGTGGACCGAGCCGTGCGTGTATGCTTACCGGCAAGCACAGCCATGCCAACGGATTTACCGACAATACTACGTGTGTGTTCGACGGTTCTCAGCAGACCATGCCGAAGCTGTTGCAGCAGGCTGGTTACCAGACGGCTATCATCGGGAAATGGCATCTGGTGAGTCTGCCTACCGGATTCGACCATTGGGAAATTCTGCCCGAACAGGGTGATTATTATAATCCGGACTTCATCACGATGGACAACGATACCATCCGCAAGGAGGGGTATGTCACCAACCTGATTACGGATATGAGTATCGACTGGATGGAGAACCAGCGCGACAAGAACAAGCCGTTCTGCCTGTTTATCCATCACAAGGCTATCCACCGCAACTGGCTGCCTGCATTGGAAGACTTGCCGCTGTTCGAGGACAAGACCTTCCCGTTGCCCGACAATTTCTACGATGACTACGAAGGTCGTCCCGCTGCCGCTGCTCAGGAAATGAGTATCTGGAAGAACATGGACCTGATTTACGACAACAAGATGGATCGTGCCGACAAGACTTCTCCGCTGAAGGAAAGATACGAAAGCTACATCGGTCGCCTGAGTCCGGAAGACCGTAAGGTGTACGATGACTTCTACCAGCCGATTATCGACGACTTCTACAAGAAGAATCCGCAGGGTAAGGAACTTGCTGAATGGAAGTACCAGCGCTACATGCGCGACTATGCCAAGGTGGTGAAGTCGCTCGACGAAAATGTGGGTCGTGTACTCGACTACCTGAAAGAAAAGGGCATGCTCGACAATACACTGGTAGTCTATACCTCCGATCAGGGATTCTACATGGGCGAACATGGCTGGTTCGACAAGCGTTTTATGTACGAGGAATCCATGCACACCCCGTTGATCATGCACCTGCCGAAAGACTTCAAGGCGAAGGGTGAAATTCCTCAGATGGTACAGAACATCGACTATGCCCCGACCTTCCTCGAACTTGCCGGAGCACCTATCCCCGAAGATATTCAGGGCGTATCGCTGGTTCCGCTGCTGAAGGGTGAGAAGCCTGCCGATTGGCGTAAGTCGCTGTATTATCACTTCTATGAGTTCCCGGCAGAACACATGGTAAAACGTCACTACGGCGTACGTACCGACCGTTACAAGCTCATTCATTTCTACAACGACATCGACGAATGGGAATTGTACGATTTGAAGGAAGACCCGACCGAAATGCACAACCTCTACGGTCAGCCGGGTTATGAAAAGATTACAGAAGACCTGAAGGCTGAACTGGTGAAACTCCAGACTCAGTACAAGGATCCTATCGAACAGAAGCTGAAGCAGGCAAAAGAAGCGGCTGCTCCGGCTGAAAAATAAGATGGGAAAATCATAAGCTATAAACAAGCCCGTCGGTGATTCAGAGTCATTCACTTCATCACCGACGGGCTTTTCTTGTATATTATGTATTCAATCGTCTTGAATACTTTCTAATTTATTTCAACTTTGTTTTTTCTTTTATTCGTTTGAGAACATCATTGATTTATTGCATATAAGGATAAAAATTACTTTCGTATGAAATCATTGTATATTTAACTTCAAATTATTGGATTCAATCAAGTTATTCTATTTTCCTCTTTATTGATCAAATACCACGCCAGCGAAGGAATTGCCAGCGTGTATAGAGTGAAAAGACTGATTGTCAGACTTACGCTTCTCCACTCCCCTAGAACATCAAACTGAAAAATGAAGAATAGGATGACAGCATGCAGGCATAATATCGTCCAACCGATGATCTTGTTGTTTTTCATAAATACGTCATTTGAAGTTTGATACAACTTTCTTAGATTTTGTTGTAATCAAAATATAATAAGATGGCTTCATCAATTTTACTATATGTTGATGAAGCCATCTCTTTGTATAGAATATATCTAATGTTTCATATAATAATTTAAGGATAGTATTTCCATAAAATTATATGATATTATTCACCTGGAGCATATAATTCGGCTTTTAAAATTTTGCAGGCAGATCCATAATTTCCTCGGTTTATAATTTTGATATATTGAACAGGTTCCGTTTTCAGAAGATGGATGTAACACATATGTCTGTTAGTACCTGTTATTGTTACAGTTCCTAAATTGGTATAATTAATTCCATCGGTACTACATGCTATATCGACATTTTTCGCTGCACGTGATGTTGTTTGATATCTCATGAAGACAGTGCCGACTTGTTCCAATTTTCCCATATCAATAACAAGTTCTTTGTTTTCGACACTTGTTCCACCATAAGGGTTTATGGTTGTTTCTTTACCATCCAAGTAATATTTCCATGAAGAAGCATCAAGCTTTTCTCCTAAAGTATAAGGCAAATCTGGTGTTGAAGTATTTGTGATTTCGTTATATTCTACAAGAGTTATATTTGATTCAAATAAGATGTAGAATGTATGTGTTTCACTTAAGCTGACACCTTCTCCGTTTATACTGGCGATACTTACAGGAAGTATGAAATAGGTTGAACCGTTTTTGAACTCTTCCATGTCATAGATGACTTTAAGTGGAGACGACGTTGCATATTCTCCTTGTTTGATCGTAAGAGTTGATTCTTCCAACCTTGCATTCTTGAGCATTACGTATGAAGTACCATGTTTTTGATTGTATTCATCTACTAAATTCTGGTCATCGATGGATACATTAACAGTAATATCACTTGCTGCCGGACGATTGCATTGTATAGGAACCAAGGTTGCTTCCTCGTTCATACCTACTTCGAAAGAGCCATCTATTTTATATACCAGATTATATTCTGTTGTTGCAGGCGTATACATGAACACAAAGTTTGAATTAGCGTTCATTTCATCATCATCGTTGCATGATGTTAATCCGCAACATGAAATCAATGCGCCTAATATTAGATATTTAAATTTACTTTTCATAATGATTCAATGTTTAATCTTTAAATGAATATGTTTCCCATGAAACGGCCTCACTGGTACCACCCCATGAAGGATTGTTTCCTATTACAGCATCATGACCGTTGCCAGTAACATCTTTTAATGTAGAACCTTCCCCTTCACTCATTGGTAAATAAAGAATCAGATCTTTATTGGTATAGTCTACTTCATAGTTCATGTTATTTTGTATCTGTGCATCAGAGCGAGTTACTTTCCATAAACGTACCTGAGCCATTTCAAAGTAGTCTTTACAATATGTCTTTTCTGAACATATCATATATAGACTGTTTATTTTCATATTTTGTCCTACAGCTGTAGTAAGTGTGCTTATGAGATTTCCATTTTGGTAAAGTTTGCTGGTTCCGCTTGCTGCATCATAAGTTATTGCAAAATGATACCATTCGCCGGAGGTCAAACCAGCACCTGAGGTCGGGTCACCAGTATCGAATTGTGAGCCAAAAGTTTTGACTTGTAGGAAATTGTATGCATATCCGGAAGGACCATGATACACTAAGTCTCCAAAACGTACATATAATTGTGAGGCATCTTCCTTATTGTCGAACAGAGCTTGGTTATTAACAGAAAATCCTTTGCTTGGATCTGTCTTGCCGGTTACTCGACACCACCATTCCAGTGTATAGTTAGGTAATTCCAGATTCCATGATGCATCTGTCGGTGCCAAGATCATCGCATTGCCATAAGCAAATTTAGGTACAGGTTGTTCCAGTGGTTTCAGGACAAGTAACATCAGTTTTGATGATGAATTTGATTTTGAAACACTGCCACTTACACTACCTATTTTTATGGGAATAGCATATTGTACACCTTGAGGGTCAAATTCTTTAATAGTAATGTCAATTGGTTCCGAAGTAACCTCACCTGCCTTGATTACGGCATTAGAGTTTTGTATTGTAAACAGATCAGAAGGTAGCATTTTGTACGCAGCTTCATAATTGAGATTATACTCGTTCAGGATGTTTTCATCTGCTTCGATGGTGAAACTTATATTTTCATCTATAGCATGCGCTAATCGTGCCGTGATGGTGGTATGCGTTTCTGCATCAGAAATGGACACATTCTTTGTTTTGGCAGAAGATGCTTCTGCTATATAGACTAAATTATCTATTGCTTTCTTTTCTGCATCTTCACAAGAGAAAAGCATAAGAGTAACCAGTCCCATCAGAACTATTGGTAGAAAAGATATGTTTTTCATAAGTTTATTTGTTTATAGGTGGGTTTAATTTGCTAATGGCAGCACGGACAGTCGGGTAGTCCGGGTTGCCGGTATAATCATATTCGATGTGATAAGCTCCGTTTCCGGCATGTTCTATTCCGCAAGAAGGATGATAGGTAGCCTGTTCTTCGAATATATATTTCAGGTCGGCTTGTTCGAATGTAGCTGTAATGATTGATTTTTTCATGGTTACTTCAAACATGGCAGGATTTGATTGTTGTACACTGCCTGAATTTCCTGTAAAGAAATTATCTAAGAATGCCTGATTCCCTCCATAAGTTTGCCAGATGATATGGTCTAAGCTTTCGATGACATCGTTTTCCAACACTCTGTAATAGTCTAACCACCAAGTGTCACCGGGAATATCTACAACGAGCATTTTACCGGTTTTATTGAATTCCTCACGTAGAGTACGTAAGAATGTATTGGGTATTTCAGGGTTGCCAAAATCCATTAATGTACCTTGGTCTTCAATGTCGTAGTCGAAACCATCTACATTATATTTGTTGCAGGAGTCGACAATGGCCAGAGCATATTTTTTTGCAGCTTCTATATAAGAATTGATATTACCTTCTTCGATGCCCCAGAATTCTTTTTTCAATTGGTCATCGTTTCCTCCAGGAGTGAGGTTGTCTCCTATGTCACCGGCACGCCAGCAGAATAAAGCCTTGGAACCTCTTGCTTGGAATTCTTTCAGGTCTTCCTGCTGTGCAGGGGTAAGGTTTCCCCAGCAAAGCCATAAGCTAACGAAATCTACGCTGTCGGGCAAAGCTGATAATGCATACTGCATGGATGCACCTTTACCGGCCCAGTTGCCAAACCATCCGAACATTTTTTTATGAGGAGAATTGTAGTAATATCTTAAATCTTTTGAAAGTGGATCCGGTAGTTCGTAATAACTTTCAGCTTCGAACTCCGTCCAGTCGCTACATGCTGTGTAGATAAAGCTTTGCATGAAAAAACATATTGCAACAGCTATATATATAAATTTTTTCATCTTATTTGTTGTCATAAGTTATGTTATTAGGTTATTGTTTCTTTGCCCACCAAAGGTTGGTAGCTGCTTTGTCACTTCCGCCAAGCAACTGTACTGCATTCTGAACATTAGCATTGTTGGTGTTGTATTCAGACTGAGAATAAGGTAATCTTCTCATACCTCCATTATCGGTGACAGCACCGCTCGATGCACTTCCACTTAGGTTGTTTACTACCGGGAAGAATTTAGGATAACCTGTACGGCGGAAGTCAGCCCATGTTTCCCATCCACTTGGGTAAGTCGCAATCCATTTCTGTACGATAATACGTTCCAGATTCTTTTCAAATCCGGCACTTTCGTCATATTTGGGTGCAATGGTGGTTTGTGCACTTATGCTGTTAGAACTCTTATAAGGATCTGTATAGTTTGCAGGCTGATTTTCACAATTCAGATAATCGCCTATCGAAGCACCTTTTTCGGACATAGAGGTTCTGATACCATCTTCATAAAGTTCTTTGGCCGATTTACCATCACCCATATCCCAGCCTCTGAGTTTACCTTCTGCTCGTAAAAAGTAAACTTCGGCAGCTGACATTATTAATAGCGGATCGTTTTGTCCGACTTTAACTTGCGAACATGTATTTTGATACCCGGCAAAAGAACTGGCATTTTGTTCTATACCGTTTCTTACTCCGTTATAACCTCCTGCTGCACATTCTTCGAAATAAGCAGACATTCGCGGGTCGTTGTAACCGTTCATATACGATGTGATGTCGGCACTGGCCCTGAATTCACCTTTATTATTTCCCCATGTATAGCCCGCACGGTAGAAAGGATTCATACCATCATTGTACGTACAGTATGCTGCGTCGCCTGCTTCTGTCATGACTCCGACAGAATTGCTTACTGCTTCTTCTGCCTTTTGTTGAGCAAGAGTAGGATTAGCATTTACGATACGTATTGCCATGCGAAGCTTTAATGAGTTTGCATATTTTAGCCATTTGGTGAAGTTACCTTTGTATACGTAGTCAAAGTCTGCAAGAGTTGAAAAGTCCGTATTGGATGAAATTGCAGCTTCAAGGGTTGATATAGCTTCGTCTAAGTCGGAGAACATTGCGTTGAATAGATCTTCCATTGAGTCATAAGCCACAGCAAAGTCTACACCATTAACCTTTGAATAGGGTATTGGGCCATAGCAGTCGCTTACTTTTAGTGAAGCGGCAACTCTTATGATTTGTGCCCATGCATAGATTATTCCTTTTGCACCTGTTTTTTCTTTTATTTGGAAAAAGTTTGAATAGATTTGCGGAATGGTTTTGTCAAACGGAATGCCGTACCAGTCAATACTTGGATTGTAAGTATAAAAATTTGTTCCGTTCCACGGATTGATCATGGCGGCATGACGTCCGAATTCCAATCCTACCATCTGGTCTATCATTTGGGAGTCATTCTGTTGACCTTGGACAATGGCCGGAGTCATGGCTTGAATCAAGATTCCTGTTTCTACATTGTCACCGGCAAGGTCTTCTGATGTCGGGCCGTAAGGATTTTTGTTGAATTCTTCAAATTTGTCTGTACAGCCGGTAGACAAGACTGCCGCAACAGCAAAGATTGCATATTTTGTAATGAGGTTCATATCTTATTAAAATGAAAGTTTAACATTAAATCCTAAATTGCGTGTACTGGGTTGCATAAAATAGTCGACGCCTTGATAGAAATTATTGGTTGTAGAAGATGTGTTTTCAGGATCGAATGGTGCTTTGCAATATATTAGCCACAGGTTCTTTCCTGTTACTCCTACAGTCATGGCTACTTTTTCGTTGAACCATTTCTTTGGCAATGAGTAACTTATACTTAATTCAGACAAGCGGATGTTTGTTGCACTGTAAGTATAGTATGTACCTATTGCATTTGAAACTTGCTCATAATAATTTTTTGCAGGGATTATTCCACCGTTAATTGCTACTCCGCCTGCATCACGTACTTCTGCCGTTTTTTGAGATACGCCATATCGGTCGAGTAGTGCCTGAGTATCTGAAACTACGATGCCTCCAAAACGTCCGCTGAAAGCAAAGTTTAGGTTCAAATCTTTCCAGCCTATGTTTCCAGACCATCCTAAATGGAATTTGGGGAGAACTGATCCAATCTTTTTATATTCCGTAGTTTCCAGAGCAACTTCATTCATCGGAGAAACCCAGATATATCCGTTTGGTGACTGACGGAGGCGCTGATTGGTATAAAGGTCACCCATTGTTCCACCTTCTGTCAAACGGATTGTAGGACCACCTCCGATGCCCAAGGTACCCTTAGATAGGTAATCCATCTGAATAGGTTCATTGGTATCCGGATTGATTGCACCATTTGCCAGGCTGATAACTTTGTTTTGGTTGAATGTGTAGGTAAAGTTAGTTGAAAAACGCCAGTCTTTATTATATGTGTCACTGTACCCTACAGCCAATTCCAGACCTTGGTTCTGAATGTTACCGGTTTGTATTATATTTTGGTCATAACCCGATGAGGCAGAAGCATCTACGTAGAAAGTTTGGTTATATGTATTAGAACGATACCATGTCGCATCGAGGTTAATGCGATTGTTTAAAAATTTAGCATTGATACCAACTTCCCACGATTTAGTGTTTTCTGGTTTCAGATCCGTATTGTAATGTATGCTCGGATATACATATTGACCAGTCTGTTCGTCATATTCGTATTGCATCAATGTCAGGTAACGTTCCGGAGCAGATGCTACTTCCGCCCATGAACCACGGACCTTCAGATAAGAGATGAATTCTGGTAAAGTGACCATTTCACTGATTACGGCAGAAAGACCGACAGACGGATAAAAATAAGAATCCTGTGAAGTATATGCTAATTTGGAATCCCAGTCATTTCTGCCGGTCAAAGTCAGATAAAGCATGTGATCCCATCCCAGTTCACCGCTGAAGAATACACTTTGGATCTGGTCGTGCCACATTGATTCGTTACGTTTTGAAATGTTAGTTGCGATGTTTCCTACATGGAAGAAATTAGGAATTTTATCCAGGCCACCGGAGAAAGAGAACAGATCACTGCGGGTATCATTTAGAGAGCCACCAAGGTTTACGTTGATGGACATTTTATCTTCCAGTACATTTTTGGATATATTGAGGATGGCATCTGCATAGATGGCACGGTCGTTTTGTTTGGCATGTTTATATAAACCTTTGTCACTACCTTCGGTGAAGGTTGTGTTGGTACTTGCATAGAATTTCTTGTATGCATCCATATCCGAATTGTCTACCTTAACACGTCCGGTTACGTTCATCCAGCTGGTAATATCCCATTTCAGGCTGGCATTATAAATATAGCGGCGTTTGGATGAGGTATTGTTCATTCTGTTCATAATCCAGTATGGATTTTGCATACTCAATGAACTGCCATACACTTCTGTAGGCCAGTACTGTACCATTATATTTCTGGCCATATCGTATCTTTCATACATTTGTACTTCCTGGAAATCTTCGCCCCGTGGGAACAGATATAGGGAAACCAGAGGGTTGTAGTATTCGCCGCCACCTACCATATTCTTGTTATTTTGAATAATGTATTGGGCACCTACATCCAATGTTAGTTTATCATTTAGAAATTTAGATGTATTGCGGATAGAAAAGTTATAGCGGTTATACGAGTTGTTGGGTAAAATACCTGTAGAGTTTGTTGTAGCTACAGAAGCATATGTCTGGTTTTTTTCTGTACCGGTTGTAAATGTTAGTGCATTGATTTCATTTACTCCGGTATTGAAGAAACAGGATGGATCAAAATCAGTTGGTGTAGCCAGCTTGTTTCCCCAGCTTGTATTGTTACCCGATACATTTCCGTATGTGTTTTGGAATTTCAGAAGTTGTATCGGAGTTGAGAACGTCGTACTGTTGCTATAGGATACTTTCGCTTTTCCGGCTGCTCCTTTTTTGGTTGTTATAAGTACTACACCATTTGAGGCACTTGAGCCATACAAGGCAGCGGCAGAAGGTCCTGTCAGGATACTCATGCTTTCAATATCTTCGGGATTAATATCGGCTACGCTGTTGGTTCCCGGTTGTTCGCTCATCGTGCCTCCCTGATCAGATACAGATTCCACATTAAACATCGGAACACCATCGATAACATAAAGTGCATTGTCGTCTTTAACTAAAGATTTAGTTCCACGCATTACTACACGTACGGCACCACCGGCACCGGCAGATGAAGAGTTTATTTGTACACCAGCTATTTTTCCTGCAAGAGAATTCATAAAGTTGGCGTCTTTTACGGTTGTCAGGGCATCGCCTTTTACTTGTTGCACATTATAAGAAAGTGCTTTTTCCGAACGTTTGATACCTAATGCTGTAACAACAACTTCTTCAAGGGTTTCTGTATCTTCCTGCATGTTGACATTGATTACCTTTTTGGAAGCTGCCATTTCTATATTCTTATATCCTACATATGAAAACTGTAGTATGGAGGAACTGCTGGTTACGTTCAGGCTATAGTTACCTTCAAAATCTGTAATGGCTCCATTGGTTGTACCTTTTTCCAATACGGTTACCCCAATCAAAGGTTCTCCTTTTGAGTCTGTAACCTTACCGGTAACGACAACTGCCTGCTGTAAAGCTTCTCGCACTACAGGGCTTGTTGAAACTTGAGAAATTCGCATCTGTTCATGGGTCTTTGTTGTTACATCTGAGGATGTAAGACTAACGTGAGCAGATACGCATAAAGATGGTGACGTGATAAGACCCCCAACTAAAGCTGCTCGAAGGATGTTCCTTGAGCCTAAGAACTTGGTTCTTTTTTTCATATCTGTTTTTAAATTTAAGGTAAATATACAACTATACTATAGTCTCGATAGAGTCGGATGATTATAGAAGTTCGTTTATGTTATAAGTGAAAATTAAAAAAACAGTATTAATACTCACTCATTTTTTAAATTTTTTACAAATATAGTCAAAATGATATAAAGAATCAAGAATTATAGTATTTTTTATGGTGAGTTGAACCCAACGTTTCATAATTCTAAAATAAATTCTTATA